>NZ_AKJX01000172.1 GCF_000276605.1 Acidovorax sp. CF316 | reverse complement strand
GGCGCCAGGCGCTGCTGCCGTAGCCGGTGCGCCAGGGCGTGCCGGGCCGGTGCCCGTGCCCACGGCGGGCTTGTGCAGCGTGCCCTTCTTGGCGTCGCCAGCCAGCGCGGGCTTGGCCACGGGCTTGGGTTCCTCGGGCTTCTTGGCGACCATGACCGCCTTCTTGGGCGTTGCCATCATGGAGCGGATCGCGGCAGCCTCGGCTTCGGCCTTGCGGCGGCGGGCATCGAGGTCGGCCGCGCGGGCCGATTCCTCGTCGGAGCGGGCCTTGGACTCGGCAGCAGCCTTTTCGCGGGCTTCGACCTGGGCAGCGGTGCGCGCAGCGGCTTCGGCCGCCTGCTCACGCGTGGCTTCCTGCTTGACGGCAGAGGCCTGGGCCTTCTTCTCGGCTTCCTGGGCCGCATAGGCGGCAGCGCGCTCTTCGGCTTCGCGTTCGCGCTGTTCGCGCGCTTCGCGTTCGGCACGCTTTTCGGCAAGCTCGGTTTCCTGGCGGCGGATCAGCTCGGCCTGGCGGCGCGCTTCTTCTTCGCGGCGCGACAGCTCGAGGTCTTCGCTCGAGACAGCGGCTTCCTCGACCACGGTGTCTTCGGACTCGGGGGAGCCCTCCACGCCGTCATCGCGCTTGATGAAGGTGCGCTTCTTGCGCACTTCCACCTGGATCGTGCGTGCCTTGCCGGTGGCATCGGCCTGCTTGATCTCGCTGGTGGACTTCTTCGTCAGCGTGATCTTCTTGCGGTCGACAGCGGCGGTGCCATGGCTGTTTTGCAGGTACACGAGCAGCTTTTGCTTGTCGGACTCGGTCAGCGCGTCCGATGGGGCGGCCTTGCCCACGCCGGCAGCCTTGAGCTGGTCGAGCAGGGTTTCAGGTGATTTCTTGAGTTCGCTTGCGAACTCGGCGACAGTGTTACTGGACATATGTGGTTCGTGCCTCCCTGACCCTTACTCTTGCTGCCCCGCGAACCAGTGTTCGCGCGCCTTCATGATCAAGGCCTTGGCTTCATCTGCGGACTGCCCGGTCAGGTCGGTCAGCTCATCAATGGCCAGATCGGCCAGGTCGTCACGTGTGTGCACACCGCCTTCGGCCAACTTGGCAATCAGCTCCGGGGTGAGACCTTCGAGGTCGCGCAGGTCCTGGGAGACCTCTTCCACGCTTTCCTCACGGGCGATTTCCATGGTGAGCAGCGCATCCTTGGCACGGGCGCGCAGCTCATTGACGGTGTCTTCGTCGAAGCTTTCGATTTCCAGCATTTCCTGCAGTGGCACATAGGCCACTTCTTCCAGGCTGGCGAAACCTTCGGAGATCAGGATGTCGGCGATTTCCTCGTCCACATCGAGCTTTTCCATGAACAGCTTGCGAGCAGTATCAGACTCGTTGGCCTGCTTCTGCGCCGATTCGGCAGCGTCCATGATGTTGATCTTCCAACCGGTCAGGTCGGACGCCAGGCGCACGTTCTGACCGCCGCGGCCGATGGCGATGGCGAGGTTTTCCTCGTCCACCACCACGTCCATGGCGTGCTTTTCCTCGTCCACCACGATGGACGAGACGTTGGCCGGGGCCAGCGCACCGATCACGAACTGGGCCGGGTCTTCGGACCACAGCACGATGTCCACGCGCTCGCCAGCGAGCTCGTTGGTCACCGCGTTCACGCGGGTGCCGCGCACGCCGACGCAGGTGCCGATGGGGTCCACGCGCTTGTCGTGCGAGAGCACGGCGATCTTGGCACGCGAGCCCGAATCACGGGCGCAGCTCTTGATCTCGAGCAGGCCCTGCTCGATCTCGGGCACTTCCTGGCGGAACAGCTCGATCATGAACTCGGGGGCCGAGCGCGACAGGATGATGGGTGCGCCGCGCAGCGTCAGGTCCACCTCCATGATCATGGCGCGCACACGGTCGCCACTGCGCAGGTTTTCCTTGGAGATCATCTCGCTGCGGCGCAGGCGGCCTTCCACGCGGCCGGACTCGACGATGATGTCGCCCTTGTCCATGCGCTTGACGGTGCCGGTGAAGATGCGCTCGCCGCGCGACATGAAGTCGTTGAGCAGCATTTCGCGTTCTGCGTCGCGGATCTTCTGCAGGATGACCTGCTTGGCGGCCATGGCGCCGATGCGGCCGATGGGCACGGACTCGACGCCTTCTTCGATGTACTCGCCGACTTCGATGTCCGGGATGCGGTCCTTGGCATCCATCAGCAGCTCTTCGGCTTCGGGGTTCTGCAGGCCTGCATCGTCAGGCACCACCAGCCAGCGGCGGAAAGTCTCATAGTTGCCGCTGTCGCGGTCGACGGACACGCGAATGTCCACCTCGCCCTGGTACAGCTTCTTGGTAGCCTGGGCCAGGGCCGATTCCACGGCGCCCAGGACCACGTCCAGCTCCACGTTCTTTTCGCGCGAAATGGCCTCAACCAACATCAACAATTCGCGATTCATGCGACGACTCTCCTAGTTCAATCACCCGACAGGCAAAGGCTGCACGCGGCGGCCATCTGCCCAGTTCATTCAGCAGCCTGCTTGCAGCTCAGGCGGGCTCAGCCCCTGCCTTGTTGCCACGCCCCTTGAAATCGACAATGGGCGCCAGACGGACTTCCCGCGTTTCATCCAAGGTGAAGCCCAGCGCCTGCAACGGGGCGGGCACGCGCTTCTTGCTGACTCTTTGACCTGGCTTGACAGCGGGCTCATCGCTCCAGACGATCTGCCAGCCCCCTGCCTCGGCCCGCTCCAGCGTGCCGCGAAATTTCTTGCGCGTGGCATTCACCTGCCCCGCACCTGCCGCGCCGATGGGCGCCTTCAATGTGATATCGATGATCGAGCCTTCGAAACGCACGAAGTCCTGCTCGTGGCGCAAGGGTCGATCGATTCCGGGAGAAGACACTTCCAGGCGCTTGTATTCAACGCCGTCGACCTCCAGCGCAAACTGCAGCTGGCGGGTGACCTTCTCGCAATCTTCGACCGTGACGTACTGCTCGGCGACCGGCGCGGGCGCATCGGCGGCAGGCTGTACCCAGGGCAAGTCGATGGTGATGCGCAGCAAACCACCGGCGGAGCGTTCAATCTCCACCAGGTCATACCCCAGGCCAATCACGATTTGTTCAACGACTTGCTGCAGTGCCACGTGTTCTATTCAATCCCGGAAAAACAAAAAACCCGATAACCCCCAGAGGCTTCGAGCTCCAAAAGCAAACGACCAAAAAAAACGGGCGGTTGGTACCCGCCCGCTTGGTCGTGAGAAACGTATTGTAGCCCGTAAAGTGTTGATTTGCAAAGCTGCGCAGCCGCGACTGCGCAGCAAATGCCCCGCATGTGCGGCAGAACAACGCCCGGCGCGGGTTTGCGCGGAGAAATGCCCCGCGCAGCCCCTGCAGCCCAGCCCACCTGCTACGACAGTGATAGCGGCTGCAGCAGCTCGGCCAGGTCGCTTTCGGTAAAAAGCGGCTGCTTGCGCCCGGCCGCACCCTGGTAGAGGCTCTCGGCCAGCTGCGCCTTCTTTTCCTGCAGGGCCAGAATGCGCTCTTCGATGGTGCCGCGCGCCACCAGCTTGACCACCCACACACTCTGCGTCTGGCCGATGCGGTGGGCGCGGTCGGTGGCCTGGGCTTCCACGGCGGGGTTCCACCACGGATCGTAGTGGATCACGGTATCGGCCTGCGGCAGGTTCAGCCCCACCCCGCCGGCTTTCAGGCTGATGAGGAACAGCGGCACCTCGCCGCTGGTGAACCGGTCGATGATGGCGTCGCGCTTCTGGCTCTGACCGGTGAGCTTGACCCAGGGCAGGCCGTGTTTCGACAGTTCGGCCTCGATCAGCGAGAGCATGCTCGTGAACTGCGAGAACAGCAGGATGCGCCGGCCCTCGGCCAGCATCTCGGGCAGCATCTCCATCAGCTGCGCCAGCTTGGCCGAGGCATGCACCTTGCGCGCCGCCTCCAGCGGCACCAGCTGCGGGTCGCAGCACACCTGGCGCAGCTTGAGCAGTGCGTCGAGGATGGTGATCTGCGAACGCGCCAGGCCCTTGGCGTGCAGGGCTTCGCGCACGGTCTTTTCCATGCCCAGGCGGATGGTCTCGTACAGGTCGGCCTGGGCACCCGAGAGGTCCACCGGCATCACGGTCTCGATCTTGGGCGGCAGCTCGTGCGCCACCACCGCCTTGGCCCGGCGCAGCATGAAGGGGGTGATGCGCGCGCGCAGCTGCGCCAGCCGCTCGGTGCTGCCCTGGCGTTCGATGGGGTTGCGAAACAGGTCCCGAAAGCGCTGCTGGCTGCCCAGAAAGCCCGGCATCAGGAAGTGGAACAGGCTCCAGACCTCGCCCAGGTGGTTTTCCATGGGCGTGCCCGACAGGCACAGCCGGTGGTTGGCCTGCAGCTGCGCCACCACCTGGGCAGCGTTGGTGGTGGCGTTCTTGATGTTCTGCGCCTCGTCGAGCACCACGATGTGCCAGCGCGCCTCCAGCCAGCGCTCGCGGTCGCGCTGCAGCAGCGAGTACGGGGCGATCACCAGGTCGTGCTCGGCCATGGTTTCGGCCAGCGCGTGGCGCTCCTTGCCGTGCAGCACCACGCTGCGCAGGCCAGGGGTGAAGCGCGCAGCCTCGCGCTCCCAGTTGCCCATCAGGCTCACGGGCGCAATGATCAGTGCGGGTTGCACCAGGCGGCCGGCGTCCTTCTCGATTTGGATGTGGGCCAGTGTCTGCAAGGTCTTGCCCAGGCCCATGTCGTCGGCCAGCACGCCCGCCAGGCCGTTGGCGCGCAGGAACTGCAGCCAGTTCAGCCCCTGCTGCTGGTACGGCCGCAACTGCGCGTGCACGCCAGCGGGCACCGGCACCTCGGGCAACTGGCCCTGCCCCTGCAGTTGCTGCACCAGGGCATGCAGGCTGGCCGCGCCCTCCCAGACCACCCCATCGCCCAGCGAGGCGCTGGTGCGCAGCGCCTCCAGCCGTGACAGGCGCAGGCTCTCGCCCGAAAAATCGTGCGCACGGTCGCCCGCCAGGTCGAGCAGGGCTGCCAGCCAGGGCCTCAGGGTGTCGGTGGGCAGGCGCACGAAGCCATGGCCACTCGGCGCCGGCAAATAGAGATAAGGAGGCAGGGCTGGAAGCCCTTTTTCATCGCCACCGGCCTGTGCAGAATCGGGCGGCGCCGCCGCAGCGGCCGCGATCAGGTCGGGCAGCCAGGGCAGGATGTTGTGGCGCTGGCCATCGATCTCGATCCCGAGCGACAGCTCGAACCAGGGCGACGGGGCGGGCTCCGCCCCCCCGCCCGCCGCCGCGGCCAGGCCCGCATCCCCATCGTCCAGCCCGAATGCATCGTCCTCCCCGCCATCATCCCCCTGCCCCTGCGGCCCCAGGTGCACATGGATGGCCTGCGCGCGGGTGATCCAACCGTCCAGCTCGGGCGCCACGGTGAGCGCAAAGCCGGCCTCGCGCAGCGCGGCAAAGCCCTCGTCGGCCCAGCGCATCCAGGCGCCCTGCGGCCGCTCGCCAGGGATGCCGAACAGCCCCTCGTCCACCCCCAGCAGGCCCAGGTCCATCAGGCGCGAGACGGCGTCGATCTCGGCACGACCATCGCGCTGCAGCAGCACCTTGCCGCCTTCGCCGCCCCGGCCATCCACCAGCACCGACAGGGGCTGCCCCGCCCACCAGCCCACATGGCCCTGGTAGTCGAAGCGCAGTTGTGCCGTGATGAGCCCCAGGTAGGCCACCCCTGCGGCCGGCGTGGGCGCCAGGTGCAGGCGCGCCACGGGGGCAATGCCGTCGAGCCGGGTCAGCCCCTGCAGCACAGGCGGCAGCGGCAGCGGCCCCAGGCGGCGGGCCACCTCGGCCTGGTATTTCTGCAGCGCGGCAGCACTGAGCGGGGGCGCGTGCAGCAGCACCTCCAGCTGCGCCGGCTCCATGCCCGGCGCATGCGCCGGGCCGCAGACACCGGCGGCGGCATCGAGGTACATCGGCGGATTGTTGTGGCACAGCGTGGCCCCCGACCCGGGCAGCCGCGCCTGCAGCGCCCAGCCGCTGTCCTGCGCCAGGGCGCCCGCAGCCCCGCCGGAGACGGCCTGCCAGTGCCACTCGATGGGCAGCAGACCACCCCACTGCAAGGGCTCGCCAACGGTGGAGCCGCCCGCATCGGCAAACAGGCGCCCGGTGCTGGCCGCCTGCTGCAGGGCCAGCAGGCCGATCTGCCCCTCCAGCACCGCGCAGGGCGCGCCGCTGTAGGCAGAGTAGTAGTTCTGGTGGCGCGGCAGCGCGCGCAGCAGTTGCAGCACCTGGCGGTCGGTATCACCGGCCCGGTCGAACACCGCCTGGCCCTTGCCCGGCTGGGTGCGCACCAGCTTGGGCTTGGCCCAGCCGCCGGTCACCTTGGGGTAGGACACCACGGCCTCCAGCTGCAGCACGGGCGCCGCACGCGGCGCACCCACGGTGGACACCAGGTAGACATACTGCTCGGGGCGGTCGACAGCCCCCCCGACACCCGCGGGTGCATCGGCATCGCCCAGCCCCGCGGCCTTGTCCAGCGCCTGCAGCCAGTTCATGAGGCGCGCCTCGGCCTCCAGGCGGTGCACCTCGGCCATGCGCTGCTGGGCGTCGCTGCGGGCCGGCGGCGGGCGGCTCATCCCGGCCGCAGGCACGGCCAGGCCCCTGGCCCGGTCGGATTCGCTCGGCCCCTGGCGCGCCGCCTGGTGCATGAGCGCCACGCCATGCTTGCACTGCAGGCCCACGGGGCAACTGCACTGGCTGCGCCAGTAGTCCACGGCACCATCGGGCATCAGGGCCATCGAGACGGCCAACTGGTACGGGGCCAGCTGGCTGCCCTGCACATCGCCCTCGAGCAGCCAATGGTCGCCCTGGGCGCTGATGGCCAGGCGCCGCACGGCACGCGCCTTGAACAGCGCCGTTCCCCGCGCCCACACGCCGTCATCGCACAGTGCGCGCAGTGACTCGGGCTCGAACCAGAACTCCAGGGACATGGAAAAATTCAGTGCACAACGGGGCAGAAGCCAACGGCCCATGGTACTGCACAAATGCTATTCAAAGAATAGCAAGCCAGAACCCTCGCCCGCCCCTCGGAGGTGGCCATGGGGCCCACGCGTCGGGAACCTGCCCAGCGCCTCAGCGGGCGCGCGCCGCGCGCACGCGCTCGAACACCTCTTGCGCATCGGCGCCCACCCCCTGCCCGCCCTGCCCTGCCTGCAGACTGGAGAGCAGCCGCGCGAGCACGGGCGCCTGGGGCAGCAAGGGCCCCAGAAAACGCACGCTCGCACCATCGGCGATCAGCAGGGTCGGAAAGGTCTCCACATCCAGGTCGCCTGCGAGTTCGGATTCGTCCTCGATGTCCACCCACTCGAAGCGCACGCCCGGATGTGCCTGGGCCAGGGTGTCGAAGATGGCCCGGTAGTCGCGGCAGGTACCGCACCAGTCGGCGCACAGGCACACGGCCCACCAGCCCTGCGGCGAGCTGGTGGTGGGGGTGGCGTCGGGCAAGGCGGCCGGGCTGTGCATCTGCGAAATCCTTCGGGGCTGGGCGTGCCACTGTACAACGGCTTGGTGCAGGCTGCAGGCACAACCCGGGCAGCCGGTGAAGGCAGAATGCCCACTTGGCCACCCTGCACAGCATCCATGCTTGAATCGATCACACCCCTTCTGTACATCCAGTTGTCACCCCAGCGAGTGAGCGTGCGCAACGCCAGGACGGGCACCACCTGGGACGAGGTGCCCGAGATCGCCCTGCAGGACCGGCCGAAGCCGCGGGTAGAGGCCGTGGGCAGCAAGGCCCGCGAGGCAGCGGCCCGCACGGGTGCCCGCATCGCCAACCCGCTGGCGCACCCGCGCTCCCTCGTGTCGGATTTCGTGCTCGCACAGCAGTTGCTGCAGTACGGCGTGCGCCATGTGCTGGGCAAGGGGTCGTTCTGGCAGTTCACGCCTTCCCCCCGCATCGTGCTGCACCTGCCCGCCAATCCCGAGGGCGGTTACACACAGACGGAGTTGCGGGCGCTCAGGGAGCTGGCCCTGGGCTGCGGCGCCAGCCGGGCCACGCTCTGGCAAGGCCCGGCACTCACAGATGGCGAACTGCTCTCGGGCCAGTATCCGGCCACAGGCCAGACCCTGGAATGAACACACCCCGCGGGTGGCTGGACGACAATCGATGCATCCCGCCCACCCACGCAGCACCCCACCCATGAGCACTCGACCCGACACCCTTGCGCTGAACATGCCGATCCCCAGCGGCGACCAACTCAAGGCCGCGCGCACGGCCGCAGGCCTGAGCCAGGCACAGGCGGCGGAACTGCTCGGCTACCCGCTGCAGACCGGCAGCCGCGGCGGCCTGCAGTCGCGCACCTGGCAGGCCCTGGAGAGCACGACCGACGAGCGCAGCATGCAGGGCCCGGTGTTTGCCATGTTCCTGCTGCTCACGGGCCAGCACCCTGGTTTCGTGCTGCAGCCCCGGCCACCCGCAGGCCAGGAGCCCGGCACCGTGGCGGACGCGGTGGCCGATGGCGAGGAAAACATCTCGCCCGAATAGCTCAATCCACCTTGATGTTGGCGGCCTTGATCACCTGGGCCCACTTGTCGACCTCGGCCTTCTGGAAGGCCGCGATCTGCGCCACGGCCAGGTCGGCCGGCTCCATGCCGAAGCCTGACAGGCGCTTTTGCATCTCGGGCTGGGCCAGGATCTTGCGGATCTCGTCGTGCAGGCGGCCCACCACGGGCGCGGGCGTGCCGGCCGGCACGAAGATGGCCTGCCAGGATTGGACCTGGAAGTCTTCGAGGCCCTTGATGCCGGACTCCGCCACCGTGGGCACGTCGGGCATGGACGCCAGGCGCCTGGGCGAGGTGACGGCGATGGCGCGCAGCTTGCCACTTTGCACATGCGGCGCCGCCACCACGGTGGTGTCGAACATCATGTCCACCTGCCCACCGATCACATCCTGGATCGCCGGGCCGCTGCCCTTGTAGGGGATGTGCGTGAATTTCACGCCCGACTTGAAGCCCAGCAGCTCCACCGCCAGGTGCTGCGAGCTGCCTGTGCCGGCCGAGGCGGAGGACAGGCCGCCCTCCTTGGTCTTCGCGGCGGCCAGCACGTCCTTGAGCGTCTTGTAGGGGCTATTGGCAGCCACCACCAGCACGACGGGGTTGGTGCCGATCAGTGTGACCGGGCTGAAGGACTTGAGGGCGTCGTAGCCCAGCTTGGGGTAGAGGCTGGCATTGATCGCATGCGAGCTCACCGTGCCGCCGAGCAGCGTGTAGCCATCGGGTGCCGCGCGCGCCACCACCTCCGAACCCACGCTGCCCGCCGCCCCGGCCTTGTTCTCCACCACCACGGTGGTGCCCAGGGCCGTGCCCAGTTGCTGGCCGATCATGCGGCCCAGGGTGTCGGTGGTGCCGCCCGCTGCAAAGGGCACGACATAGCTGATGGGCTTGCCCGTGGGCCAGGTGCCCTGTGCGGCGGCCGGCAGGCCAGTGAGGCCACAGGCTGCCGCCAGGGTGGCCGTGCAAAGAAAGGTTCTGCGTTGCATGGGGGTGTCTCCGGATGGAAAGAGGGACTCAGGGGAAATCGACGATCTCGACCCAGTTGGGGTTCTTGCCGGCAGGCACGCGGGTCGGCGCGCCCGGGATGCCCGTGGCCGCATCGATGGGGTGCAGCGAGAGGCTGTGCGACTCCTGCCCCGCCGCGATCAGGAAACGCCCCGAGGAGTCCACCGCAAAGCCGCGCGGCGACTTTTCGGTAGGCACCTGGCCCAGGGGCTGCAGCTGGCCGGTGGCGGCATCGACGCGGAAGCTGCTGATGGTGCTGGACGTGCGCTCGGACGCATACAGCGTGCGGCCATCGGGCGACAGGTGCAGGTCGGCCGCCCAGGGCTTGCCGGCAAAGCCGGCGGGCAGCGCCGTGGTGCGCTGCACGGACCGCAAGCTGCCCCGCGCAGCGTCGTAGGCCATCACGTGCACGGCGGCGTCGAGTTCGTTGAGCACATACATATGGCGCTGCGCACGGTCCCAGACGAAGTGGCGCGGGCCGGACTTCTCGGGTGCGACGCTGGTCAGCGCCGGTTCGTGGGCCGTGAGCCGCCCCGATTCGGCATCGAAGCGCCAGGCCGAGAGGTTGTCGCCGCCCAGGCTGGTGGCGAACACGTGGCGGTTGGCCGCATCGGCGTGGATGGCGTGCGCATTGGGCGCCGTGGGGATCAGCTGCTGCACGGCGCCCACGGCGCCGTCCTTGCCGATGCTGTTGACGGTGATTTTGTGGCCCGGGTACGAGGCGGCGAACAGCCAGCGGCCGGTGGCATCGGTGTCGATGTTGGCCATGCTGTCGGCCAGCGGCGCCTCACCGAGCTTGCGCAGCTTGCCGCTGGCGGGATCGATGGCCAGGCTGACCACCCGGAACGGCTGGGAGCGCAGTGCCACATAGAGCACGCGCTTGTCCGGGCTCACCGCCATGGGCATGGCCATGCCGGCCAGGGGCACGGTCTCCACCGGCTTGAGCGTGCCAGCGCTGCGGTCGAGCTCCAGCACCGACAGATCCTGGCTGTCGGCGTTGGATACATAGACCCAGGTAGCGGCCATGGCGGAGCCAGCGCCCAGGGACAAGGCGCTGGCCACCAGAGGCAGCGCCAGGCGGCGCCAACGAATTGCACGGAGCATCGGTATTTCCTTTCACAACATGAGGGGGAGCCTGCTCCCGGCAGCGGACGACAGGGGCTGCAGGCGGCACGGGGCGGCGACCCCGGTTCTGGCGAAAAAGGCCATTCGTCATATGTTGTCATACAACATAGGGGATTGTGGACCTTGGGCGCGCATCCGATCAAAGGGATTACCCGAACCCGATTGCATGCCACCCGTGCCCGCACAGGCCATGGAGGGAATGCTCCACCAAGGGCCCCTTTTCACAGGAGAGATCGAGGTCGAGTCCGAACTTACCGCGCCATGCTGCGGCAGGCCGGCGGCGCCCCGGATCCCGCGGGCACCGGCACGTCAATGCGCACTTTTTTTGTAAGGGCAATTGTTTTTCTGCGCGCTTAGTTGTACGATGACTATCAACAAGATTAGCCACCAGGAGACAACACATGACACTGACCCGCCGCGACGCCATTCTGGCGTGCACCGCCGCCCTTGCCGCCACCACGGCCACCGCCCAGACCGCGGCGGAATGGCAGCCCACCAAGACCCTGAAGCTGATCGTGCCCTACCCCCCAGGCGGCAGCTCGGACATCATTGCCCGCTCCATCAGCCAGCCCCTGTCGGAAGCCCTCAAGCAGACCGTGATCGTGGAGAACAAGCCCGGTGCCAATGGCAACCTGGGTGCGGACTTCGTCGCCAAGGCAGATCCGGACGGCTACACCATGCTGCTGTGCGACGTGGGCGCCCTGGCCATCAGCCCCTCGGTCTACACCAAGCTGTCGTTCGACCCCTCCAAGGACCTGCGCGGCGTGACCATGCTGGCCTACTCGCCCCACCTGCTGGTGGTGCATCCCTCGGTCAAGGCCAACAACCTCAAGGAACTGATCGCACTGTCCAAGACAGCGGACCTGAACTTCGCCGTCACTGCCACCGGCAGCGCACCGCACCTTGCCGGTGTGGCGCTGGAGCGTGCCAGCGGCGCGCGCTGGCAGTACATCCCCTACAAGGGCGGCGTGACTGCCATCCAGGACACCGTGGCCGGCCAGACCCAGGTGCTGATGAACGGCATGCTGGCCACCCTGCCCCAGGTGCAGAACGGCAAGCTCAAGGTGCTGGGCGTGTCCAAATCCACGCGCATGCCGCTGATCGGCGACGTACCCACCATTGCCGAGCAAGGCGTGCCCGGCTACGAGTCCGGCACCTGGCAAGGCATCCTGCTGCCCCGCGGCACGCCCGAAGCCGTGGTGCAGCGGCTGAACAAGGCGTTGATCACCGCCATCCGCTCGCCCGACATCCGCTCGCGCCTGGCCGGCCAGGGCGCCGAGGTGGTCACCATGACCCCCACCGAACAGGACCAGTTCTTCGCCAAGGAGCGTGCGCGCTGGGCCTCCGTGGTGAAGGCCGCCAATATCAAGCTCGACTGAGTCCCGACCTCTTTTTCACATCACCGCCTCGCTACCACCATGAACCCGCAAGACCTCAAATCCATCATGGGCTCCGGCCTGCTGTCCTTCCCCGTCACGGACTTCGACGCCCAGGGCAACTTCAACCCCAAGGGCTACGCCGCGCGCCTCGAATGGCTGGCCCCCTACGGCGCCAGCGCCCTGTTCGCCGCCGGTGGCACGGGTGAGTACTTCTCGCTGTCGGGCCCCGAGTACGGCGAGGTCGTCAAGACCGCCGTGGACACCTGCCGCGGCAAGGTGCCCATCATTGCCGGTGCCGGCGGCCCCACGCGCACGGCCATCGCCCACGCCCAGGAG
>NZ_AKJX01000171.1 GCF_000276605.1 Acidovorax sp. CF316 | reverse complement strand
ATCGAATACCGGGTGAGCCTTGGACTTGCGGCATAAAACCAGTCCAAGTTTTTATCCGCACCCCCCGCGGGTCAGATCTCAGTGGAATCCAACAGTCTGTCGAAATTTGTGAGGCAGCCCATATGAGATTTTGCTCAAGAGAGTTTTGCAACCCTACAATTGAGTTGCCGTAGACAATATGCCTGTGTTGCTTAAGATCAAAAGGAATATCAGAGGAGTTTTGCGTCATAAGAATGCAAAGCTTATTTAAAGCATGCGCGTACCCTACCTCGTAGAAAACATTTGCATTCTGCCCCGTCATGTCTGCTACTATTATGTCTGCTGCTTTGATCTGTTGATATATTCTTTCAAGCATGGACTCGGCGTAGATCTGTTCGTCAACTCTTTCGGCGCGAAGTCCCACTTTATCCGCTGTTTCCTTTATGCCAAGTCTATAAATATCGTCAAAATCATTTTTGAACGGTATGAGAACAAAAACAAATGGCTTTCCTTCGGACATTCGGAACTCCTCCCTTGAAAATTCTGTCCATTATGAGGCGCAATTGCTCGCGGCGATAGCGTTAGATGGCTAAGGGGACGCCCTACCGAAAATCCCGGCTCTCCAACCGCCCCAGCCTCCCCAACCACGGCGTGAGATCCACCAGCCGGTGCGCAATCAGATTGGCCACTTGCCCCCGCCGCTCCCACACCCCTTTGACCGCCAGCAGCCGCGACTCCAGCAACACCTGCCGCTGCTCATCCCGCACCGCCGACCACACGATCACCTGCACGGCGCCGAACTCATCCTCCAGGCTCACGAAGATCGTCCCGTTTGCCGTGGACGGCTGCTGCCGCAAGGTCACGATCCCCGCCGTGCGGATCACTCTTCCATCCGGGATGTGCCGCAGGTCCCGCGATGACAGCAGCTTCTTGGCCGCCATGCGCGGCCGCAGCAGCGCCAGGGGATGCCGGCGCAGCGTGAGCCCGGTGGACGCGTAGTCCCACACAATCTCCTCGCCCTCGGGCGCGGCGTTCAGCTCCAGGTAGTCCTCGTTGACTGGCGCCTCCTGCAGCAGTTCGGGCGTTCGATGCAGCCCCGCCGCGTCCCACACCTGTTGGCGCCGGTGGCCAGACAACCCAAGCAGGGCGTCGGCCGCGGCCAACAGCTTCATTTCGTGCTGCTCCAGCCCAGCCCGCATGGCCAGGTCCTCAGCGCTATCGAAGGGTTGCTTCTCGCGGGCCTGCACGATGCGTGCGGCCGATGTCGCATGCAGGCCCGCCACCATGTGCAGGCCCATTCGCACTGCTGGTATTGCAGGCAGGTCCTCCAGGGTCGATTCCACCGCGCTGTGCATCACATCCACGCCGCGCACTTCCACGCTGTGCCGCCGGGCGTCCTGCACGAGCTGGCTGGGCGAGTAAAAGCCCATGGGCTGCGAGTTGAGCAAGGCCACGAGGAATGCCGCCGGCTCGTGCCGCTTGAGCCAGCAGGAGGCGTAGACCAGCAACGCAAAACTCGCCGCGTGGCTTTCTGGAAACCCATACCCGCTGAACCCCTTAATCTGTTGGTAGGTGGCCTGCGCGAATGCCGGGGTGTACCCGCGCTCCGTCATGCCATCAATAATCTGCTTCTCGTACTTCTCCAGCCCTCCGCGCTTCTTCCAAGCCGCCATGGCCCGTCGCAGGTCATCGGCCTCGCCGGCAGTGAAGCCCGCAGCCACCATGGCTACCTGCATGACCTGTTCCTGGAACAACGTCACCCCCAGCGTGCGGCTGAGCACCTGCTTGAGAGCCTCGCTGGGGTAGGTCACAGGCTCCAGGCCCTGGCGCCGGTTCAGGTAGGGATGCACCATACCGCCCTGAATTGGGCCGGGTCGCACGATGGAGACGGAGATGACCAAGTCGTAGAAGCACCGTGGGCGCAGCCGCGGGAGCATGGACATCTGGGCCCGGCTCTCCACCTGGAACACACCCACCGTGTCCGCCCTTGAAATCATCCGGTAGGTCTCGCGGTCCTCGGCCGGAATGTCCTGCAGCCCGAAGTCTTGGCGTTTGCGCATACCCACCAGGTCCAGTGCCTTGCGAATGGCGGTCAACATGCCCAGGGCGAGCACATCGACCTTGAGCAGCCCCACCGCATCGAGATCGTCCTTGTCCCACTCGATCACGGTGCGCTCGTCCATGCTGGCGTTCTGGATGGGCACCAGCCGGGACAACAGCCCTTTGGTGAGCACAAAGCCCCCCGTGTGCTGCGACAAATGCCGGGGAAAACCGATCAACTGCGTGGTCAGCAAGATCAGCTGCCGAACGGCCAGATCGTTCTCGGCCAGCCCCAATTCCTCAAACCGCTCCAGCCGCACCCCATCGCCATCCCACCACTGATGGCCCTTGGCCAGCGCATCGACGGTCTCCAGGCTGAAGCCCAGGGCCTTGCCGACATCGCGGATCGCGGACTTGGGTCCATAGGTCACCACCGTGGCCGCCAGCGCTGCACGGTCTCGCCCGTACTTGCGGTACAGGTACTGAATCACTTCCTCGCGCCTTTGATGTTCGAAGTCGATGTCGATGTCCGGCGGCTCGTTGCGCTCCCGGCTGATGAAGCGCTCGAACAGCATGGACATGCGTGCCGGGTCCACCTCAGTCACGCCCAGGCAATAGCAGACCACGCTGTTGGCAGCCGAGCCGCGGCCCTGGCAGAGGATGTGCTCCGACCTTGCAAAGCTCACGATGTCGAAGACGGTGAGGAAATAGTGCTCGTAGTGCAGGTCGCAGATCAGCTCCAGCTCGTGCTCGATCTGGGCCTGCACCTTTGCAGGGATGCCAGCGGGCCACCGGCGACCGGCACCTTCGTAGGTGGCCTGGCGCAGGAAGCTAGCCGGGGTGTGGCCATCGGGCACCACCTCGTCCGGGTACTGGTAGCGGATCTCGTCCAGGCTGAAGGTGCAGCGCTCGGCGATGCGCACGGTCTCGGCCATCAGTTCCTCGGGGTAGGTCTGGGCCAGCCGCACCCGGCTGCGCAAGTGCCGCTCCGCGCTGCGCTGCAGCTCGTAGCCGCATTCGGTCAGCGGCTTGCCCACCCTGGTCGCGGTCAGCACATCCTGCAGGGGTTTGCGGCTGCGCAGGTGCATGAGCACATCGCCCAGAGCCACCAGCGGCAGTTCGGTCAGGGCCGAGAGCTCGCGCACGCGGTGCAGCCACAGCTCGTCGTCGATGCGGCGGTTCAGGTCCACGCCGAGCCAGGCCCGGCCGATGAAGTGGGTCAAGGTCCACTGGCCCAGTTCTTCCAACTGCGCATCGCTGACCTCGCGGCAGGGCGAAACCACCAGCAGGCAATCGGCCAGCGTGTCCCCCTCGATGTCTGCCCGGTGGAGCTGGTAGGTGCCTTTCTCGGACGACCGTCGCAATCTTGTGATGAACTGGCATAGGTTTCCGTAGCCGTTCATGTTCTGGGCCAGCACCACCAGGGTGAAAGGTAGGTCCGCCTGCACCTTGAACTGCGATCCGATCAACAGCTGGATGCCTTGCTTCTTGGCCTCCGTATGCGCGCGCACGACGCCGGCCAGCGTGCACTCATCGGTGATTGCGATGGCGCTGTAGCCCAGCTCTTTGGCGCGTTCAACCAACTCCTCCGGCCAGCTGGCGCCGATGAGAAAAGAGTAGTTGGAGACGCAGAGCAGCTCTGCATAGAGGGGAAGCGCCATACAGCGTGCTCACGGGTGCGAGGGACGTGCAGGCCGCTCAGGCGTAGCGCCCGTGCAGGAACCAGCCGGTCTCGTCGTTCGCCAGGCGCTGCTGGTAGATCCACAGCCGGCCGGCATGCTGGCTCTGGGCCACCCAGTAGTCGCGCTGCACATTGGTCTGCTGCGCATCCGCACCTTCGCCCACGCGATGCCACCAGCCACCCTCGACGCGGTCGGGGCCCAGTAACATCACCAGGGGACCTTGGTAGATGGGCCGGTGGTCGCGCTCGGCCAGGCGCAACGGCTCCTCGAAGATCCAGTCCGGTACCGGGAGCTGGCACGGGTCCGGGGCGGAACGTGGCCGTGGCTCCTCCGCGCCGGGCCAGCGCTGCATCCATTCGGGCCGGTGGTCCTCGGCGAGCAGCGGGCGCACCACCTCGGCCTTACCGATGCGTGCCTGCACGCGCTCCAGCACCAACCAGGTCGCCTCGCCCTGGCGGATAGTGTCGGGCAGCAGCGACTTGCTCTCCTGCTGGATCGGGATGGTGCGGGCGGCGATGAGCTCGATATCGCCCGCAGGAGCCTGCAGCTCCACCTTGGCCAGATGTTCGTTCAACAGGCGGCTCAGGTGGTCCACCGACTGGGTGGGCTCGGCCGTGCCCACAGTAAGCTCGCCGCCCGTGCCGGCGGTCTTGGCGCGCATCACATCGTGCCACCATCGCAGCGTGAACGAAGTGACGCCCATGTGGCGCGCTGCGAGCCAGCTGGACATCTGCAGCAGCAACCGGCGGGCACCGAACATAAGCGCGGGCGCATGCTCCACGCGAAATTGGAACTCCAGCCGAGCGCTGAAGGTCTCTGGCAGCTGCACCCACTCGTAGACCTCGGGTCGCAAGCCGTAGGCCTGGTCCAGCCGGGTCAGCAGCTCCTTGTCAAACCGCCGGCTCAAGCCGCCGCGCGGGAGTTTACGCACATCGCCCAGGGTTCTGCAGCCCAGGCGCTGCAGCGTGCCCTGGTGGGAGGCCACGGCGGTGATGGTCTCCAGCGGGAGCTTGTCCAGGATGCAGGGCAGCGGGCTCGCAAAGCCATCGGGTACGCCCGCACGCACCAAGGCGAGCGCGGCCGTGCCCGTGGGCGCCCATGCGATGCACTCCACTCCCATTGCCGTGGCTTCCACCTCAATCCGCTGGCGCAGCTGCTCCAGCCCGCCGAACAGGCGCGCACTCGCACCCACCTCGACCAGCACAGCTTCTTCCAGCACTGCCACCCGCGGCGAGAACTGCAGCGCCCATACGGCGAGGGACGGCAGGTCAATGGGGATGCAGGATGCGCTGTGGGTGCTGGAAGGTCGCAGTGCGGCCCAGATCCCGAGCATCGGGGGCCTCCTCGCGCGAAAAAGAAAACGATGTGGAACGCAGCAGGCGCGGCGGCAACACCTTGCGCAGCTGCGGGGGAATGGACTCAAGCTCCAGGGCATCCGTGCACGGCGTGCCGCGGCGCTTGAGGATTTGCACATGGATGTTCCAGCCGGAGCCCAGTGAGGCCAGCAGGCGCAGGGGGGCGGGCGAAGCCTCGCGCTGCGCGCCCGTCGGCCGGAACAGGAACACCGGCGATTGGCAGGACTGGGCATGCACCTGCAGTCGGCGGATCTGGTCCGCACGCGCCTGAGGCAGCCAGGCCAGCACAGCGCCCCTGGGGTTGGACTTGATCAACTGCTCGGTGATCCAGAGCCTGTCCGCGGGCGCCTTGGCTCGGATCCACACCAGGCGGTCCGGGTGCACGCCACGCTGGGCCAGGCCACCGGCATGCGGGGGCAGCGGGGGTGAGACCAGCAGGATCTGGCCGTCGCCCTCCATCAAAGATGGAATGCAGCCGCCCAGCAGGCTCCACTCGCACAGGGGCGCCTGGGGTGACAGGACTTCCGTCAGGGACCGCGTTGGCCAGCCGCCCCCTGGCAGAGATGCGTCCAGGCTGTCAAAGCCCGTGGGGATCGTCGGATGGTTCTGGTGGGCCAGGTCGTCGCCCGTCCAGACAGACTCCCGCACGCTGATAGGCAGGTGTTGGGTGTCGAAGGTGCGGGCGGCGGCTGGCATGTCGAAATACTGTAATTAAATACAGTATACGGACAGCCCTACTGACAGAAAAGTGCACGCCGACGGCAGTTGAAGGCCATTGCGCGCCGGTCGCACCGAAAAAGATAGCGGGGAAATCAGGGCCGGCGCGGGAGGATCAAATGTTCGTCAGCCGTGGAAAAAATTCTGAAAATTTGAGGGAGGAGAGGCGCCTCTAAAATCGTTCAATGACCGACTTGCTTCCCTCGCCCGCAATCCTCCTTGTACCGGTCTGGTACGGTGGGCCGCCGGACGAGATCGCGCTGCCGTTTCCTCGAACCCACTACGAAGTCGAGCACCAGGGGGATTGGACACAGGTGCGGGTGGCCGTATCGAAGGCCGTGGTCTACGACGGAATCGGACCGGCCGAGGTCATTGATCCGGCCCAGCGGGTGCATACGACGTCGCTTGCCCAGCCGGTGTAGCGATCCCCGGCGGATCCACATCTGACTGCACAAGACGCGTTCGTTTCTACGGCCGGGTGCACTTCGACTCATCCAACAGCTACCGCAGCAACAGCTTGGCTAAGACCTTGGGATCACCCCCCACCTGGGCCTCTTTGGGCAGAGCTCCCGCAGTGAGGCAGGTGAGCTTCATCCGCCCTTCAGGGTCCACTCGCCGACGAACCCATCCAGTTCGAATTGCCCACTGCAGGCGTCAGCCTATTTGTCGCTCATGGGAATCTTTTCGAATGAGGGTTGCTGAAGAGGGCATGCAGCTCAACCAGCCGTTTGGCCAACGCCTCGGGGTCGCGCCGCATGTCGCCGGCAGGCACGCTGCCAATCGACACATGCTCGTACCAGATGTGAAACCCCGCCAGGTCGGGGAGTGGGTTCTCGGCCGCCAGGCGGATGGCCTCTGCAATGCTGGTGGTCTCGTAGTCCCCCAGGTGCTGCGCGCCCTCCATCACGTGGGCTCGATAGTCCCCGGACTCGATCTTGATGATGTGGAGGGTGAGCAGCATGGGTGGGATGGTCGGTGTACGTGTGCGGGCGGCTCCAGGCACGAGGCCACGGCGGGGTCATAGACAGACTGCAACCCGTGCCGACCGGGCGCCAAAAGCGCATCAGGTGACCTTCAGACCGACACCAAGGCTGCCCTGGTCTGACGAATGGGGATTTGCAGACCCCTCTCGGGGGGGCAGCGGCGAATCTGCCAGAAAATGTCCTACGTACTGGCCAACTGGTGACACCAGTGGCTTCTCGACAAGCGATGCAATCTTCATGAAGTGGAGGCTTGGATGACGCTGAGCACTATCGAACTCACACACGAGGAGGCCGAGCTCCTCGCTCTCGTTGACTTTGAAGGATCGCTTCACGACGACCGAATTCGGTCTTGTGCTGCGTCCGCAGAGCTGATGCAGCTACTGTTGCAGCGCGACGCCATTCCGCCCAGTCGTTTGGGCTACTTCACTGATCCTGCCTTTAACGGGGGAAAGATGTCCCGGCTGCAGAGGTACGAGGAAAACGGCACACGTGGAGCTGAGATTTTTGCGCATGGAGGCTTCCTTCGGTATGCCCGGTACTTCATCCATGGCGCCGCGTTGGATGAGGCCGTTAAGGCTCATATGGCGAAGCTGGTGGGAGATCCAACTGAATTTTCAGGCGAGGACCTCTAACCAGTGCGGAAACAGGCGCGCGCCTATGCCCGTTCTTCGGGCCGCAAGAGTGCTGCTGCCGACGACTTCATGATGCTTATGACCGACATTGGGCTCAACTCGAACTACGCCGATTCCGTACGTAGAGCCGTTCTGTCAGTGCGTTAGGTCGGTGTGGTCGCTCAGAATTGCTGGTTTCCCGCGACCACTTACGATAGTTCCTAAAATGCCTGGTCGGCCTTCAGCACTCGCTCATCGAAAAGCACGCCGGTCATTTCCTGGATTGTTTCCAGCGTCTCGCGCCGCTCTTTGAATCCAAGATCCAACGATTCCTTGGGGTATGAAAGGCCGAACCTCTCAACTGGTTCGGATTGATCGAACACGTAGCCAAAGGCAAGCAGTGGAGCATTGCGCTTGCGGCTCTCACGGCACACCACTACTTTCCAGAATTTCCTAGGTATCCGGGCCCCGGAGTCGGTGAAGGAGTCGGATTTAATGAAATCGTCGTCAAGGACTGGCCCGGCAAACAGGATCGCCTGGCCGCCCGCCTTGTCGATCTGCTTGGCCAGGTGCCCCTCGAACCGGCCCCAGATACCTTTGACATCAAGACCGTCGTAGATGCTCGCGTGGTACTTGCGCCGGTCGGTAGGGTTCTCCTGGTTGAACGCCTCGTGCTGGGGCGTGCAGTTGGTCCAATGAAACGTGTCTGCGTTGGCGAGTTCAGTGGCCTCCGGGGTCAAACCCCAGCAACTGTCTTCCCGCCTGACGATGTGCCCTCTGTCAATCCGCTTGCCGGGATCGTAGACATCCTTTCCGAGCAGCTGATACCAGGGTGGCACTCGCGGATCCTTCCGCCATCCTTCGCTTCCGTAGAGTTCGCGCCTACGACTATCTTGGCGCATCTCATCGGTGTAGTCGAGGTTCGATGCCGCCCAGATGCACATTTTGAAGTCCTTGTGCATCACCAACGAGTAGTGGAAGTACTTGAGCTGAAGCGGGTCACCGTCACTTAGCCCTGTGACGTCCAGTTCGGGCACGTCACGATACTCAGCAAAGTACTCCTTGTAGTCCTTCACGGAGTAAAACTTCTCATCATGCCGGGCGCCGAGTCTCGGTAAGTCAACCTCCCCACCTGCGCCAAGGAAGCGCAGATCGCAACCAGGCCTGTTCGCATAGTCTGGGTCGAAGGTTAGCGACTTCTCAATGAAGATCTGCCGGTCGCTATCTGGTGGAGCGCTTCCATCGATCAACCTAGGCGTCGCCAAGGCCGTTCCGGCGTCGATGGCGACCGGGGTTGCGCCAGTGGTCGTTGCTGCAGCGTACTGGTGAATGGTCACGGGAGCACTGATGTTGAAAACAGTTGTGGCCATGAGGCCTCCCTTCAATTCATTCTTCTGGATCGACTGTTCGCTTGGAATCATGTCAGCGGTCGAGGCAAGTAGAGCTTGGAGTATGGGTTGCTCCTTTTGGCTCACCTGCAGCACCTGGAGCTTCTCCACGATGAAGCTCACTCGGGTCCCTTCGTTGGCGATCCAATCAATATCGTCGTCGTCGTCCTTGTAGGGATCCCATACGCCGCCCCCAAGTTGCGGCTTCGTCCTGATTTGGCCGTTTTCCACCCGTGGTACGCCACAGTGATGCAGGCCAATAAGTTCCCAGTCCTTGTTGAATAGAGGCGCTCCCGAAGACCCTCGATGTGTATCGGCGAGGTAATGCAGGAAACCTGCAGACAGGATGTCCACGAGGGTGTTGTTGGTCAAAGCGAACTGCCGTACCCCGCCAAAAGGGTGCTGGACGACATTGACAGGCTCCCAAGTCAGAACCTTACCGGTAGCCCCGATCATCTTTATCGATCCAATGTTGGAAAGAGAGTCACCTTCCAGGCTCTTCGGCTTGACGGCGACGATGGCAAAGTCCAGTGTCTCGTCGGATACGAAGAAGCGATCAGGATCCAGTTCATAAAGCTTGCCGAGCTTTGCACCGCGCTCATCCTGCACGTGGTGAAAGTTCGCGGCATGCCCCATAGCATTGCTTCGCTTTGCGAAGACATGGTGGTTGGTCAACAGCAGATCCTGACCGATCAGAAATCCTGTCGCAACGCCCATTGGCTCATACCCGGCTACGAGCTTGACGATGCGGGCGACAGGCTCCGCTGCTTGCATCGCCTGTACGCTGGCAACGGGCACCAGATCCCAGGTCTGACCGACCTGCCTCTCGGGAAACCGAAGGGGCAAGCTGACGGCCTTGAACGCTTCACGAACCGCGTACTCGGCTTGCCGCTTGGGCGTATCCGCTGCGCCTATTCCTAGTCGTTTAACCAGCGCCTGGCCGGCTTCACGGATTGCCGTTCGCTCCTGCCAACGACGCGCAGCTTCCAGAAGCCTGTCGCGCCTCGCCAGCGCTGCCCGTTCTGCGATTTCCGCCATACGTCCCCCGTTGGTTGTTTGACGGTCGATGAGCGTAGCAAGAACAAATGACTTTGGCGATCTTCATTTGTCAGTAGAACATCCAATGGATGAGAACGGCTGCTTGATTTTGGTGCACCCAAAGGCACTTTGTTGGTGCATGCGAAAGCGTGATGGAGGAATCAGATATTTCTATTTTTCTACTGCTTCAATCGCAATCAAGAATAGCTGCATCTTTCAGTCTTTGTCTATTCCCCTCACTGCTATGCACCTCTCCAAAATTGCCCTCGCTTTAACCGTCGTGGGTCTACAGGCCCTTGCCATCAGCCATGCACAGTCCAAAGACACGTTGACGAAAATCAAGGAGGCCGGCGTCATTCACCTGGGTGGTCGTGATGCATCGTTCCCGTTCTCATACAAAGTCGGCTCAGATGAGGCGCCCATCGGTTTCTCTGCCGATCTTTGCATGAAGGTGGTTGATGCCGTCAAGGCCAAGCTGAATCTTCCGCAGCTCAAGGTGCAATACACCATGGTCACGCCCACCAACCGCATTCCATTAGTGCAGAACGGCACCATCGACCTGGAGTGCAGCACTACCACCAACACCAAGGCGCGTGCGGAAATGGTGGAGTTTGCTCCCACACACTTCGTTGGCAGTGTTGCAGTCGCCGTTAAGAAAAACTCCGGCATCACCAGCATGGCGCAGCTCGACGGAAAAACCGTGGCCACCGTGGCGGGCAGCACCTCCATCCAGTTGCTGCGCGCTTATCGAAAGAATGAGAAGGCCGATATTGGTGAGCTGTCTGGCAAGGACACGGGTGAAACGTTCCTGCTGCTGCAGTCGGACCGTGCGGCTGCCATGGTGCTGGAAGACGTGCAGCTCGCCGGCCTGATAGCGCGCTCGGGCAGCACTGGGGAGTACAAAATTCTCGACGAACGCTTGCGCGACGAGCCCTACGGCTTCATGCTTCGCAAGGACGATCCGCAGTTCAAAGCGCTTGTGGAGACCACACTCACCACCTTGATGAAAAGCGGTGAGATTAATCAGATCTACACCAAGTGGTTCATGCGGCCCTTACCACCCTCCAATGCAAACCTCAGCTTTCCAATGTCACCAGCGGTTCAGGAAATCTACAAAAACCCCAACAACAAAGGCGTGTGACGCCGCATGGCCAGAGAATTTGGGCTCAAGCGCCCAGCCAACGACCTTGCAGCCAGGCGCCCGATTGAATGGCCTTCTGCGTCACCTCGACCAGCAGGTCCACTGAGTTGCGCACTGCAACCGCTGTAGGGCGGTTGGAGGGCAAAGCCAACACAATGGTGCGGGTGATGGGTGGGTCTGCCAGGGGGGCTCCAGACAGCTTGCCTGCGCGCAGGTCGTCCGCCACCGCGATGGGCGGCAAGATGGTGAGCCCATGACCACCCAGCACCAGGGATCGTTGTACGCTCAACGCATTGGTCTCTGCCGAAACGTTGAGCGTGACCTGTGCCACCGCGCAGGCATGTTCCACCAAGGTACGGATGCCGTGCGGCGCGCTGGGTAGTACCAGCCGGTGCCCCGTCAAATCAGCCAACGGTACCGGACGGTTGGCTCGCAGCTTGGCGCCGCGTGGGCCGATGACCCACAGCGGCTCCTCTACCAGCCGGGTCGTCTGTGCCTCGCTGGAACGCTCGGCGCCATACAGCAAAGCCGCGTCCACCTCTCCCGATTCGAGCCACCGCATCAGAGTGCCTGCGTAGCCCATGGCGATGCGGATGCGGATGCCAGGATAGGTCTGTGCCACGGCAGTCACCAGGTCGCTCGACAGCATATCGATGGTGCTGGGCAGCAGCCCCAGCGTGACCAATCCGCTGACCTCCCCGCTGGCCGTGCCGGCAATCTCCACCCGGGCCCGCTCAAGCTCCAGCATCGCGCGGCGCGCATAGCCCAGCAACGCCTTGCCGGCTTCAGTCAGCACCATGCCGTGGCGCTCGCGCTCGAATAGCGTCGTGCCAATGTCTTCTTCCAGAAGCCGGATCTGGCGCGACACGGCGGGCTGCACCACATGCAGCAACTCGGCGGCGCGCGTCACGTTTCCGGTTTCCGCAATGGTCAGAAAGGCCTTCAACTGCTTGAAATCCATGGAAACCCTGATCGTGAAAGATGATTGATTGATGCCCAAATTCTATTTCTAAATGAATGGCATCAGATTTTATGATTCCACATCTTTTCACTCCCACCTGTTCCTCACCCATGAACCACCCTCGTTCAACTCCGCCCGCGTGGCAGGAGGCCATCTTCAAAGTGCTGAAGGAAGGCGGTACACGCCAGATTGCCTATGTTCCTGACGCCGGGCATTCCCATGTCATCCGAAGCGCAATTGCCGACCCAGACATCGAGGATGTTGTGCTGACCACCGAAGAAGAGGGTGTAGCCGTGTGCAGCGGTGCCTGGCTGGGTGGCCAGCGCTCTGTTCTGTTGATGCAAAGCAGTGGCGTAGGCAACTGCGTGAACATGTTCTCGCTGCTCCAGGCCGCCGACCTCCCATTCTTCACTTTGGTCACCATGCGCGGCGAATACGCCGAGTTCAACCCTTGGCAGGGCCCCATGGGTAAGGCCACGCAAGCGGCACTGGAGCTGATGGGCATCCATGTCCTGCGCGCGTCCAAGCCCGAAGAGGTAGAAGAAGTTGTCAGTGCGGGCTTCGACGCAGCCTTCGAGGCAGGCGAGAAAGTTGCCGTGCTCCTGAGCCAGGAATTGATCGGCCGAAAGAAGTGGGAGCGCAAATGATGAACCAGACTGCTATGAACCAGCGCCAGGGCGCTGATCGCCGTGCCTTTGTGTCTCAACTGCTGGCCTCCACGCCCGATGCGCTGGTGGTCACTGGCCTGGGATCCGCCTCGTACGACGTATTCGCCGCAGGAGATCGCGACAAAAACTACTACCTTTGGGGTGCCATGGGCGGTGCTGCTGCGCTGGGCCTTGGCCTCGCGCTGGCTCAGCCCGACAAACCGGTGGTCGTCATCACAGGCGATGGCGAGCAGCTCATGGGCATTGGCGCCCTGGGCACTATCGCCGTGAAGCAGCCGAAGAATCTGACCATCGTGATGCTGGACAACGGCCACTTTGGCGAGACTGGCATGCAGCGCAGCCACTCCAGCCTGGGTGCCGACCTGGTGGCTGTGGCCAAAGGCTTCGGGCTTGCAGATGCGCACTCGGTAGACAGCACCGACGCCTGCGACGCGCTTGCACAGCAGATCAACGCGTGCCAGGGCACGGGTTTCGTGCAGGTATTCATCAATGCCGATGAACCACCGCGTGCACTTCCTCCGCGTGACGGCCCCTACATCAAAAACCGCTTCCGCGCAGCCCTGGGCCTCCAGCCTTTTTGATTGAAAAGTGCCGCCATCGCATTCTGCAAAGCGCTGGCGGCACAACACCTTAGATGGTAAAGACATGAAGCGCTATTCTTTGCATATCGCTGGCGAGGCCGTGGCTCCGCACAGCGGTAGTTGGTTCGCCACCCAGAACCCCTACACCGGAGAGCCCTGGGCCGAGATCCCGCGTGGCAACGCGCAGGATGTGGACGCAGCCGTAGTCGCAGCACACCACGCGCTCACTTCCGGCCCTTGGGCTGAGATGACGCCAACGCAGCGAGGTGCGCTAATGCGTCGTCTGGGTGACCTGATTTCGCGCGACGCAACCAAGCTCGCCACGACAGAGGTGCGCGATAACGGCAAGCTGTTCGCCGAGATGAACGGCCAACTCAATTACATCCCGCAGTGGTTCTACTACTACGGAGGTATGGCCGACAAGGTGCAAGGCGCCACACTGCCGTTGGACAAGAAGGGCTACTTCGCCTTCACCCGCCACGAACCTGTAGGTGTCGTGGCCTGCATTACGCCCTGGAATTCGCCGCTGCTGTTGCTGGCCTGGAAGCTGGCGCCGGCCCTGGCCGCAGGTTGCACCGTAGTGGTCAAACCCTCGGAATTCACCTCAGCCTCCACTCTTGAGTTCGCCGAATTGTTCGAGCAGGCGGGCTTTCCGCCAGGTGTATTCAACGTGGTCACCGGCTTCGGGAGTGAAGTGGGCACACCTTTGGTCGAGCACCCTTTGGTCTCCAAGATCAGTTTTACTGGCTCTGATGCTACTGGCCGCCTCATCAACGAGAAAGCAGGCAAGCTGCTTAAGCACACGGCCATGGAATTGGGCGGAAAGTCACCCAACATTGTCTTCGAGGATGCAGATCTGGAGCAGGCTGCGTTTGGCGCCATTTCAGGCATCTTTGCCGCCACCGGGCAGACCTGTATCGCGGGCTCGCGCCTGCTGGTGCAAGAGAGCATCCATGATGCTTTTGTCGAACGCCTGCTGGGAGTGGCTCGGACAGCGCGCATGGGCGACCCCATGAGCGCTGACACGCAGGTGGGCCCCGTCACAACGCCGCCGCAGTACCAGAAGATCCTTGAATACATCGAAATTGCCCGCAATGAGGGCGCGACTGCCGTACTCGGTGGTGACAAAGGCACAGGGCCCGAATGCGGCAACGGTTGGTTCGTGCAGCCCACCATCTTTACCGGTGTGACCAACGGTATGCGCATTGCGCAAGAGGAAGTTTTCGGACCGGTGCTCTCGGTGATCAAGTTCAAGGAGGAGGCCGATGCGCTTGCCATCGCCAACGACGTGCGTTTTGGCCTGGCTGCCGCCGTTTGGACTAGCGACATTGGCCGTGCCTTTCGCATGAGCGAGCGGTTGCAGGCCGGGACCGTCTGGGTCAACACCTACCGCGCGGTGAGCTTCATGGCGCCTTTTGGTGGGTACAAAGATTCAGGCTTGGGCCGAGAGAACGGTATCGACGCGGTCCGTGAATACCTGCAGACCAAGGCCGTGTGGATCAATAGCGGAGCCGTCGCCGGAAACCCGTTTGTCATGCGATGAGCCGAGACAAATAGTCCTGAAGAGACTATCGGACAGGCGCTGGCAGCCTTTCAGTCAGTAGCTAAAAGACAAAGTAAGGAGACAACAAATGACATCTTTAATCGCCCCTATCCATAGGCGCAATTTGCTGCGCGCGGGAGTGCTGGTCGCAACTGCGACTAGGCTATCTCTCGTGCCCGTTTGGGCCCAGTCATCAGCCGACCTTCCCAAGGGCCCAATCACCCTGGTCGTGCCGTTCGCGGCCGGAGGCGCTACCGATGTGGTCTCACGCCTGGTGGCGCAAAAACTGGCCGACCGCATCAGTCGCCCCGTTGTGGTGGAGAACGTGGGCGGTGGCGGTGGAGTGATCGGCGCTGCCAAGGTCAGGCGCGCACAGCCTGACGGCAACACCTTGCTTATGGGAACAGTTGCCACCCACGCCATACAGCCGCTATCAACCAAGCCAGCACCCTACGACCCGCAGCGTGACTTCACGCCTATCTCGCTGCTGGCTACCGTACCCAACGTGCTGCTGGTGGCGAACTCGGTCAAAGCCTCAAATGTGCGTGAATTGATTGCGCTGATGAAGGCGCAACCAGGGCAATTCAACTACGGGTCCTCCGGGATGGGAACGCCGCCTCACCTGTCGGGCGAGCTGTTCAAGAGCATGGCCGGAGTAGACATGGCCCATGTGCCCTACAAAGGTGGCGGGCCGGCCATGATGGACTTGGTGGGCGGGCAGATCCCGGTGTTGTTCGACGTGCTGTCTGGTGCAGCCTCACATATCCGCGGGGGCTCGATTCGAGCCCTGGCTGTTACCACCAGCCAGCGCGTAGCGTCGTTCCCCGACGTGCCGACTGTGGCCGAGGCCGGAGTTCCCGGCTATGAAACCTACACCTGGAACGCCGTGTTTGGCCCAGCTGGTATGCCCAAGCCCATGGTCGATGCGCTGAGCAGGGAACTGCAGGCTGTGGTCGCTCTGCCCGACGTGCAGACGAAGCTCAAGGAGCTGAGCGCGGCGCCCGTTGGTTCATCGCCCGAGGCCCTGGCCATCCTGGTCAAGAGCGAACTCGCGAAATGGGGTCCTGTCATACAGCGCATGGGCGGTCTGAAGCGAGACTGATAGCTAAAAGGTAGAAAGATGACCGAGAAAGACGAAGCGGTGCTGCTGCAACAGCTAGCCGGTATTGTTGGCAGCACGCGGGTTTTGACTGGCCCGGAAGATACTGCGGGCTATCAGCAGGACTGGCGTGGACGGTATCAGGGCGCAGCGCTTGCAGTGGTCTTGCCTGCTACAACCTCTGAGGTCGCCGCTGTTGTCAAAGCTTGCTCGGCACTTGGCGTTGCCATCGTGCCGCAAGGTGGCAACACCGGACTGGTGGGCGGTGCTGTTGCCTCGCTAGACCAAGCATCCATTCTGCTCAACCTCTCGCGCATGAACCGAATCCGCGAGATCGACGCCAGCAACAACTCGCTGGTAGTCGAAGCTGGCTGTATTTTGGCCAACGTGCGTGAGGTTGCAGATCAGCACAAACGCCAGTTTCCCCTGCTTTTGGGCAGTGTGGGAAGCTGCGAAATTGGCGGGCTTGTCTCCACCAACGCTGGTGGCACAGGGGTGCTTCGCTACGGCAACATGCGGGAGTTGGTTCTGGGCCTGGAGGTGGTGCTACCCGACAGCGCGGTGTGGGATGGCCTGCGGGCATTGCGCAAGGACAACTCCGGATACGACCTCAAACAGCTCTTCATCGGCGCCGAGGGAACACTGGGCATTGTGACCGCTGCGGTACTCAAGCTGTTCCCGAAGCTGGCGGTCTCGGCCAGTGCCATGGTCGCTCTGCCGGGCGTTCAGCAGGCCGTGGATCTGCTGCGCTTTTTGCAGGAGCAAGTGGGCCAACGCATCGAGGCGTTCGAGATACTTTCGCGCCGACAGATTGAGATCGTCGTCAAACATGGCCATGGACTGTCATCTCCCATGCCGCTGGATGCGCCGTTCTACGTCCTCATCGAGCTGGCCGACAGCTCACCCACATGGGACGCCGGGGCCGAACTGGAGAACGTCCTGGCCGAAGCACTTGACCGAGAGCTATTGAGCGATGCCGTGGTGGCTACCGACCTGGCCAAGGCCGAGCGCATGTGGGCGCTGCGGCACAACATCTCGGAATGCAACAAGCACGCTGGCTTCACCGTCTCCAACGACACCTCTGTGCCTGTATCCCGCCTTCCTGCGTTCATACTTGGGGTCACTGAGCGCATCGAAAGAGTGGTGGCCGGCGCCTGTGTTTGCCACGCTGGCCACATCGGCGACGGCAACATACACGTGATTGCCGTGCTCTCGCGCGTGATGTACTCCACGCCCGAGCAATGCGAAGCCGCTGCGGCGCAGGTGAATCTGATCGTGCATGAGGCGAGCGTCGAGCTGGGTGGCAGCATCAGTGCCGAACACGGTGTCGGCCGCATGCATGTGCAGCGGCTGGAGCGGTTCAAACCGCCCGTGGACCTGCAGATGATGCGCATGGTGAAGGCGGTGTTCGATCCACAGGGGGTGATGAACCCTGGCAAGATTCTCCGATAGGTCTGGCTACGCACAGGGCAGCGCATCAACTGCGTGCTTGGGCTCTGACCTCCCCCACCCAGCGCGCCGGCCAGGTCCCGTCCTCCACCATTCCGCGCAGCACCTCCACCACCAGTGCCTGAACTGCGGCGCTTGCACTGGAAACAGGGCGTTGCGTATGGGATGCGCAGACTACGCGGCGCGACATCAGCGGGCTGTCGATCACCGCCGTTCGCAATCGGCCAGCCGCTACCTCTTCCGTCACCGAGGCCTGCGGCAGGATGGTGCTGCCGATGCCAGCCTCTACCGCGCGCTTGACGCTGCCCAGGGACTCGATCTCGGCCACCACGTCAAGCTGCAGCTTGAGCGGCGCACAGGCCTCGTCCACGATGCGGCGCAGACCGTGCTCCTTGCCAGGCAGCACAAGGGGTTGATCGGCCAGTGCTGCGAGCGACATCTTGGAGGGCCCGGGGCGCCCCGTCGCCGAGGTGACGAACACGATGCGGTCTTCCAGCAGCGCCTGCTTGGCCAAGCCCGGTTCGGGCTTGCTGCCAAAGAACAACGCCAGGTCCAGGCGACCTGCCAGTAGCCATTCCTTCAAAAAACCGCTGTAGGCCTCCACCACCTTGAGGCGCACCTCGGGATACTGCGCGCGGCAGGCACTCAGTATGGGCAGCGTAGAAACCAGCGCCACCGTGGTCGGAAGACCCAAGGCGACCTCGCCACGTGGGATGCCAGCCGTGTCGCGTACCGCCTGGCGAGCGCGCTCCACGTCACCCAACACCACACGCGCGTGCTCCAGAAACGTTTTGCCTGCTTCGGTCAGCGCAACTCCCCGGCTTGATCGCTCAAAAAGACGCGCACCAAGTTCGGCTTCGAGCGTCACGATATGTTGACCCAGTGCCGGTTGCGCGATGTGCAGCCGGCTTGATGCCTTGAGCAGACTGCCAGCCTCGCTCACGCCTACGAAATAGCGCAACTGCTTTAGTTCCATGGCTCCTCCTTGGATATCTTGAAGTCGTCTAGCGACTAGCTGAAACAAGTATTTCACATATAGCGTCGCAGCTCGCAGAATTCCCCACAAGGAGACCTGCCGATGACAACGCCTTTGGACATTGCCGCCCTGAGCAATTGGGTGGGACGCAGCGAAACGCTGACTGACCAGATTACCGCCGTGCCCGTGCGCGCGCTCAGTGCGACGCTGGATTGCGATGACGCCCCCGATCAGCTTGGCCAAGCCATTCCTCCCTGCTGGCACTGGCTGTACTTCCTGCCGACCTACCGCCAATCCGACATCGGCCCTGACGGCCACGGCCGGCGTGGCGGCTTCCTGCCACCTGTGCCGCTACCGCGTCGAATGTGGGCAGGTAGCCAGTTGCAGTTCCACGCGCCGCTGCTCGTGGGCCAGGCTGTCGAGCGCACCTCGCGCATTGCCGACGTGCGTATCAAGGAAGGCCGCACTGGGCCCCTGGTATTCGTCAACGTGGACCATGAAATCCGTGCCGATGGCAACCTTGTCATCAGTGAGCGCCACGACATCGTGTATCGCGACCTACCGGCGCCGGGTGAGCCCGCGCCGGCCGGCATTCCCGCCCCCGAAGGCGCGCAGTGGACCCGCACCATCACGCCTACCGATGTCCTGCTGTTTCGCTACTCCGCTCTCACCTTCAACGGTCACCGCATTCACTACGACCGGCGCTATGTGACCGAGGTGGAGGGCTATCCGGGTCTCATCGTGCATGGCCCTCTGATCGCCACTTTGCTGCTCGATCTTCTTCGAAGCCAGTTGCCGACGGCCACAGTGAGTTCGTTCAGTTTCCGCGCAGTCCAGCCGGCATTCGACATCGCGCCATTCGAAGTCTGCGGGCGACAGACTGACGCGCAGACGGTACAGCTGTGGGCCAGGAACAACGACGGCCACCTGCACATGCAAGCCACCGCCACCTTGTCTTGAAAGATCCAACCCATGTTCCACGAAACTGACCAGTACCAAGAAATCCGCGATGCGGTACGCGCGCTATGTGTCCAGTTCCCTGACGAATACCACCGCAAGATCGACGAGACCCGCGGATACCCGGAGGAATTCGTTGATGCTCTCACCCAGGCCGGCTGGATGGCAGCGCTGATCCCTCAGGAGTACGGCGGCTCGGGGCTGTCCATGACCGAGGCTTCAGTCATCATGGAAGAAATCAACCGCAGCGGCGGGAACTCCGGCGCCTGCCACGGACAGATGTACGTGATGAACGCCATCGTGCGCAGCGGCTCTGAGGCACAAAAGCAGCAGTACCTGCCTCAGGTCGCCAGCGGCGCGCTGCGCATCCAGTCTATGGGCGTGACAGAGCCCACCACAGGCAGCGACACGACCAAGCTGAAAACCATGGCGGTCAAGAGGGATGGCCGCTGGGTCATCAACGGCCAGAAGGTGTGGATCTCGCGCATTCAGCACAGCGACATGATGATTCTGCTGGCCCGCACAACGCCGCTGGATCAGGTGCAAAAGCGCTCCGAAGGGCTGAGCTGCTTTCTCATTGATCTGAAGACCGCAATTGGCAACGGCCTCACGGTGCGGCCCATCCTGAACATGGTCAACCATGAGACCAACGAGCTGTTTTTCGACAATCTGGAAATTCCCGAAGAGAACCTGCTTGGCCCCGAAGGCAAGGGCTTCAAGACCTTGCTGGACGGTCTGAACGCCGAGCGCACATTGATCGCTGCCGAGTGCATTGGCGATGGCTACTGGTTCATCGACCGGGCGACCAAATACGCCAACGAGCGTGTGGTGTTCGGCCGCAAGATCGGCCAGAACCAAGGCGTGCAGTTTCCGATCGCCGAATCGCTGATAGAGCTGGAGGCTGCCAACCTCATGCGCTGGAAGGCGTGCGAAAAGATCGATGCACATCAGAACGCCGGCGCTGCAGCCAACATGGCCAAGCACCTGGCAGCCAAAGCAAGCTGGGAGGCGGCCAACGTCTGCCTGCAAACACATGGCGGTTTCGGCTTCGCCTGCGAATACGACATCGAGCGCAAATTCCGCGAAACGCGGCTGTACCAAGTAGCGCCCATTTCTACCAACATGATTTTCAGCTACATGGCCGAGCACATTCTCGGCCTGCCCAAATCGTATTGAGCGAGGCCGGTCCGCTGCGCGGACGCGGCACTTGCCAGAGGCTATCCCCCATGAGCAACACCTCTTCTTCCCGCCCGCTGGACGGCATCACCGTCGTCACCCTGGAACACGCCATCGCTGCGCCCTTCTGCACGCGGCAGCTGGCCGACCTCGGGGCACGCGTCATCAAGATCGAGCGCCCCGGCAGCGGCGACTTTGCGCGAGCCTACGACGAGCGGGTGAACGGTCTGGCCTCGCACTTCGTCTGGACCAACCGCAGCAAGGAAAGCCTGACGCTGGACGTCAAGCATCCCGATGCCGCCCAGGTGCTGGCGCAACTACTGCAAGAGGCGGATGTGCTGGTGCAGAACCTGGCGCCCGGTGCGGCGGCCCGCCTGGGCCTGTCCCACGAGGCGTTGCAGGCTGCGCATCCCCGGCTCATCGTGTGCGATATCTCGGGCTATGGCAACGACGGGCCGTACCGGGACAAGAAGGCCTATGACCTACTGATCCAGAGCGAATCGGGCTTTCTCTCGGTGACGGGTTCGCCGGACACACCCGCCAAGGCCGGCTGCTCCATTGCCGATATCGCCGCCGGCATGTATGCGTACTCCAGCATCCTGGCCGCGCTCATCCAGCGCGGCAAGACAGGCAAGGGCAGCCATATCGATGTCTCCATGCTGGAGAGCATGGTCGAGTGGATGAACTACCCGTTGTACTACGCCTACGAAGGTGCCGAGCCACCGCCACGCGCTGGCGCCGCGCACGCCACCATCTACCCCTACGGCCCCTTCTTGGCCGGAGATGGCCGCAACGTGATGCTGGGCCTGCAGAACGAGCGCGAGTGGGGAGCCTTCTGCCGCGTTGTCCTGCAACAGCCAGAGCTGGCCGCCGATGAGCGCTTTGCCTCCAACTCGCGGCGGGTGGCCAACCGCGATGCACTGCGGGCGCTGATCGACAGCACTTTCTCGACCATGACCGCGCAGCAGGCACTCGAACGCCTGGACGAGGCCCAGATTGCGAATGCTGCGGTGAACGAGATGAAGGACGTTTGGGCCCACCCGCAGCTGCAGGCGCGCGGGCGCTGGACCGAGGTGCAGACCTCCGCCGGGCCCATACCCGCCCTGTTGCCGCCCGGCCGCACCGGTGCCTATGCCCCCCGCATGGGCGCCGTGCCCGCGCTGGGCCAGCACACCGAAGCCATCCTGGCCGAACTAGGCTGGACAGCCGATGCCATCGCCCGGCTGCGCAGCGAGGCGGCGGTCTGAGTTCCCTATTTCACATTCCAAAGACAGGAGACAACACCATGACAAACCCAGGCTTGCATGCAATTCGCCAGGCCATATTGATCGCCAGCCTAGTGCTGGCCGGGTCAGCGTGGGCGCAGAGCTATCCGACCAAGCCCATCACGTTGGTGGTGCCGTTCTCTGCGGGGGGCCCCACTGACGTGGTGGCCCGCTTGCTGGGCGCGGCCATGGGCAAGACGCTGGGCCAGACGGTCCTGGTCGAAAACAAGACCGGTGCCGGCGGCACCATCTCGGCCACTTACACCGCGCGTGCCACGCCCGACGGATACACCTTCCTCATCCACCACAACGGCATGGCCACCGCGCCAGCGCTGTACCGCAAGCTGAGCTACAAGCCTCTGGCCGACTTCGAGTACGTCAGCCAGGTCGTGGATGTGCCTATGACGCTGGTGGGGCGCAAGGACCTCCCGGCCAAGGATTTCAAGGAGCTACAGGCCTGGGCCAAAGCGCAGGGCGACAAGACCAACCTCGCACACGCCGGCCTGGGCGCCGTGTCGCACCTGTGCGGCGTATTGCTGCGCCAGGCCATGGGGGTGGAAATGACCACCGTGCCTTTCCAGGGCACAGGTCCGGCCATGAATGCGCTGCTTGCCGGGCAGGTGGACCTGTTGTGCGACCAGACCACTTCGACCACACCCTTCATCAAGGCGGGGTCGGTCAAGCTGTACGGCGTGACGACACCTTCTCGGCTCAAGACGCTGCCCGAAACGCCCACTTTGCAGGAGCAGGGCCTCAAGGGCTTCCAGATCGTCGTGTGGCATGGCATCTATGCGCCCAAGGGAACCCCGAAGGAGGCCATCGACAAGTTCGGGGTCGCCCTGCGCGCTGCCCTCAAGGATCCGACGGTGGTTCAGCGCCTGACAGATCTGGGCGCAGTCATCCCCACCGACGACAAACTCAGTCCCGAGGGCCTGAGGTCCTGGCTGGACCAGGAAACCCTGCGCTATGGCCCGGTCATCAAGGCCGCAGGGCAGTTCGCTGACTGAACGATTCAACCATCCATTGAGAGAGCAGTGCTGTATGAAGATCCTGGTGAGCGTCAAGCGCGTGGTGGACTA
>NZ_AKJX01000170.1 GCF_000276605.1 Acidovorax sp. CF316 | reverse complement strand
TTTCTTTGGCGAAGCAAAGAACAAGTACCTCGGCCGCCGGGCCGAGACCCGGCCTCCGCCCTCAACAAAGGCATGGGGGCAATAAGAACCTCAGTGCCGCGAACCTGATGCCCGACGGCTGGCCAGCCAAGCAATGATTTCCCCCATGATCCCGCGCCGGAACAACAACACACAGATCACGAAGATCAACCCCGTGACCATGGTGACCGACTCACCCAGCGTCTTGAACCATTCCACGCTGGTCAGAGCAGCCAGCAGGTTACCGAACTCGCCAATCTTGTTCTCCAGCATCACCACCACAGCCGACCCGATCAGTGGCCCGGACAGCGTCCCGAGCCCGCCCACGAGGGTCATCAGGATCACCTGCCCCGAAGCCGTCCAGTGCACGTCGGACAAGGTGGCAAAACCCAGCACCAAGGTCTTGAGCGAGCCCGCCAGCCCGGCCAGTGCGGCCGAGAGAACAAAAGCCAGCAGCTTGAAGCGGTGCGTGTCGTAACCCAGGGAGATGGCGCGCGGCTCGTTCTCCTTGATGCCCTTGAGCACCTGCCCGAACGGCGAGTGGATGGTGCGCACGATGACCAGGAAGGCCAGCACCACGATGACCAGCGCCACGTAGTACATCACCAGGTCGCTCTGCAGGCTGATGACGCCGAACAGCTTGCCGCGGGGCACGCCCTGCAGGCCGTCCTCGCCACCGGTGAACGGGGCCTGCAGGCAGGCGAAGAACAGCATCTGCGCCAGGGCCAGCGTGATCATCGAGAAATAGATGCCCTGGCGGCGGATGGCCAGCCAGCCGAACAGCAGGCCCAGCAAGGCGCCGCCGGCCGTGCCGAGCAGCAGGCCCACTTCGGGCGTGAGGCCCCAGACCTTGATGGCATGGCCGGCCACGTAGGCGGCGCCACCCAGGAAGGCCGCATGGCCGAAGGACAGCAGGCCGGTGAAGCCAAGCAGCAGGTTGAACGCGGAAGCGAACAGTGCAAAGCACATGAGCTTCATCACGAAGACAGGGTAGGCACCCAGGAAAGGCGCGGCGATCAGGCCCAGCAGCAGCAGGCCGTAGCCGATGGGGGCGAGGTTCTTGAGATTCATGCGAGCGGCCCCTGCTTACTTTTCTTTGCCGAACAGGCCGGCGGGGCGGATGAGGAGAACGATGACCATGATGACGAACACCACGGTCGACGATGCTTCGGGGTAGAACACCTTGGTGAAACCTTCGATGACGCCCAGGCCCAGGCCGGTGAGGATGGAGCCCATGATGGAGCCCATGCCGCCGATCACCACCACGGCAAAGACCACGATGATGAGGTTCTGCCCCATCAGCGGCGTGACCTGGTAGACCGGCGCGGCGAGCACGCCGGCAAATGCGGCGAGGGCTGCGCCGAAGGCGTAGGTCAGGGTCACCATCACCGGCACGTTGATGCCGAAGGCTTCCACCAGGCGGGGGTTCTCGGTGCCGGCGCGCAGGTAGGCGCCGAGCTTGGTCTTCTCGATCACGTACCAGGTGGCCAGGCAGACCACGACCGAAGCCACCACGACCCAGGCGCGGTAGTTGGGCATGATCATGAAGCCGAGGTTGGTCGCGCCCTCGAGCAGTTCGGGCGTGTCATAGCCCAGGCCCGACACGCCGTAGATGGAGCGGAACACCCCTTCGATCAGCAGCGTGAGGCCCAGCGTGAGCAGCAGCCCGTACAGGTGGTCGAGCTTGTAGATCCAGCGCAGCAGCAAGCGCTCGATCACCACCCCGAACACCCCCACCACCAGCGGCGCCAGCACCAGCATCCACCAGTAGCCGAGCCCCAGGTAGTTCATGGCCATCCAGGTGATCAATGCCCCCGTCATGAACAGCGCACCATGCGCAAAGTTGATGACGTTGAGCAGGCCGAAGATCACGGCCAGCCCCAGGCTGAGGATTGCATAAAAGGATCCGTTGACCAGCCCCAGGAGGAGCTGGCTCAACAGGCCTGGCAATGAGACACCAAAGATTTCCATGGGCGAGAGCGGCAGGAGGTGCGAAGGGGGTTCGGGTCAGGTCGAGAAAAGGCTTATTTCCAGAGCGGGCACTTGCTCTCGGCCTTGGTGGTGAACACCGTGTCGCCGGGCAGCTTCTTCACGAGCTTGTAGTAGTCCCAGGGCTTGGTGGACTCCGAAGGCTTCTTCACTTCCATGAGGTACATGTCGTGCACGTAGCGGCCGTCGGCGCGCAGCTGGCCCGAACCGAAGAAGTCGTTCATCTTCATGCCGCGCCAGGTGGTCATGACCTTGTCGGCATCGATGCTCTTGGCGGCTTCCACGGCCTTGAGGTAGTTCATGGTGGCCGAGTAGTCGGCGGCCTGGATTTCGGTGGGCATGCGCTTGGCCTTCTCGAAGAAGCGGGCCGAGAACTTGCGCGTCTCGTCGTTCAGGTCCCAGTACCAGCTGGTGGTGAACTGCAGGCCTTCGGTGTTGCGCAGGCCCAGGCTGTGCACGTCGCTGATGAAGATCAGCAGGCCGGCGAGCTTCATGGTCTTGCCGATGCCGAATTCCTTGGCAGCCTTGATGGCGTTGATGGTGTCGCCGCCGGCGTTGGCCAGGCCCAGGATCTGGGCCTTGGAGTTCTGTGCCTGCAGCAGGAAGGACGAGAAGTCCGACGCATTGAGCGGGTGGCGCACGGCGCCCACCACGTTGCCGCCCTTGGCCTTGACCACGGTGGTGGTGTCGGCTTCGAGTGCATGGCCGAAGGCATAGTCGGCGGTCAGGAAGTACCAGCTCTTGCCACCGGTATCGACGATGGCCGAGCCCGTGCCCTTGGCCAGCGCCACGGTGTCATAGGCGTAGTGCACGGTGTACGGCGAGCACTGTTCGTTGGTCAGCGCCGAGCTGGCCGCGCCGTTGTTGATGTACACGCGCTTCTTCTCGGATGCCACCTTGGCCGTGGCCAGGGCGGTGCCGGAGTTGGTGCCGCCGAAGATCATCGTCAGGCCCTGCGTGTCGATCCACTCGCGCGCCTTGGAGGCGGCGATGTCGGCCTTGTTCTGGTGGTCGGCGCTGAGCAGCTCGATGGGCATGCCCAGCACCTTGCCGCCGAAGTCGTCGATGGCCATCTGGATGGCCAGCGCGCCGTTCTTGCCTTCCACGTCGGCGTACAGGCTGGACATGTCGGTGATGAAACCGATCTTGACCTTGTCCTGCGCGTGCGCGGCCGACGTCGCAAGACCGGCGGCGCCGAGCATCAGGGCCAGCACTTTGAGTTGGTTCTTCATGGTTTGTCTCCTGTAGGTGTGGTGGTGGTGAAGAATCGGGGGTAGGGTCTTCGCAAGGGGGCTGGGGGTCGGGTCAGACGCCCAGCAGCTCGGTGAGCACCGGCATCTTGGCTTCGAGCTCGGCGGCGCCGAACTTCTCGACGATGCGGCCATGCTCCATGACGTAGAAACGGTCGGCCAGCGGCGCGGCAAAGCGGAAGTTCTGCTCCACCATGACCACCGTGTAGCCCTTCTCGCGCAGCATGGTGATCATGCGCGCCAGGGCCTGCACGATCACGGGCGCCAGGCCTTCGGAAATTTCGTCGAGCAGCAGCAGCTTGGCACCCGTGCGCAGGATGCGGGCCACGGCCAGCATCTGCTGCTCGCCGCCGGACAGGCGCGTGCCCTGGCTGTTCCTGCGCTCGGCCAGGTTCGGGAACATGGCATAGATCTCCTGCACCGACATGCCGGGCGTGCCGGTCTTGAGCGCCGGGGGCAGGAGCAGGTTTTCCTCGCACGAGAGGCTGGAGAAGATGCCGCGCTCTTCGGGGCAGTAGCCCACGCCCAAGTGGGCGATGCGGTGCGTGGCCATGGCCACGGTTTCCACGCCGTTGATCTTCACCGAGCCCTTGCGTGCCCCCGTGAGCCCCATGATGGCGCGCATGGTGGTGGTGCGGCCGGCGCCGTTGCGGCCCAGCAGGGTCACGACCTCGCCGGGCTGCACGACGATGTCCACGCCGTGCAGCACATGCGATTCGCCGTACCAGGCTTCGAGGCCCTTGATGTCCAGCGCAGGCACGCCGTTATTGATTGGGGAATTTGCCATCTCAGTTATCCATTGCGCTACGCGCCACCTGCAGCCCACGAAACCGGCACGCACCAGGCCAGTGCCCCCGCGCAAGGGCCGCCCCGCCGCGCTGGGGGCGTCCCCCTCCCGAATCGCGCAGCGAGTCGAGAGAGGGGGAAGGCGCGAAGCGACTCAGGGGGAGCTTCATTCAATGGGCTCCCTGGAGTTGGCCGTCGGTGGTGCCCATGTAGGCTTCCATCACTTGCGGGTTGTTCGATACCTCGGCATACGGGCCTTCGGCCAGCACGGCGCCGCGCTGCAGCACGGTGATGCGGTCGGCGATGGTGGAGACCACCTTCATGTTGTGCTCCACCATGAGGATGGTGCGGCCGGCCGAGACCTTCTTGATGAGCTGGGTGACTCGGTCCACGTCCTCGTGGCCCATGCCCTGGGTGGGCTCGTCGAGCAGCATGAGCTCGGGCTCCATGGCCAGCGTGGTGGCGATCTCCAGCGCGCGCTTCCTGCCATAGGGCAGGTTCACGGTGACTTCGTCGGCGACGTCGGCCAGGCCGACCTCGGTCAGCAGCTGCATGGCCCGGTCGTCGAGCTGGTGCAGGCTGCGTTCGCTGCGCCAGAAGTGGAACGAGGTACCGAGCTTGCGCTGCAGGCCCAGGCGCACGTTCTCCATCAGCGTGAGGTGCGGGAACACGGCCGAGATCTGGAACGAGCGGATCACGCCGCGGCGCGCGATCTGTGCGGGCTGCTCGCGCGTGATGTCATGGCCGTTGAAGCGGATGACGCCCGACGTGGGTTCCAGGAACTTGGTCAGCAGGTTGAAGCATGTGGTCTTGCCTGCACCATTGGGGCCGATCAGCGCATGGATGGAACCCCGGCGCACGGCCAGGTTCACATCGCTGACTGCGGTGAAGCCCTTGAACTCTTTGGTCAGGCTGGTGGTTTCGAGGATGACGTCGCTCATTGCGCCTTGGCTGCTCCGTGGTGTGCGGTGTGGGAGAGCCTTGCGGCAAGGTCTCCATGCATACTTATTTGTTGTTGCAACGCATCGTATGCGGGTGGGCCCCTGCGCAGATACTGGGACTAATGCCTATGTATAAACGCCTAGGTGACAGTGCGGTGCTGCGTGCGGCGCTCCGAGGGCATGCTCGTATACCCGGATGCTTCCTCTGAAACAGGGCGCGGTGGCCCGGTGTGCGGCCCTCTTGGCCATTGCCAGCGCCAAGCCCTCAGGCTGACTTTTTACTGACTGGTGAACACGCCGTCGGCACAGGCAGCGGCATGTATCCACCTGTACGGAGCCGCCGGCCCACCTCCCGCGTGCAAGCCGCCGCCCTACACTGGGCGCATGGCATCCTCCCCCTCCTCCCCTGCGCGCGGGGCACCGCGCTCCCTGACCGGCCTGCTGCCTTTCCTGCGTCCGTACAGCGGGCGCATCGCCCTGTCCGGCCTGTTCCTGGTGCTCGCGGCGCTGGCCACGCTGGCGTTCCCCATCGCACTGCGCACGCTGGTCGATGGCGGCCTGGTCACCGCCGACAGGGGCGAGCAGACCATGGCGCTGCGCGACCATTTCGAAGCCCTGTTCGCCGTGGCGATTGCGCTCGGTGTGTTCTCGGCCGGGCGCTTCTACATGGTGAGCTGGCTGGGCGAGCGTGTGACGGCCGACCTGCGCAATGCGGTGTACGGCCATGTGCTGCAGCAAAGCCCGCAGTTCTTCGAGACCACCCAGACCGGCGAGGTGCTCTCGCGCCTGACGGCGGACACGACCCTGGTGCAGACGGTGGTGGGCTCGTCCCTGTCCATGGGGCTGCGCAATGCGGTCATGGGCATCGGCGCGCTGGCCATGCTGGTGTGGACCAATCCCTACGTGATGTCCTGGGTGCTGCTGGCCATCGTGCTGGTGGTGGTGCCCACGATGTGGATCGGGCGGCGCGTGCGGCGCCTTTCGCGTGACAGCCAGGACCGCGTGGCCGACTCAAGCGCCATCGCGGCCGAGGTGCTCAACGCCATCCCCGTGGTGCAGAGCTACACCGCCGAGCCGCGCGAGGCGCAGCGCTTCTCGCAGGCCACCGAGAACGCCTTCCACGTGGCCGTGCGGCGCACCCTGTCGCGCGCGGTGCTGGTGGCCTTCATCATCATCGCCAATGCGGCCCTGCTGCTGTGGGGCCTGTACCAGGGCACGCAGGCCGTGCTGGCCGGCAAGATGACGGCCGGGCACCTGGGGCAGACCGTCGTCTACGTGATCCTGCTGGCAGGCTCCGTGGCAGTGCTCGGCGAGGTGTATGGCGACCTGCTGCGCGCGGCCGGTGCCACCGAGCGCTTGATGGAGCTGCTCGGCAGCCGC
>NZ_AKJX01000169.1 GCF_000276605.1 Acidovorax sp. CF316 | reverse complement strand
GGCACCGATCTTCAGTGTGGCCGACTATGGGCTGGAGGCGGATCTGTTCACGGCCGTGCCGGAGTTGGTCCGGGCGCTGTGATCGGCCGGGGGCCAATGGCATTTCAAACCATGGAGACAAGCATGCACAACAACAAACCCTTCAACCGCCGCCGCCTGCTGGTGGCCGCCTCCGCTGCCGCAGCCGCCACGGCGGCTCCCGCCTGGGCCAACGCCTCCTGGCCCAGCAAGCCCATACGCATCGTCGTGCCCTACACCGCGGGTGGCTTCACCGACCAGATGGCGCGCCTGCTGCAGGTCGGGCTGCAACAGGCGCTGGGGCAACCGGTCGTGATCGACAACAAGCCGGGTGCCAACAGCATCATTGGCGTGGATGCAGTGGCCAAGGCCGCGCCCGACGGGCATACCTTTGCCGTGGTGATTGCCGCCTATGCGGCCAACACCACGCTCTACCCCAAGCTGCCCTACGACCCGAAGAAGGACCTGGTGGGCGTGTCCCTGATGGGGGTTTCGCCGCTGGTGGCCGCGGTCGCCACGAACGCCCCGTACAAGACTACGGCGGAGCTCGTGGCCTACGGGCGTGCCAACCCGGGCAAGCTGAGCTACGCTTCGTCGGGCTCCGGCTCGGCCGCGCACCTGACCTCCGAACTCATGCGCCTGGTCACCAAGGTGGACATGGTGCACGTGCCCTACAAGGGGGCGTCCCCCGCGCTGGCCGACCTCATGGGCGGGCAGATCCCGCTGTTCCTGGACCCGCCGCCCAATCTGATCCAGCCCGCCAAGGCCGGCAAGATCCGCCTGATCGGCGTGGCCAGCGACAAGCGCGTGCCGGCGCTGCCGGACGTCCCGACCTTTGCCGAGCAGGGCTACCCCGGCATCGTCGGCAGCACCTGGGCCGCCATGCTGGCGCCGGCCGGCGTGCCGCGCGAGATCGTGCAGCGCATGTCCACCGAGGTCGCGCGCATCATCCGCAGCGCCGAGGTGTCGCGCCGCCTGGAGCAGAACATGGGCACGTTCGCCGAGGGCTCCACCCCGCAGGAGTGCGATGCCTTCATTGCCAGCGAGACCGCGAAATGGGCCAAGGTCATCCGCGAGGCCGGGGTGGTCGTGGACTGATTCAATCGCATAACGATTGCTCCCGGCGCCTATGCGCCGTATCTGCATCCTCCTACAGGACCGCAATCGACTGCTCCGTACGATTCGTCATCCCTGCCGCTGTGGCTGCCCGCAGCCAGGCCCGCTTTGGCCAAGAGGTGCCGCCATGATGACCGACTCGCAAAACCTGTTCAGCACCGCCCAGGCACTGCCTGGTGCGCTGGCCTCGATGGGCTCTGCACCGGTCATCCGGCAACTGCGCCACCTGGTGGACAACGGCCTGGCCGACCTGCCCCCACCCGGCACGGGCCGTACGCTGGAGCGCTGGCAGGCGCTGAGCCTGGTGGCCGGCCACGACCTGTCGCTGGCCCGGCTGTACGAAAGCCATACCGATGCGCTGGCCATCCTGCGCGAGCTGGGTTGCGAAGAGCGCATCCGTGGCGCGGTCTGGGCCATGTGGGCGGCCGAGTCGCCCGGCCGCCGGCTCGAGGCCATCGACCGGGGCGCAGCGGGCATCGTGCTGTCGGGCTCCAAGGCCTCGTGTGCCGGAGCCCTGGGCGCCACCCATGCCCTGCTGACCGCCTGGCTTCCAGGGCAGCAACCACAGCTCATGGCGGTGGAGCTGGACCATCCCAGCGTGGGCATCCACACCAACGACTGGCATGCGGTGGACATGACCGACTGCGGCAGTGCGGATGTGAGCTTCCACAACACCCCTGCAACACTGCTCGGCTCCCCGGGCGACTTCCTGCGGCGCGGCGGCTACTGGCATGGCAGTGCGGGCATCGCAGCCTGCTGGCACGGAGGTATCCGTGCCGTGGCCCAGGTGCTCTATGCGGCAGTGCAGCAGTGTCCGCCCTCCCATCCCATCCATGCCACGCGCGCTACCGCCCTGGGCCGGGTGGACGCGCTCCTGAGCAGCACTGCCGCCGTACTGCGCGACAGCGCGGCCTGGATCGATGCCCACCCCGGCGACACCGCCATGGTGGTGGCCTTGCGCACGCGCCGGGCGGTGGAAAGCGGCGCCCGGCGCGTGCTCGAGGAAACCGGGCGCGCGCTGGAAGGCACGGCCTTCAACCGGAGCGCATTTTTTGCACGCCTGGCTGCGGACCTGCCGGCTTTCATGCGCCAGAGCCAGGTCGACCGCGACGAGGCAGCCCTGGCCGGAGCGCTGCTTGCCCAGGAGACGCCACCCCGCTGGGCGCTGTGACCAGGGGGCGTTCCTCTCGCGCCGTCGTCCTACAAACCCAGGTCCCGACCCCGCTTACCATGGGCTTGTCGATACCGCAGTCGACATCCCCCACTTGCATCACCGATGCAAGAAGAAAGCCCGCTCCATGCGGGCTTTCTTTTTTTTGCTGCACCGCATCGAAACCCCTTCTGTCCCAGGGCTGTTGCGAATGGTTGCCCTCCCCTCGCGGGCTGCGGTTCAGAATGCGCTGTCACCAAATACGCCGGGGGTCTTATGCCGATGGAGTACCTGAAAGTGATCGCTGTCGAGATGCTTCCGTTCGAGGTGGACGATGAAGCGGATGTGGACATGCTGAGGGTGCTGGAGGCTGCCGGCATGGTGGAAGTCCAGTTCGCGCCGGGGCGCGGCAGCCCCGCCCGCGTGATCGCCGTCACTGGCCTGGGCCGTGCATCGTTGCTGGCTGAAACCGCCAAGCAGGTGATAAGACGGCGCAGCCCCGAGGTGTCGTCGGCCTGGGCCGCACTCTCCTGAGACGCCCGCCCGCCGTCAACGGCCCGGGCTGCCTGGCTGGTTGGCGCACAAGATCTGCGCAGGCTCTTCTCTTCCCTGCATATTCATTTTTTTGCCTGATGGCATGCCCCTGCAACTCCTGGGCAGAAGATTTGCTTGCGCTGCGTAATGCAGGCGCTTGCTCAGCAGGAAGTGTCTACCCGGACACATGCGTTGCACGGACGTAAGAAATGCGGTCCTGGAGGGGTGCGGTCCCTGGCCGCAACCGCTGGTTTTGCCCTGGCACCTGCCGGCCAACAGGCGCCTGGAGGGTCGGTGGAATCCTTACCTTTGGCTACGCCGTGCCCCCAAAAACCGCGTAGGCAAACGCCTACCTGAGCACGCGCAGCGGTCTTGCGTTGGCATATTGCACTGCAGCAGAACATGGAGGCCAACCACCCCCTCACCATGAACGCCGCAGCGCACTCCACGTCCCTTGAAGCCCAGGCTGCTGCGGCCTCATCCCATTTCCGGCAGCATGAAGTGCTGGGCGCCCATACCGATTTGGCAGGCACCCGGTTCACCGTGTGGGCGCCGAACGCTCGGCAGGTCGAGGTGATCGGCAGCTTCAGCAACTGGGCGCCCCTGGCCATGCAGCGCGCGCAGGACGGTTCGGGCCGCTGGAGCACGCGCGTGGAAGGCGCCGGCCATGGGGATCTGTACAAGTACCGCATCGAGGATGCGCACGGCCACTGGACAGAAAAGGCCGACCCCTACGCCACCCGGCAGGAACATCCACCAGGCACGGCCTCGCAGATCTGGAAGCTCGACTACGAATGGAACGACCGCGCCTGGATGGCGGCGCGCGGCGAGCGCCAGGCGCTGGCCGCACCCATGTCCATCTACGAGGTGCACCTCGGTTCCTGGCAGCGCCAGGAGGACGGCCGTTTTCTCAACTACCGCGACATCGCACAGCGCCTGGCCGCGCACTGCACGGCTCTGGGTTTCACCCATGTGGAGCTCATGCCGATCACGGAACACCCGTTCTATGGTTCGTGGGGCTACCAGACCACCGGCTACTTTGCGCCCACGGCCCGCTACGGCAACCCGCAGGACCTGATGGTGCTGGTGGACATCCTGCACCAGCACGGCATCGGCGTGTTTCTCGACTGGGTGGTCTCGCATTTCCCGTCGGATGCGCATGGCCTGGCACGCTTCGACGGTACGGCGCTCTATGAACATGAAGACCTGCGCAAGGGGTTCCACCCGGAGTGGAACAGCCTGATCTTCAATTACGGCCGCTACGAGGTACGCGACTTCCTCATCAGCAACGCCCTGTTCTGGCTCGGCAAGTACCACTTCGACGGCATCCGTGTGGATGCGGTGTCGTCCATGCTCTACCTGGACTTCGCACGCAAGCCCGGTGAATGGGTGCCCAACCCCGACGGCGGGCACCAGAACTGGGAGGCCGTGCGGTTCCTGCAGGACCTCAACTGCGCGGTCTACGCCGAGTTCCCGGACGTGCATGTGATCGCCGAGGAGTCCACCGCCTGGGCAGGGGTGTCGCGCCCCGTGGATGCCAATGGCCTGGGTTTCGGCATGAAGTGGAACATGGGCTGGATGAACGACACGCTGCGCTACATGCGGCGTGACCATGCGCATCGCCACTGGCACGAGGGCGACATCCGCTTCTCGATGGTCTATGCCTTCGACGAGAACTTCGTGCTGGCGCTCTCGCACGACGAGGTGGTGTACGGCAAGCGCAGCCTGCTGTCGCGCCAGCCAGGAGACCCGTGGCAGCGCTTTGCCGGCCTGCGCACCCTGTACGGAATGATGTGGTCGCACCCGGGCAAGAAGCTCCTGTTCATGGGCGGCGAATTCGGCCAGATCGACGAATGGCACCACGAGCGCACGCTGGACTGGCACCTGTGGGCCAAGGCCCGCCACAGCGGCATGGCGCGCTGGGTGGCCGACCTGAACAGCATCTACCGCGAACGCTCTGCCCTGCACGCGCATGACTTCGATGCCGAAGGCTTTGCCTGGGCGCCCATGGCACCGCACCAGACCACCGTGCTTGCCTTCACCCGCCGCGCAGGCGATGACATCGTGCTGGCCGTGCACAACCTCACGCCGCACCCGGTGGCTGCAATGCGCGTGGGCGTTCCGGTGGCCGGCCACTGGTACGAATTGCTGAACAGCGATGCCGAACCCTATGGCGGCAGCGGCATGGGCAACTTCGGCGGGGTGGATGCGACCGCCACCCCGCTCGAAGCCCAGCCGGCCCACCTGCACCTGACCGTGCCCCCTCTTTCGACCGTTCTTCTTTCCAACCGCCCCACAAGGGCCTGATCTTCACTGGAGCTAATGCTATGTCGCGTACCCGAAATGTGTTGGCGATCGTGATGGCCGGGGGCGAAGGCTCCCGCCTGCACCCCCTGACGGCCGAGCGCTGCAAGCCGGCAGTGCCTTTCAACGGCAAGCACCGCATCGTGGACTTCGTGCTGTCCAACCTGGTCAACTCGGAGATCTATTCGATCTACCTGCTGGTCCAGTACAAGTCGCAGTCGCTGATCGAGCACATCCGAAGCTCCTGGACCATGACGCGCTTCATCCCCCAGCACTTCGTGACAGTGGTGCCTCCCCAGATGAACAACGGCCCCGAGTGGTTCCAGGGCACGGCCGATTCGGTGTACCAGAACATCCACCTGATCGAGACCTTCCAGCCCGACATCGTGGCCGTGTTCGGTGCCGACCACATCTACCGCATGGACGTGCGCCAGATGGTCGACTTCCACCGTGCCAGCCAGGCCCATGTGAGCGTGGCCACGCTGCCCGTGCCGCTGTCGCAGTGCAACCAGTTCGGCATCGTCGAGGTGGACACGCACCACCGCATCTCCAATTTCGTGGAAAAGCCCAAGACGGTTCCCCGTCCCATGCCCGGCAGCAGCACCCATGCCCTGGCCTCCATGGGCAACTACCTGTTCAATGCCGACGTGCTGCTCGATGCGCTGAAAAAGGCCCATGCCACCGGCCACAGCGACTTCGGACGCGATATCCTGCCTACCATGCTGCAATCGCACCGGCTGATGGCCTACGATTTCACGGCCAACGAGATCCCCGGCACCGCGCCCTACGAGGAACATGCCTACTGGCGTGACGTAGGAACCATCGATGCCTACTTCGACGCGCATTTCGACACCCTGGGTGCCACGCCGCGCTTTCGCATGACCAATCGCGAATGGCCCATCTACGCCAGCCCCGACCAGGCCGAATCGGCCCAGATCGAGAACGGTGTGATCCACCGCTCGGTGGTGGGCTCTGGCAGCATCGTCGACGGTGCTTCGCTGGACCACGCCATGCTGCGCCGCTCGGTGCTGGTGGAGCGCGATGCGCGGCTGGAGCATTGCATCGTGATGGAGCGTTCGCGCATCGGCCAGGGCGCTCAGGTGCGCCGGGCCATCATCGACCAGGACAACGATATCCCCCCGGGCGAGCGCATCGGCTTCGACGAGGCCGAGGACCGCCGCCGCTTCCACGTGACGGAGAGTGGCATCGTGGTGGTGCCGCGGCAGTTCTTTCCGGCGCGCAGCGCCCTCGTGAGCAATACGCTCAAGGTGGACCGGGTGCGCCAGCCCGTGCCAGCCGCTCTGGGCAGCGACTTCAAAGCCGCTGCATGAAGCCCGAAGTGCATGCCGCAGGCCCCCTGCCCGCCTCCACCTTCAAGCGGTTGCGCCCCGTGAGGCAGGTCGAACCCGGACGCCCCTGGCCTCTGGGTGCAACAGTCGATAAACTGGGCGTGAACTTCGCGGTGTATTCCTCGGTGGCGACACGCGTGGAAATTTGCCTGTTTTCCGAGCACGACCGCGAAATGGAGCGCATCGCCCTGCCCTGCCTGACGGACGACGTATGGCATGGCCATGTGGCGGGGCTGAAGGCGGGCCAGAAATACGGGCTGCGCGTGGACGGCCCCTACCAGCCCGAGGCCGGCCAGCGCTGCAATCCGGCCAAGCTGCTCATGGACCCGTTTGCCCGGGCGCTGGACCGACCGGTGCGCGGCGCTGCGGACCAGTTCGGCTACGAACTCGCGCAACCCGATGAAGACTTGGTGCGCAGTGCCCGGGACAATGGCCGCACGGCGCCCAAGTGCCGGGTGGTGCGCTCGCGCTTCGACTGGGGCGACGACCGGCCGCCGCGCGTGCCGGCGCGCGACACGGTGTTCTACGAGGTGCACGCCAAGGGTTTCACGCAGACCCACCCGGGCGTGCCGGACAACCTGCGCGGCACCTATGCCGGCCTGGCATCCCCGGCGGCCATCGCCCACTTCAAGCAACTGGGCGTGACCAGCATCGAGCTGCTGCCCGTGCAGGCCTTCATCGACGACCACCGGCTGGTGGAAATGCAGCTGGCCAACTACTGGGGCTACAACACCGTGGCCTTCTTCGCGCCTGAACCGCGCTATGCGGCGCGCGCCGGTGCCGACGGTGGGGTTGACGAATTCAAGGCCATGGTCAAGGCGCTGCACGCAGCGGGCCTGGAGGTGATCCTGGACGTGGTCTACAACCACACCGGCGAGGGTAACCACCTGGGGCCCACACTCAGCCTCAAGGGCATCGACCATGCCGCCTACTATCGGCTGACCGAAGACCGGCGCATGTGCATGGACTACACCGGCACCGGCAACACCGTGGACACGAGCAGCGCGCCGGCCCTGCAGCTGGTGATGGACAGCCTGCGCTACTGGGTGCAGGAGATGCACGTGGACGGCTTTCGCTTCGACCTGGCCTCGGCGCTGGGACGCGATGCCGCCGGTGCCTACACCCTGCGTGCGCCGTTCTTCGCCGCGCTGGCGCAGGACCCGGTGCTCTCGCGCACAAAGCTGATCGCCGAGCCCTGGGACCTCGGGCCCTACGGCTACCAGTTGGGCGGCTTCCCCGTCGGCTGGATGGAGTGGAATGGCCGCTATCGCGATGCGGTGCGCGACTACTGGATCAACGCGGACGGCAGCCTGCCGGCCTTTGCGGCCTGCCTGTGCGGCTCGGCCGACATGTACCAGCCACGCCGGCGCCGACCCACTGCCAGCGTGAACATGGTCACCGTGCACGATGGCTTCACCCTGGCCGACCTGGTGAGCTACAACGAGAAGCACAACGAAGCCAACGGCGAAGGCGGGCAGGACGGCGAATCGCACAACCGCAGCTGGAACTGCGGGGCCGAAGGCGATACCGAGGACACCGAGGTGCTTGCCCTGCGCGAGCGGCAGGTCCGCAACTTCCTGGCCACCCTGTTCGTGTCCCACGGCACACCGCTGCTGCTCGGCGGCGACGAGCTCGGCCGCACCCAGCAGGGCAACAACAATGGCTACTGCCAGGACAGCGCGCTGTCGTGGTACGACTGGGAGCGCGCGGGTCGGCATGGCGAACTGCAGGCCTTCACGCAGGCGCTCGTGGCCTTGCGCCGGGCGTTGCCCGTGGTGCGGCCCCACACCTGGCCGGTGGACGAGGCGGGCCTGCCGCAGCTCGTCACAGTGGCCTGGCACAGCGTATGGGGCATGGACATGACGCCCGAGGAATGGAACGACCCCGCCGTGCGCTGCGTGGGTGCGGTCATGGAGAGCGTGGCCGAGGAGGAACTGTCGGTGATGCTGCTGTTCAACGCCAGCGATGCCGATGCCATCTTCACCCTGCCGGCGGAAACCCCGGGCCGCAACTGGACGCTGCGCCTGGACACCCGCGATACCCGCGTGGTGGCCGTAGGCGAAGAAGCCGGCGCCCCCACGGTGGCGGCCGGTGGACAGCACACCCTGATCGCGCGTTCGATGGCGCTACTGACGGCCCCGTTCACACCCAGCCCCCCTGCCACCGCATGAGGCGCACGCACACCATGCCCTTCGGCGCCCGGCTGCTGGCGGGTGACGGTGCCCGCTTCTCGCTGTGGGCCCCTGCGGCGCAGGAGGCCGCGCTGTGGTACCGCCCTTCCCCCAACGCCGCTGCCCGCACCATCGCCGCCACCCGGGCGGATGGCGGCTGGTGGCAGGCGAATGCGGGCGATGCCGGGGCCGGCACCCCGTACCGCTGGCTCATCGACGGCAAGCTCCCGGTGCCCGACCCGGCGTCACGCAGCAACCCCTGGGGCCCGCACGAGCCCAGCGTGCTCGTCGAGCCCGCCTCCTACGCTTGGAAGACGGAATGGGCGGGACGGCCCTGGAACGAATTGGTCTTCTACGAACTGCATGTGGGCAGCTTCACGCCTGCCGGCACCTATGACGGTGCCCTGCGCCGGCTGCCCGAGCTGGCGGCCTTGGGTTTCACGGCCATCGAGCTGATGCCGTTGGCCAGCTATGGCGGGCAATGGGGCTGGGGCTATGACGGCGTGCTGCCCTTCGCTCCGAATGCGTCCTATGGCAGCCCGGACGACCTCAAGCGCCTGGTCGATGAGGCCCACGCCCTGGGCCTGTGCGTGTTCCTCGATGTGGTGTACAACCATTTCGGGCCCGATGGCAATTACCTGCACGCCTACGCCCCCCAGTTCTTTTCCAGCAGCCATGCCAGCCCCTGGGGCGCGGCCATCAACTTCGACCAGGAGGGCAGCGCCGTGGTGCGCGACTTCTTCGTGCACAACGCGCTCTACTGGATCGAGGAGTTCGGCATGGACGGCCTGCGCCTGGACGCGGTGCACGCCATCGCCGACGACAGCCGGCCCGACATCCTGCAGGAGCTCAGCGCGCGCGTGCGCGGGCTGGCCACCGCGCAGAAGCGCCAGGTCCATCTGGTGCTCGAAAACGAAAAGAACCAGCCCGCGCGCCTGTCTTCCTCGCCCGAGCCCGGGCTGTACGACGCGCAGTGGAACGACGATTTTCACCACGCGGTGCACGTGGCGCTGACGGACGAATCCCAGGGCTACTACGCCAAGTTCGCCCGCCACCCGCTGGCATTGCTGGCGCGGGTGCTGACCCACGGGTTTGCCTTTCCGGAAGGCGCGAGTGTGGCGGGGGGCGACCCTGTGCCGCTGTCGTGCATGGTGAACTTCATCGGCAACCACGACCAGATCGGCAACCGTGCGTTTGGCGAGCGGCTGGGGCAACTGGCGCCCGCAGAGGGCGCGGAACTGGCACTGCTGCTGGCCGTGCTGACCCCGGCGACACCCATGGTGTTCATGGGCGATGAATTTGCCGCATCCACGCCTTTCCTGTACTTTGCCAACTGGGACGGCCCCTTGCGCGATGCCGTGCGCGAAGGACGGGCGCGCGAGTTCGGCCACGCGGTGACTGGTAATGCCGTGCTGCCCGACCCCTGCGACGTGGCCACCCTGCAGGCCAGCCAACTGCGGTGGGACGAATCGGCCAGCGCCACCGGCCAGGCACGCAAGGCCTTGCTGCAGCGTGCGCTCGCAGCGCGTCGCACCTGGCTGCAGCCCCTGGCGCAGCAACTGGCCGCCCACGGGCATGTGGCGGAATTCGTCGGCGAAAGCGGTTTGCGGGTGGCCTGGCACTACCAGGACGGAACGACGCTGGGGATGGAGATGAACCTGGGACCGGACGCGGTGGAGGCCACGCCTTCGGCCGCCGCTGTGGAAGTTTTCAGCCACCGCTGGGCGGGCGACGGGCGGCTGTGGGCCCCCTGGTCGGCGCGCTGGACCTGCAGCGAGGGTGCGCCATGAGCCAGGGAACCCCTGCCCCGGACCTGCTCGGTGCGGACGAGTTGCATCGACGCGCCGAACGCGCCGGCATCGCCACCGAATACGCCAGCTTCTGGGGCGAGCGCCTCACCGTGACCCCCGAAGTGCTGGCCCGGGCCCTGGCCGCCATGGGCGAGCATGCCGATGGTGGCGCGCCGCAACCCATCGTCGTGGAGCACGGCCAGGCGGCGCAGGTGCCGCTGGGCAGCGACGGTGCCTGGCGCCTGGTGCCCGAGGATGCCGGCGCCGCCCCGCTGCTGGAAGGGCATGGCGCCATCGCCGAGCTGCCGGCCAGCCTGGCCAGCGGCTACTACCTGCTGCACACGCCCGTTGCCGAGCGCCTGCTCATCGTCGCGCCGCGGCGCTGTTGGCTGCCCGAGGGCCTGCAGGCCGGAGAGCGCTGGTGGGGCATCACGGCGCAGATGTACGCGCTGCGTTCCGAACGCAACTGGGGCATCGGCGACTTCACCGACCTGTGCGTCCTGGTGCAGCTTGCAGCGGCGCGGGGCGCGGCCTTCGTGGGCGTGAGCCCGCTGCACGCGCTGCGCACCGAACACCCCGAGCAGGCCAGCCCCTACAGCCCCAGCAGCCGGCTGGCACTGAACGTGATGCACATCGACGCCACGGCCGTGCCAGAGTATGCGCACTGCGCAGCGGCGCAGGCCCTGGTGGCGGGCAACAGCTTTCAGCAGCGCCTGCACGGGGTGCGGGCCAGCTCCACCGTGCGCTATGGCGAGGTGGCCGCGCTCAAGGAGCCGGTGCTGGCCCTGCTCTGGCAGGACTTCGCCGCGCTGCATTGGCGCGCTGGCACCGACCGAGGCCGGGCCTTCGACGCCTTCATGGCCGAGCACCAGGCCACCCTGGGCCTGCACGCACGCTATGAAGCCATCCAGCTGGCCCTGGGCAGCAGCGATTCATCTATATGGGGCTGGCCCGCCTGGCCGCCGGAGCTGCAAGACCCGCAGGGCGCCGCGGCCCAGGCCTTCGCCCGCGAGCATGCCGACGCCGTGGCCTACCGCTACTGGCTGCAGTGGCTGGCCCATGTGCAGCTGGCCGGCGCCTTCGGGCAGGCGCGCGCCTGCATGGCCCTGGGCCTGTACTGCGACCTGGCCGTGGGCGCCAGCGATGGCGGCTCCGAGACCTGGATGTTGCCGGGCCTGTATGCCCGCGGCATGAACGTCGGCGCCCCACCCGACCCGCTGAGCACCCAGGGGCAGGACTGGGGCCTGCCGCCCGTCAACCCGGTGGCGCTCACCGCCGCGCGCTTCGTGCCCTTCAGGCAACTGCTCGCCAGCGTGATGCGCCATGCGGGCGCGCTGCGCATGGACCACGCCATGGCGCTCATGCGCTTGTACTGGAACAGTCCCGCCGGCGGCACCTATGTGCGCTACCCGCTGGAGGCCCTGGTCGCGGTGATGGCCATCGAGAGCCACCGCCACCAGTGCATGGTGATCGGCGAAGACCTGGGCAACGTGGCGCCGCGCATGCGCGAGGCCATGGCAGAGCATGCGCTGCTGTCGTACCGCCCGCTGATCTTCGAGCGCCTGGAGGGCGGTGCCTTCCGCCCGCCGGCCGACTGGCAGCCGCAGGCACTGGCCGTGGTCAGCACGCACGACCTGCCCACGCTCAAGGGCTTCTGGGGCGGGGACGACATCGCCATCCAGCAGTCGCTCGGCTGGCTGGGCGACAGCGATGCGCAGGTACGGGCCCAGCTGGCACGCGCGCAGGACCGCACCCACCTGCTGGCCGCACTCGATGCCCAGGGACTGTTGCCACCGGGCGTGACGCTCGATGCCCAGAGCGCACCCGAGATGACACCCGCGCTGGCGGCAGCCGTGCATGCCTTCCTGGCGCGCACCCCCTGCCAGTTGCTGGGCGTGCAGCTCGAAGACCTGGCCGGGCAGCGCGAGCAGCTCAATGTGCCGGGCACCACCGAAGACCGCTACCCCAACTGGCGCCAGCGCATGGCGGTGCCGCTGGAGCTGCTGGGCAGCGACGCGTACTTCGAGGCCATCAGCCAGGCCGTGGGGGGCGCGCGCCGCCCGGCCCTGGCCGCACGCTACGCCGAGCTGCCGCCGCTGTCGTCGGCCGACGTGCCACGCGCCACCTACCGGATGCAGCTCAACCAGGGCTTCACCTTCGCGCAGGCCACTGCGGTCGTGCCCTACCTGCACGAACTGGGTGTGAGCCACCTCTACACCTCGCCCTACCTCAAGGCGGCCGCAGGCAGCATGCATGGCTACGACGTGGTGGACCCGACGCTGCTCAACCCCGAGATTGGCACCGAAGCCGAGCATGCCGCGCTGTGCCAGGCGCTGGCCGAGCGCGGCATGGGCCACATGCTGGACATCGTGCCCAACCACATGGGCGTGGAAGACCCGGCCAACCGCTGGTGGCAGGACATGCTCGAACACGGAGAGGCCTCGCCGCACGCCGCCACGTTCGACATCGAATGGCAGCCCCCCAACCCGCAGACCGGTCGGCGCGTGCTGTTGCCCGTGCTGGGCGACCACTACGGCAAGCTGCTGGAGGCGGGTGAGCTGCAACTGCGCTTCGATGCCGCGCAGGGCCGATTGCAGGTGGGCTATTGGGACCATGCGTTTCCGCTCGATCCGCGCAGCTACGCCCAGGTGCTGGGGGCCGTGGCCATGCCGGCGGCCGCACCGGCGGGGGAACTTGCCGAAATGGCTTCGCTCGTGGACGCCCTGGGCCAGTTGCCGCCCCAGGGCAGCGACGATCCGCAGCAGCGCGCCGCGCGCCTGCGCGATGCCCCCCTGTACCAGCGCCGGCTGGCCGACCTGGCGCAGGCCCACCCCTGGGTGCCCGACTGGGTGCAGGCCTGCCTGGCCCGTGCCAACGGGCACCAGGGGGACGCGGCGAGCTTCGACCTGCTCGACACGGTGCTGCAGGCCCAGGCCTACCGGCTGGCCGACTGGCGCGTGGCCGGCGACGACATCAACTACCGGCGCTTCTTCGACATCAATGCGCTGGCGGCCATCCGCATGGAGGAGCCCGAGGTCTTCGAGGCTGTGCACGCCCTGCCCCTGCGCTGGCTGGCCGAGGGCAAGGTCACGGGCCTGCGCATCGACCACCCCGATGGCTTGGCCGACCCGGCCCGGTACTTCGAACGCCTGCAGCAGCGCCACGCCGCGCAGCGCCAGGCGCGGGGCCAGCCGGCGCAGGCGCTGTACCTGGTAGTCGAGAAGATCATGGCCGACCACGAGCCACTGCCCGCCGACTGGCAGGTGCATGGCGGCACGGGCTACCGCTTCAGCACCCTGGTCAACGGCCTGTTCATCGCGGCGGACGCGCAGGAGCGCTTCGATGCCATCTACGGCGAATTCACCGGGGACACCCAGCCCTTCGAGGAAGCCACCTACGAGTGCAAACGCCTGATCATCGAGACGGCGCTGTTCAGCGACATGGCCTGGCTGGTGGCCACGTTGAGCAAGATCACGCGGGCCGACCGCGCGGTGTGCGACTTCACGCGCAACCAGTTGCGCGTGGCCCTGGTCGAGGTGGCGGCCCAGTTTCCCGTGTACCGCACCTACGTGGTGCCCGGCGGCGCCCCGCCCAGCGAGGCGGACCGGCAGCACATCGCCTGGGCCATCAGCGCCGCGCGCCGGCGCCTGGGCACGGCCGAAGGCGGGGTGCTGGCCTACCTGCAGGCGGTGCTGCAGGGCGAGCCGGGGGCCGAGCCCGGGCTGCGCGCACGCTTCATCCGGCGCTGGCAGCAGTTCACGGCGCCGGTGATGGCCAAGTCGGTGGAGGACACATTGTTCTACCGCTATGTGCGGCTGGTCTCGCTCAACGACGTGGGGGCGGAGCCGCGGCGCTTCGGCGTCTCGGTCGCGGCTTTTCACCAGGGCAACCTGCAGCGCGCGCGCCACCTGCCGCACGAGCTGCTGGCCACCTCCACGCACGACAGCAAGCGCTCGGAAGACGTGCGCGCGCGCCTCAACGTGCTGTCTGAAATCCCCGTGGCCTGGCAGGACACAGTGCAGGCCCTGCAGGCCGCAGGCCAGCGCTTCGAGGTGGAGGTGGACGGCCAGGTGTCGCCGCTGCCGCACGACCTGTGGGGCCTGTACCAGGCCATGGTGGGCATCTGGCCGGCGCAGGCCACAGATGCCCGGGAGCGCCAGGACCTGGTGCAGCGCATCCAGCGCTACAAGGAAAAGGCCATGCGCGAGGCCAAGCTGGTGAGCAACTGGCTGTTCCCGAACGAGGCCTACGAGGCCGCCGTGCGCGACTACATCGACAAGGCTTTGTCCACGGAACGCTTCGTCGCCGTGCTCGAGGACTTCGTGCAGCGCATCGCGCCGCATGGCTTTCGCAACAGTCTGGGCCAGCTCGCGCTCAAGCTCACCACGCCGGGTGTGCCGGACATCTACCAGGGCTGCGAGGTCTGGAACTTTGCGCTGGTCGACCCGGACAACCGCCGCCCGGTGGACCTGGCGGAGCTGGCCGCCTCGCTGCAGCCACTGCGGGCGCTGTACCAGGGTGAGGGGCAGTTCCCCCGCGCCGCCGACTGGCGTGCGCTGCTGGGCGATGGCCCGGCCATGCCCCCCGGTGCCAAGCAGCTGGTCACCTGGCGCCTGCTGCAGCTGCGCCGGCAGATGCCTGCACTGTTCCGTGATGGGCTGTACCTGCCGCTGACCGTGGAGGGCACGGCGCAAGCCCATGCGCTGGCCTTTGCCCGCATCGCCGGCGACCAGGCGATCGTGGTCGTCTGCGCGCGCCTGCCCGTGGGCTTGGGCGAGAGTGGGTGGGGCGACACCCATGTGGCCCTGGCCTCGGCCCACCCTGCCCTGGCGCGCCCGGGCCGCTGGCTCGACTGGATGACCGGCCGGACGCTGGCCAATGCAGCCGAACATTCCCTGAACGATGTGCTGGGCGATGCCGGCCCCGGCGGCGCCAGCCTGCCTTTCGCCATTTTGGTGGTGCAAGATACCCCTCTATGAAGATCCTGTTTGCCACGCCCGAATGCGCTCCCCTGGTCAAGACCGGCGGGCTCGGGGATGTCAGTGCCGCCCTGCCCCGGGCCCTCAAGGAACTGGGGCACGAGGTGGTCATCCTCATGCCGGCCTACGGCGGCATGGCCATCGACGGCAGCCTGGATGCCATCGTGCCCGTGCCCGCCTACGGCCCCTGGCCGGCCGCCCAACTGCTGCAGGTGATGGCGCCCGACGGCATGCCCTTCCTGCTGCTGTCGTGCCCGTCCCTGTATGCCAGTGCGGGCACGCCCTATGGAGACCCGGCCCGCACACCCCTGCACGAGCAGGCCCTGCGCTTTGGGCTGCTCAGCCGCGTGGCGGCATTGATCGGCACGGAGCACAGCCCCTGCGACTGGCGCGCCGACATCGTGCATGCCAACGACTGGCCCTGCGGGCTGGCGCCCCTGTACCTGCACCAGGCGCGGGCCGCCGGGCAACGAGGCGTGGCGCAGAGCCTCATCACCATCCACAACCTGGCATTCCAGGGCGTGTTCCCGATGGAGGCCTGCGAGGTGCTGGACATCGCGCCGGCGCACCGGGGCATGGACGGTGTGGAGTTCTGGGGCCAGCTGTCCATGCTCAAGGCGGCGCTGCAGTTCGCCGACGCCATCACCACGGTGAGCCCGACCTATGCGCGTGAGATCCAGCAGCCGGCCCTGGGCTTCGGGCTCGACGGGGTGCTGCGTGCCCAGGCCGGGCGGCTGCACGGGCTGCTCAACGGCATCGACACAGCGGTATGGAACCCTTCGACCGACCCCCTGATCGCCGCCCACTACGGTGCCGATCACCTGCAGGCCAAGGCCCTGAACAAGGCCGCCCTGCGCAAGCGCTGCGGGCTGGCCGAGGCGCCCGGCCCGCTGTTGGGCCTGGTGGGGCGGCTCACCTCCCAGAAGGGGGTGGACCTGGTGCTGGCGGGGGCCCCTGCCCTGCTTGCGCGCGGGGCCCAGCTGGTGGTGCTGGGCCGGGGCGAGGAACCGCTGGAGGCCGGGCTGCGCGCACTCGCCGCAGCGCACCCGGGCCAAGTGCATGCCACGCTGGGCTTCGACGAAGCGCTGGCGCACCAGATCGAAGCCGGGGCCGATTGCTTTCTCATGCCTTCGCGCTTCGAGCCCTGCGGGCTCAACCAGATGTACAGCCAGGCCTATGGCACGCCGCCGGTGGTCACGGCCACCGGGGGCCTGGCCGACACGGTCAGCGATGCCGGTCCTGGCCTGGACGAAGGCACCGGCTTCATGATGGCTGCACCCACGCAGGCCGAATTCGACCGTGCACTGGACCGCGTGCTGCTGGCCTGGGCGCAGCCTGCGATATGGCGGGGCCTGCAGCGCCGGGGCATGGCGCAGTCCTTTGGTTGGGCCGCCGCCGCGCGGCCTTACGAGCAACTGTATCTGCAGCTGCTGGGCCAGTGGGTGCCACCACCCGCCGAGGCCAAGGTGGTCGATATCGCCAGCAGGCGCTGAGCCTTGCGGCCGCCTTCAGGCGGCCACTGGTGCGCGGGCGGCTGGGAACGCGTTGTGCAGGGAGGTGGCCGCACGCACGACCGGCTTGCCACCCACGGGCGGCTCGATGAGCAGGCGCGCTGGCGACAGGGCGTACACCAGCGCCCTCTTGTGCTCGGGGCTGGAAAAGCTTTCCCCCTGCTCCAACACCACGTCGCGGGTGTCATGGTCCAGCGTGATCCAGACGGTGCCGCTCTGGCACTGAATGCGCTGACCGGCCGCATCAGGCAACTGGTGCAGGCCACGGTGGGCTAGTTCGATCATCATGGTAAACGCTCCTATGCATTCTTTGATGGAATGAATATAGTGAGCCAGCCCTTGGAGCTCAAACGGTCATTTGGAATCCTTCGCATGCCCATACAGAATGTGAAAACCGCCTCTTCGGCGATCGGCCGCGAAGAACTGCCGCCGCTGGACCTGTTGCGCAGCTTCGAGGCCTCGGCTCGGCACCTGAGCTTCACGCTGGCGGCGCAGGAGCTTTTTCTCACCCAGTCGGCCATCAGCCGCCAGATCCAGCAGATGGAAGCCTGGCTCGGCGTGGCCCTGTTCGAGCGGCGGCACCGCGCCCTGGTGCTGACCGAGGCCGGCGCCGTCATGCACCGGGCCGCCGTGGATGCCCTGGAGCGCCTGCGCGACGCCACCGCCCGGGTGCGCGCCGTGCCGGCCCTGCGCCAGGTGGCTATGACCTGCACACCGGGTTTTGCATCGCTATGGCTCATCCCCCGGCTGGCGCGCTTCACTGAACGGCACCCGGACGTGGACGTGCGCATCTCGGCCACCCTGGAACTCCTGGACCTGGACCGCAGCCAGCTGGACCTGGCGGTGCGCTTTTGCCCGACCGAAGACGGCCACGGCCAGCCGCTGTTCGAGGAATGGGTGGTGCCCATGTGCTCGCCGCGTCTGGCCGAGAACAGCGCCAACCCCTTGCTGCAGCCCGCCGACCTGGTGCGCCACACGCTGCTGGCCGTGGAGCAGCACCCCGGCATGCCGCTCACGGTGGAATGGGAGCCCTGGGCGCGGCTGATGGGCGTGTCCGAAGTGCGCATGAAGAACACGGTGCGCTTCACCCAGTATGCCGATGCGGTGGCGGCGGCCATGCAGGGCCAGGGGGTGGTGATCGGGCGCCTGCCGCTGCTGGCGGAGCTCGTCGCCAGCGGCCGCCTGGTGACGCCGTTCGGAAGCTGCGCCGCGTCGCAGCGCGGTTACTACGTGGTGCCCAGCGCGCGCGGCACGGCCAATCCGGATGCACAGGATTTCGTGCGCTGGCTGCGCAGCGAGGCCGAGGCCGCCCTGGCACCGCAGCCGGCCATCCCCTGACAACCCGTTCCAGGCCGTGTGTGGCCTGGGGCTAAAGTAAAAGAGCGCCACTGCCTCACACTCGCCACATGCCGTTCCCATGTCCAACGCCCGATCGCCCTCCTTCAAATTTCTGATCGGCAGGGCACCGTGGACCATGCGCAGCACCTTCGAGAGCGACGAGTTCGCCGTGGGCTATGCGAACTTCTATCTGTGCAATGGCGCCGTCATCCCCCCGCAGTTCGGCGATGCCAGGGCCGACGCCAACGCCCGGGCCCTGTTGCGTGGGCTGTTTGCGCGGCGCGAGGTGGTGCAACTGGACATCGACGCCACTGCGGCAGGTGGCGGCTGCATCCACTGCACCACCCAACAACAACCGGCCTGATCCGCCAAACTACTTGCGGTGGCGCAGCGCGCCGTAGGGAGCATGGTCGTTCGCCGCCAAGAACGGCTCGTGCAGCACCTTGCGCCTGGGGGCTGCTACGCCCGCCTGCTGCTCCGACGTGGCCGCCGGTTTCACCTGCACGGCGGCCCGGCCATCGGCCGTCGCACTCATTTCGAGCTGCACCGGGTCCTGGCCTGTTTTCCGGTGGTGCACCCAGGCCACGTCCGAAATCACGGCATGCTCGGCAATCACCAGTCCCAGCAGGTCGGTGAATTCGCGCTCCTGCGGCTGCTGCCATTGCACCTGGATCGTGAAACACTGGCCATTGTTTGAGCAATTGATCGTCAGGTAGGGATTGTTCTGCTGTGTTTTGGCAGACGGGGACGGCGGGATATCCCTCGCCCGATTTTTGAGCGCCTCATTGCTGAATATCTCCAGCGATGCACCGGGATCTTCTTCTCCGATCACCGAGGTATCGATATGGGCTGGGACGACGGAATGGGGACGGGACATGACACACCTCACACCTGATGGGCTCCGGGATATTCTGGACACCAGAACATTCACCCTGGATCTCTCGATCCCTTGGTACTCGCATGGTCCTGGAGCATTGGGAAGATGCGATTGCCAAATCAGCAATGGGTACCGGTGGGCGACCAATAACCCATGGTGAACCGGGTGCCTGGCAATGGCTGTAGGACAATCGCCGGGGGGTGCGCCATCCTCACGCCGCAATCCCTGGATTTTGTTTCCATATTCCCGAGGGCGTTACCAGATCGATCTGGTAATCAATCCAGAATATCCAGGGGGACCGCTGTAGCCCATGGGGACAGGCCTCATTGCGGTGATCCGGCGGCAGCGGGCCTGGCCTTTTTTCGGGCACCATTGACCATCTCCTGCACCCAATGCACCAGGATGCCGGTGTAATCCTCTTTCCATTCGGGGTGGGTCAGGGCATGGTCGGCACCGCCGATCACGCGGTAGGTCATGGAGCGGGTCTGCAGGAAGGCTGCGCGGTAGTTTTCCAGCACCGGGTGGGGCACGACGTCGTCGTTCTCGGACTCGACCAGCAGCACGTCGCCCTTGAACTGCGCGCTGGCCGCAAGGGCCCGGTTGGTCTGCGGTTCGATAGCGCGGTTGCGGTAGGCGGCCACCTCCTGGCGGTTGAGCTTGATCTTGGAGACCATCCAGTCCTCGTCCTTGTACAGCGCGGGCGCCCGAAGGGCCATCCAGCGCACGGGGCGCAGCGCGCTGAGCACGGCGGCCAGGTAGGCGCCATAGCTGGTGCCGACCACCAGCACCGAGGCCGGGTCCACCGCGGGATGCCCCACCAGCAGGTCGTAGGCGGCCAGCATGTCATTCAGGCTGTCCTCGCGCGTGACGGTCTCGCGCTCGGCACGGTCGTTGGCGTGGCCGCGCAGGTCGAAGGTCAGGCAGATGCAGCCCAGCGCGGCGATCTGGTGTGCCCGGTCGATGTACTGCTTCTGGCTGCCATCCCAGCCGTGCACCAGCATCACCCCGGGTACTAGCACGTCGGGGGCCACCAGGGTGCCCGCAATGCTGCGGTTGCCCACGGGGATATGGATGCTCTTATGCCGTGTGGTCATGGATCTCCAGCGTGGTGTACTTGGTCAGCGGTCCGGCCTCGGGGTCGGTGCCCTGGTAGTACAGCGTGGCGCCGACCGGGATCGGGTGCGGCGCGCCGAATTTCTCGACACAGCTGGCACGCACCCGGCGCAAGCCCGGATCCTGGTGGAAGGCCTCCAGCGCCGCCACCTCCGCACCGCTGGCCCCGCCCACGCGCCACGACTGCTCGAGCACGCCCGAGCACCATTGGCCGGCCGCATTCAGGCCCTGGGCCACGTCGTAGTTGATGCGCGAGGCGAAGAACCCCGGGTAGCAGGTGCGCACCGCCTCGTCATAGTCCAGCGCCTGGGTCACCGCATCGTGCAGCGGTCCCGAGGGCGTGGCGGCCAGCAGGGCATTGAAGTCGCCCCGGACCACCGTGAGGTCCGACCCGCCATAGACCAGGGCCCCGTTGTTGTCGGGCGTGAGCCGCTGCGACCCGTAGTACGAGGCCTGCAGTCCGGCCACCCGCACCTGGCCGATGCTCAGCGTCTCCACCTCGGTCAGGTTGTGCTCCAGCACCACGCCATCCCTCTCCAGCAGGCTGTCGCCCAGCGCGTTCAGGCAGGCCTCCAGGGCCTCCATGGTGGCGACGACGGTCTGTCCCCGGCCACCCGTCTCGCCCACCGGCTTGACGCGCAGCGGCCCCAGGGCGAACAGCGCCTCGCCGGCGCGCAGCGCATCGGCGCGCGAGAACGCTGCGTAGCCGGGCAGCACAGAGCGCTTGACCAGCCGGGAAAACTCGGGATTCCAGCCCTCGGGCGCCGCGGCATCGAACGACACCAGCGGGTGGGTGATGGCCTTGGTGGCAATGAAGGCGTGGGGCACGACACCGCCGAACAGATCGTCCTGCCCGTGCACCCCGAGGGCATGTGCGGTGGCCAGGCCGACCAGCGTATCACTGGGCACCAGGTAGGTGCGGCCCTGCCAGACGGGCTGCGGCAACTCGTCGGTGCTGTAGGCGCAGCCCTTGATGTCGGCCAGCCGGCGCACCAGTTCTTCGCGCGTGGTCTGTTCATGGGTGCTGGCGTGTCCGCGCAGCCCCCGGGTGAAGGGCATGACGGTTTCCTGGGCTTCCCGCCGCCGCAGCGCCAGCGCACTGTGGGCAGCCTCCAGGCCGAGCGGAAACTCCGATGGGTGGGATGTCATGGCGGGGCCCTCCAGGCTGGGTGGGCGTGCACTGCGAGAGGATTCGCAGACCCGCCGATGGCACTTACCCGGTCCTTGGCGAGGGCATGCCCTGCTGTTGACCGTGGCTCCATGCTATTTTTGGAGGTCGCCGCTGGCGCTTCTTGTGCGCCGCAACATGCTGTAGGACGCGGGCTACAGCGTGAAAGGCTCAAATCACGAACATGTTCTCGGGCTGCGCACGCGCCACGGGCGCCACGAAGCCCGCCACCCAGCCCGGCAGTTCCTGGGCCGGCATGGGCCGTGCCAGAAAGTAGCCCTGCCCGATGTCGCAGCCCAGGGCGGCCAACTGGTCCCAGTGGGCCTGGGATTCGATGCCTTCGGCCACCACCTTGCGGCCCAGGTCGTGCGCCAGGTCGATGGTGGAGCGCACGATGACCGAGGAGGCCTTGCTCACCGACATGTCGCAGACGAAGGACTGGTCGATCTTGATGTACTCCACCGGCAGCTGCTGCAGGTAGCTCAGCGATGAGTAGCCGGTGCCGAAATCGTCGATGTACAGCGCGATGCCCTGGTCGCGCAGCGCCTGCAGCACGCGCAGGGCGCGCTCGGGCTCGCCCATGACGGTGGTTTCGGTGATCTCCAGCTCCATCAGCCCGGGCGCCAGGGGCCAGGCGGCCTGCAGCTGGCGTATGGTCTGCAGCAGGGATTCGTCGCGCAGGTTGCGCGCGGACAGGTTCACGGCAATCGGCAGGGCCACCCCCTTGGCGGCCCACCCATGGTTGAGCCGCAGGCTGGCTTCCATCACCCACTCGGTCAGCGGCTTGATCAGCCCTGTGTGCTCGGCCAGTCCGATGAAGTCGCCCGGCATGAGCAGGCCGCGCTCCGCATGGCGCCAGCGCACCAGGCCCTCGGCCCCGCGCACCTGCCCGGTGACCATGTCGATCTTGGGCTGCAGGTACAGCGCCAGATCGCCGTTCTCGATGGCACGCCGCAGCTCACCCGCCATCTGCAGGCGGTGCGCCTGGTTGCGGTGCTGGCTCTTGGCCGGGTCGAAGACCACATGCCCGACCCCGGCCTTCTTGGCCTGGTGCACCGCCGTGTCCATGTGGCGGTACAGGTCGTGCGGGGTTTCTCCATGCGCCGGGAACAGGGCCACCCCGGCCGTGACCGAGACTTCCATCGAGATGTCGGCAATCGGAAACGGCTGGGCCAGCACGGCATCCACGGTGCGCACCATGGCCACCGCGGCCTGCGCATTGCACTGCGGCAGCAGGATGGCGAATTCATCACCGCGCAGCCGCCCCACGGTGGCCGATGCGGGCACGGCGTGGACCAGGCGGGCCCCGACCTCCTGGAGGATCTGGTCGCCATAGCAGAAGCCCAGGGCGTCGTTGATCTCGCTGAGCCGCTCCACATTGGCCTGCAGCACCGCGAACTGCTGGCCGGCGTTGATGGCGGACACCAGGATCTCGGTGAACTGCGCTTCGTTGGGCAGGCCGGTGAGGGCGTCGTAGCGGCGCATCTGCTGCATGGCCTCCTGCACCCTGGCCTGCTCGCTGCGATGGCGCAGCGTCGCCACGCCAAAGGCCAGGTCATCGGCCGACTCGACGAGGAAGGTGATCTCGTCGGGCTCGAACATCTTCGGCCGGTTGCTGTAGATCGCCAGGGCGCCGATCACCTCGCCATCCACCCGCAGCGGGCAGGCCAGTACCGAGGCCGCGGCCGGCATGCCGGCCAGCCAGGCCGGGCCGTCGAGGCCGGGCGGCTCCCCGCCCTGCCCCACGCTGGCCAGCCCCGAACGGAACGCATCCCCGAGCACGCCCTGGCCCATGTCGCCCGCCTGCCAGCGCGCGTTCAACGCGCGCAGCCAGGGCTGCGCCCTCGGGTGGGCGCTTTCGGCCACAGGCACCAGCAGGCTGCCCGCAGCCGCATCGGCCGGGCGGCACCACACCACGGCCATGGCATAGCCCCCTGCCGTGACGATGGCCTCGCACATGCTGGAGAGCAGGTCCTGCTCGTCCACGGCACGCAGCATGGTGCGGTTGCCGGCGCTCAGGGTCTTCAGGGCCCGGGTGGTGTGCTCCAGGCGCTGCACATGGTCTTCCAGCTCGGTGTTGAGCGCCAGCACCTTGTCTTCGGCCTGCTTGCGCACGGTGATGTCGGAGCCCAGCACGTAGTATCCCTGGATGCGCCCGCTGTCGTCGCGCTTGGGTATGCATTCGATGGCCTGCCACATGCCAGGAACAGGTTGCCAGTCGTAGCTTTGCCGCTCGCCCTGAAGAACCCGTTCGATCATCGGCGCAGCATGGGCATAGCGCTCTTCCCCGATGATCTCGCGCACCGTGCGCCCCCGAACCTCGTCGCGGTCCGGTGCATACAGCGCCTTGTGCTGCGCGTTGACGTACACATAGCGCTGGTCGACATCCACAAAAGCCAGCACCGCCGGCACGCTGTTGATCACGCTGTAGAGATGGTCTTCGCTGGCACGCAGCTGCGCCGTGCGCTCCTGTACCCGCTGCTCCAGCAGCGTGTTGGCGTCCACGATCAGGCGCTGGGCCTGGCGGGCCAGGCTCTCGTCGCGGAACACCAGCACCACACCCGTCACCTCGCCGGCGCTGTTGCGGATGGGGGCCGCACTGTCGGCGATCGGGCACTCCGTGCCATCGCGGGCGATCAGGGTCGTATGGTTGGCCAGCTCATGGACCACCCCGGTGGCCAGCACCTGGGCAACCGGCACCACCGCCGGCCCGCGCGTGATCTCGTTGATGATGCGGAACACCACGTCGATGGGCAGGCCGCGCGCCATCTCGAAAGTCCAGCCGGTCAGTTGCTCGGCCACCGGGTTCATCCGCGTCACGCGGCCTTCGGTGTCGGTGGCCAGCACGGCATCGCCAATCGACTGCATGGTGGTGGCCAGGCTCTCCTCGCTGTCCGACAGGGCGCGCTGGGCCTGGCGGGTTTCGCGCAGCTGGCTCTTGATCAGCGCATAGGCGCCCGCCAGCAGGGCTGCCAGCACCAGCACCGCAATGCCATTGGCTGCCAGCAGCAGGCGGCGGGTGCGCAGCTGCGCTTCGGTGCGCTCGCGCAGGAGTGCGGCCTCTTCGAACTCCAGGCCGCGCAGCAGTTCATGGATGCGGTCGCGCGTCTTCTGCAGCGGGGCCGTGGCCACGTAGGCGTTGGCGGCCTCCTGCCCCTGGGTCTTGCGCAGCATTTCCACGCGCCGCGAGATAGCCAGCCGCTCGTCCACCATCTGGCGCAGCAGGGTCCAGCGCTCCTGCTGCAAGGCGTTGTCGGCGGTGAGCTGCCGCAGCTGCGACAGCATGGCTTCGCGGGCCTCGGCCGCCGCGTCGCGCTCGGTGATGTGCGCGGGGTCCCCGGTGACGCGAAAGCTCTGCGTGCTCAGCTCGATCTGCAGGGTGTTGGCACGGATATGGGCCACGTTGCCCAGCACCTGGTGGGTGTGGGCCACCCAGCCGGTCGCCTCCTCGGCATCGTCGGCCAGCTTCCAGCCCATCACGGTGACGCCGGCCACCACCGCAGCGGCAGCGATGAACGCAGCCAGGACCTTCGTTTCGAAGCTCGAGCGCAGAAGCAATGGGCCTCCCTCCCCCTGTTATGCCAGGATGGACCATTCTTACATCCGACCGCCCTTCGGCGGTAGCAAAAAATTACATGCCAGGAAGTGGCGGTCTTGTCCTACAAGCCGGCCTAGGTGTAAACGCTTAAGACGACGGTGCCGCCCTCGCTCCAGCGCGCGCGGGCCCACCGGGCACCTCGCCAGCCCAGGGCAAGGTGAAGCGAAATGAAGCGCCGGGCGCCGTTGTTTCCACCAGCGTGATGCGGCTGCCATGCAGTGCCAGGATGCGGTGCGCAATGCGCAACCCCAGGCCGCCGCCGCGCCGCGCGCCCCCCATGGCGAAGGGGCGCTCGAACAGCCCCTCGCGCAGTTCCGGTGCAATGCCAGGCCCGGTGTCCTGCACCTGCACGGACAGGGCATCGCCCTCCCGGGCCAGCAGCACCGTCACGGTGCCGCCTGGCGGTGTGTGGCGCAGGGCGTTGTCCAGCAGGTTCGTCAGCACCCTTTCGACCAGGCCCAGGTCGGCATGCACGGGCGGCAGCTGCGGCGCGATGTCGGCCTGCAGCGCCACCCGGCGCTCCTGCGCCCCGAGTTCGAACTTCTGGAACACATCCTGCACCAGGTCGGCCATGGCAAAGGGCTCGGCCTCGGGCTGGACGAAGCCGTATTCGAGCCGTGCCAGCTCGAACAGGCTCTGCGCCAGCGTGCCCACCTTGCGGCTCTGGTCCAGCGCAATCCCCAGGTAGCGCTGGCGCTCGGCCGGTTGCAGCGTCGCGTCCTTGAGCAGCAGGGTCTCGAGGTAGCCGTGCAGCGAGGAAAGCGGCGTGCGCAGGTCGTGCGAGACGTTGGCGATCAGTTCGCGGCGCTCCTGGTCCTGGCGGCTCAGCACCTGCCATTGCTCGCCGATGCGCGCCACCATCTGGCGGTAGGCTCCATCGAGCACCGCGATCTCGTCGCGGCTGTCCGGCGTCGGTGGTGGTGGCGCCACGGCCGGCACGGGTGGCTGTGCACCGGTCATGTCGAAACGGCGCACGGTTTCGGTCAGGCGGCGCAGCGGCCGCGTGATCAAGGTGAAAGCCACCAGGCCCGCCGCCAGGCACAGCAGCGCGACCATGGCGATGGACCACAGCGCCGTGGTCAGCACCGCATTGGTCGAGCCCTGTGCCGCCACCAGGTCGTGCGCTTCGCCGAGCAGCACCACGTAGATGAAACCCACGTCGCGCCCATGCACGCGCAGCGGCGCGGCGCTGAAGACCTTGCGCCCATCGGTGCTGCGCGGGTCGTCGGCCAGGATGGGCAGCGGCGCGCCATCGATCATGCGGCGCAGGGGCGCCAGGTCCACCCGGTCGCGGCGCAGCCGGCCCTCGGGTGCTGCATGGCCGGCAATCTGCCCGTCGGGCCCGAGCAGGTAGACCTCCACGCTGGGGTTGACCACCATGAGCTGGTTGAAGAGCTTGCGCACGGCGTCGGGCATCAGGCCGTCGGCATCGGTGAGCTGGGCATCGCGGGCGATGCTGGCGGCCAGGTCGCGCGACAGGCCCTGCACCACCTCCAGCTCGTGCATGCGGTTGGAGCGCACCTGCATCCAGGCCGAGGTGCCGCTGCATACCAGCAGCAGCACGGCGAACACCAGCGACAGCCGCTGGGTCAGGGTGAGCCTCATGGCGCGCCCTCGGGGCCGGCGAACTTGTAGCCGCGCCCCCAGACGGTGAGGATGCGTGCCGGCTGCGCCGGGTCGGCCTCGATCTTGGCGCGCAGGCGGTTGATGTGGGTGTTGACCGTGTGCTCGTAGCCCTCGTGCTGGTAGCCCCAGACGGCGTTGAGCAGGTCCATGCGCGAGAACACCTTGCCCGGCTGGCGTGCGAAGAAGTACAGCAGGTCGAACTCGCGCGGTGTCAGGTCGAGCGGCTGACCCGCCAGCCGTGCGTCCCGCGCCACCGGGTCCATGGCCAGGCCGGCCACCGACAGGCTGCCTGCCGCGGCCCGCGCGTTCTGCGCCATGGCCTCTGCCCGGCGCAGCAGGGCGCGCACGCGGGCCACCAGTTCCAGCACCGAGAACGGCTTGGGCAGGTAGTCGTCGGCGCCGATCTCCAGGCCCAGGATGCGGTGCACCTCGCTGGCCCGGGCGCTGATGATGATGATGGGCACGTAGCGCGCCATGGCGCGGGCGCGCCGGCAGATTTCCAGGCCATCCACGCCCGGCAGCATCAGGTCGAGCACCAGCGCATCCCAGTCACCGCCGCGCTCCAGCTGCGCCAGGCCGTCGTCGCCCCGGGCGCAGTGCACCACCAGCAGGCCCTCGTCGCGCAGGTGCATGGACAGCAGGTCGGCGATGTGGGCGTCGTCTTCGACCAGCAGCACGCGTTTGGAGGGGGGTGTGGACATTAGGGGGTCAGGCGGGCCATCGGATGCCTGCATTGTGCGCAATCCGGGCCTGCCGAGTTATCACGAATTTTTGAAGTTTGCGTGAGGACTTGGCGATGGGGCCGAACCTAAGCTTCGTTCCATCTACCGACCGAGGACACCATGACCACCACCCGCCGCCATCTCCTGTTCACCGGATCCGCCAGCGCCCTGGCGCTGGCCGCCCTGTTCTCGCACCGCAGTGCGCCGGCGGCTGCAGGCAGCAGCGAGGTCTTCGAGGTGACCCTCACCGACGCCCAGTGGCGCGCCAAGCTCACGCCCGCGCAGTACGCCGTGCTGCGCCACGAAAACACCGAGCGGCCCGGCAGCAGCCCGCTCAACCAGGAGCACCGCGCCGGCACCTTCGCCTGCGCCGGCTGCGCCCTGCCGCTGTTTTCATCGAAGACCAAGTTCGACAGCGGCACCGGCTGGCCCAGCTTCTGGAAGCCGCTGGACAACGCCGTGGCCACGCGCACGGACCGCACTCTCGGCATGGCGCGCACCGAGGCGCACTGCCGCCGCTGCGGCGGCCACCTGGGCCATGTCTTCAACGATGGTCCCCAGCCCACCGGCCTGCGCTACTGCATGAACGGCCTGTCGCTCAGCTTCACGGCCGGCGCCGCCTGAGGACCGACGCCATGCTGCTCATCCTCCTGGCCTACCTGGGCGGGGTGCTGACCATCGTCAGCCCCTGCATCCTGCCCGTGCTGCCGTTTGTCTTCTCGCGTGCCAGCCAGCCCTTTTCGCGCAGCGGCCTGCCCTTGCTGGCCGGCATGGCGCTGACCTTCGCGGCCGTGGCCACGCTGGCCGCCGTGGGTGGCGGCTGGGTGGTGGCCGCCAACCAGTATGGCCGCTGGGCGGCGCTGGTGCTGCTGGCGGTGTTCGGCCTGGCCCTGCTGTGGCCGGGCCTGTCCGAGCGCATGACCCGCCCCCTGGTCGCCGCGGGCGACCGCCTGTCGCAGACGGCCCAGGGCGATGGTCAGCCGCGCGTGGGCGCATCGCTGCTGCTGGGCGTGGCCACGGGCCTGCTGTGGGCTCCCTGCGCCGGGCCGGTGTTGGGCCTGATACTCACCGGTGCGGCCCTGCAGGGCGCCAGCGTGGGCACCAGCCTGCTGCTGCTGGCCTATGCGGCCGGCGCGGCCACGTCGATGGCCGCGGCCCTGCTGCTCGGTGGCCGGGTGTTCGCCGCGCTCAAGCGCTCGCTGGGCGTGGGCGAGTGGGTGCGCCGCGGGCTGGGCGCCGCGATGCTGGCCGGCGTGGCGGCGATTGCGCTGGGGCTGGACACGGGTGTGCTGGCCCGGCTGTCGACGGCATCCACCGGGGGCATCGAGCAGGCCCTGGTGAACCGGCTGGGTGGCGAACCCCAGGGCAGCGCCATGGCCATGAGCGGCGGCCCGTCGATGATGATGCAGGGCAGCGGCGCCATGATGGCCGCCGCCAATGGGGCCGGCCCGTCCATGATGGCGGCCAACGGCAGTGGTACCGGGTCATTGCCCGACCAGGGCGAAGTGCCCTCGCTCGACGGCGCCGTGCAGTGGCTCAACTCCCCGGCGCTCACCACGGCCGGCCTGCGTGGCAAGGTGGTGCTGGTGGATTTCTGGACCTATTCGTGCATCAACTGCCTGCGCGCCATGCCGTATGTGAAGGCCTGGGCCGAGAAGTACAGGGACCAGGGCCTGGTGGTGGTGGGCGTGCATGCGCCCGAGTTCGCCTTCGAGCGCGATGCTGCCAACGTGGCCAAGGCCGTGCGCGACCTGGGTATCACCTACCCCGTGGCCATCGACAACAACTACGCGATCTGGCGCGCCTTCCAGAACCGCTACTGGCCCGCGCACTACCTGATCGACGCCCAGGGCCGCATGCGCTACCACCACTTCGGCGAGGGCAACTACGCCGAGTCGGAGCGCGCCATCCAGCAGTTGCTGCGCGAGGCCGGTGCCGCTGCCCCGGTGCAGGACGGTCTGGCCCAGGTGGCAGCCCAGGGCGTGCACCAGCCCGCCGACCTCAGCGCGGTGCGCTCGCACGAAACCTACCTGGGCTATGAGCGGGCCGAGAACTTCGCCTCGGCCGAGCCCGCCGTGCGCGACCGGGCCACGACCTACACCGCTCCGGCCCGCCCGGCGCTCAATGCCTGGGGCCTGGCCGGCCAGTGGACGGTGGGCGCCGAGCGCGCCACGCTGGCGGGCGGCAGCGGCGGCATCGTCTACCGCTTCCAGGCACGCGACCTGCATCTGGTGCTGGGGCCGGGTGCGGGCGGCAAGCCCGTGCGCTTCAAGGTCACGGTCGATGGCCAGGCCCCTGGTGCGGCCCATGGCACGGACGTGGCCGCCGACGGCACGGGCACGGTGACCGACCAGCGCCTGTACCAGCTGGTACGCCAGAGCGGAGAGATCCGCGAACGCACCTTCCGCATCGAGTTCCTGGATGCCCCTGTCGACGCCTACGCCTTTACGTTTGGCTGAGCAGGGCCAGGTATCTCCGCATCACACTCACTCCACCTTCCGACAAAGGCGCTCCACCATGACAAACACCTCCCCATCTCCCAGCCGGCGCAGCCTGCTGCAGCTCCTGGCCGGAGGCGCCACGCTGGCCGGCGGCGCCTTGCTCTTCCAGAACCTGGCCCACTCGGCCGAAGAGGCGGTGGTGATCCCCCCGCCCGCGCAGGACCTGCCCGCCGGCAGCGCCAAGCTGGAAAAGGCCATCTTTGCCGGCGGCTGCTTCTGGGGCGTGCAGGGCGTGTTCCAGCATGTCACGGGGGTGCACAAGGCCGTCTCGGGCTACAGCGGCGGCTCGGCCGCCACGGCCACCTACAGCCTGGTGAGCAGCGGGCGCACCGCACACGCTGAATCGGTGGAGATCAGCTACGACCCCGCGCAGGTGAGCTACGGCGCGCTGCTGCAGATCTTCTTTTCGGTGGTGCACGACCCGACCCAGCTCAACCGCCAGGGGCCCGACACGGGCACGCAGTACCGCTCGGCAATCTTCGCGGCCAGCCCTGAGCAGGAGAAGGTGGCGCGCGCCTACATCGCCCAGCTCGATGCGCTCAAGGTATTCAAGAAGCCCATTGCCACGCGTGTGGAGAGCGGCCCGAGCTTCTTCCCGGCCGAGGCCTACCACCAGGACTTTCTTACCGAGAACCCGCGCCACCCCTACATCGTGATCAACGACCTGCCCAAGGTGGCGCACCTCAAGCGGCTGTTTGCCAGCCGCTACCGCGCCGAGCCGGCGCTGGTCAAGCGCGCGGCGTGAGTTCCGGGCCGGTGCCGCCTCAAGCGCGCCGTCCCCGCCCTTCGGCTTTTGCACGGTAGACCATGGCATCGGCCCGGGCCACCAGGCCCTGCCAGCCCTGGCCGTCCGCAGCGCCCTGCGCAACGCCCACGCTGGCACCGATCTCCAGCTGGAGCGCGCCCGTGTAGAAGGGGGCATGGGCCGCCTCGACGACCTTGTCGGCCACGGTATCGGCATGGGCCTTCTCGCGCACGCCCGAGAGCACGATGGCGAACTCGTCCCCACCCAGCCGCGCCACCGCGTCGGTGGGACGCACGGCGGCCTGCAGCCGCGCCGCGAACTGGCGCAACACCTCGTCCCCGACCGGGTGCCCATGGGTGTCGTTGATGGGCTTGAAGCGGTCCAGGTCGATGTACAGCAGCGCCAGGCCGGCCGCATCACCCTCCAGCACCTTGTGCTGCAGGTAGCGCTCGAAGCCAGCCCGGTTGAGCACGCCGGTCAGCGCATCGCGCTCGCTGAGCATGAGCAGGCGGTGCGCTTCCTCGCGGTGCTCGGTGATGTCCTGCGCCATGGCCACGAAGCCCTCCACCGCGCTCCCATCGACCCGCAGGGGGATGAAGGAGATGGCCATGTGCCGGTTGTGTGCCCGGCCCGCATATTCCTTCTCGAAGCTCACGGTCTCGCCGGCCAGGGCGCGCTGCACCCAGGGCAGGCTGCGCTGGTAGTCATCCTCTCCCAGCACCTCCTGCAGCGACCGGCCCACGACCATGCCGCGCGGCCGCCCGCACCACAGCTCGAAGGCCCGGTTGGCGAAGCGGTAGTTGCCATCGCTGCCGACCACCGCCACCACGGCCGGAATGGTCTCGGCAATGGAATGCAGGATGATGGTCTGCAACTGCAGCTGCTGGCGTGCCTGCACCTCGGCGGAGATGTCGCGCATCACCGCCGAATAGCGCGAGATGCGCCCCTGCGCGTCCCGGTGCGCAATCACCATATGGTCCACCGGTACGATGCGCCCGCCCTGTCCCAGCACCGTGGTCTCTCCCAGCCACACCCCGTCCCGACGCACGGCCGGCATGATCTCGTCCCTGTGGCGGCGGAGGGTTTCTTCCGTATTGAACTGCTCGTAATCGTCTCCTTGCACCGATGCACCGAGCTCCAGGCCGCGGGCACGCCGCGCGGCAGGATTCATGTATTGCAGTTGCCCACGCCAGTCGGTCTGTATGACAAAGTCGGTGGTGTTGTCGAAGATGTCGGTGATGTCGCGCAGCGTGCGCTCCGTGGCCTTGCGCTCGGTGACATCGATGCCGATGGTGAAGATGCCTTTGATGCGGCCATCGGTCCCGGTATCGGGGATGAGCTGGCTTTCGATCGTCCGGGCCTGGCCGAAGGCCTCCTCCTTGAACTCGAAGCGCTGTGCCGTGCCGTGGATGGCAGCGCGGAAGGCCTGCGCCACCGTGGGATCGTCGGGGCTGCCCAGCAGCTGGGCGCGCGTGCGCCCCAGGATCTCCTCGCGCGGCCGGCCAAAGCGCTCGCTCTGGCGCTGGTTGACGAAGCGGTAGCAGCCCTGCGCATCCACATAGGAGATGCGCAGGGGCAGGTTGTCGGTGATCTCGCGCACGAAGCGTTCGCTGTCGGCCAGGCGCCGTTCGAGCGCCTTGCGCTCGGTGATGTCCTGCAGCGCCCCCACCAGGCGCCGCGGCTCGCCATGCGCATCATGCTCGGCCTCCCCCACCGCGCGCACGCAGCGGCGGCGGCCGGTGGCC
>NZ_AKJX01000168.1 GCF_000276605.1 Acidovorax sp. CF316 | reverse complement strand
TGGGTTGAACTGTACGCCTCACGTGTTCAGAGAAAAACCACCCAGTCGCGAACTGTCTGTTCCAGTTTTGGAAATAGTTGCGGATGCCGCATGGGCCTGCCGGGCAGGTGGTAATCGGCATGTAACCGCTTTCGTGTGAAAATTGAAATTCGATTACATAACCGACGAAAGAGACAAGCCCATGCAAACCCGCCGCGCCACCAAGATCGTTGCCACCCTGGGCCCCGCTTCGAGCGACCCGCAACTGCTGGAGGCGATGATCCGCGCGGGCGTCAACGTGGTGCGCCTGAACTTCAGCCATGGCAAGGCGCAGGACCACATCGACCGCGCCACCACGGTGCGCGCCGCCGCCCAGCGCGCCGGACGCGAAGTGGCCATCATGGCCGACCTGCAGGGCCCCAAGATCCGGGTCGGCAAGTTCGCCGAAGGCAAGGTGCAGCTGGTGTCGGGTGAGAGGTTCGTGCTCGACGCCTCGCGCACCGAGCCTGGCGACATCGACGGCGTGGGCCTCGATTACAAGGAGCTGCCGCGCGACGTGAAGGCCGGTGACGTGCTGCTGCTCAACGATGGCCTGATCGTGCTCATCGTCGATTCCGTGCAGGGCGAAGAGGTGCACACCACGGTCAAGATCGGCGGCGAGCTGTCCAACAACAAGGGCATCAACAAGCAGGGCGGCGGCCTCACGGCGCCCGCCCTCACGGCCAAGGACATGGAGGACATCCGCACCGCGATGAGCTTCCAGGCCGACTATGTGGCCGTGAGCTTTCCCAAGAACGCGACCGACATGGAGATGGCGCGCCAGCTGTGCAACGTGGCCGCCTCCGAGTTCCGCCACAAGCCGGGCCTGATCGCCAAGATCGAGCGCGCCGAAGCGATTCCGCACCTCGAAGCCATCCTGCGCGTGAGCGACGGCATCATGGTCGCCCGTGGCGACCTGGCCGTGGAAGTGGGCAATGCCGCTGTGCCGGCGCTGCAAAAGAAGATGATCCGCATGGCGCGCGACCTGGACAAGGTGGTCATCACCGCCACGCAGATGATGGAGAGCATGATCACCAACCCCGTGCCCACGCGCGCCGAGGTCAGCGACGTGGCCAACGCCGTGCTCGACGGCACCGACGCCGTGATGCTCAGCGCCGAGACGGCGGCCGGCAAGTACCCGCTGGAGACGGTGATGGAGATGGCCACCATCTGCGCCGCGGCCGAGGCCGCGGAGGACCACCCGCTGGACGCCGACTTCACGGGCCAGACCTTCGGCCGCATCGACCAGTCCATCGCCATGGGCGCGCTGTTCACGGCCCACCACCTGGGCGCCAAGGCCATCGTGGCCATGACCGACAGCGGCGCCACGGCGCTGTGGATGAGCCGCCACCGCATCCACATCCCGATCTATGCGCTCACGCCCAAGGTGGCCACGCAGCGCAAGATGGCCATGTACCGCAACGTGCGCCCCTTGCTCATGGACACCAGTGCCGACCGCGACACGGCGCTGGAGCAGGCCGAGGGCCACCTCAAGACGCGCAACATCGTGCAGAAGGGCGATGTCTATGCGATTACCTGCGGCGAGCCCATGGGGGCTCCCGGTGGTACCAACATGCTCAAGATCTGCCGCGCCAGCTGATCCCTCCCAAGCGGCTCAGGCCGCGGGTGCGGCGGCACCCGGCGGCGGGGCCAGGCGCACCCGCAGTGCGCGTGCGCCGAGGTCGGCCATCCAGGCGACCGTCCAGCACAGCCAGGCCGACCACAGGGTGTGGCTCATGAAATGCGCGCCCCGCGCCTGCTGGGCCAGGCCCAGCACCAGCCCGGCCACCAGCGATGCCACCAGGCAGGCGCATGCAGCCCGGGGCTGCGTGCGCCGCAGCGCGAACCAGCCGCCGACGAAGGCGAAGCCTGCCGAGGCGTGGCCGGCGGGAAAGCAGCGGCCCCCGCCGCCATCCACCAAGCCCCAGGCCCAGTGCGAGGCATAACGCGCCACGCCCCCGAATTCGGCCAGGTCCCAGGGACAGCTGGTGCTGCTCAGGTTCTTGGCGATGCTGACCGCGGCCAGCGCCAGCAGTGCGCTCACCACCCACTGCAGGCGCTCGCCCATGTCCAGGCGGCGCAGCGGGCCCAGGGGCCACCACACGCCGAGTGCCAGCAGCAAGACCAGCAACCAGCCCACCCGCCGCGCCCCCTCGTGCGCCACATGCACGAAGAACCACTGGTCGCGCAGCGGAAAGCCCGAGCCACTGCCGAAGGCATGGGCCAGCGACAGGTCCCGGCCCAGGAAGTCCCACAGCACCACGAGGGCCAGGCAGGCCAGTGTCCAGGCTGCGATGCGCCGCTGCGCGGAGAACGGGGGGAGGGCGGGGTCAAGGGGCGAGGACGGCAGGCGCATGGGGCGACGATAGGAATCCGCTCTTAAGGCCGTCTTAAACCCCTGCGGCGGTCCGGGCGCAGGCCGCGCGGGACTGCCACAATGCGCGCATGCGAATCCTTGTGGTGGAAGACGATGCCGGCATTGCCAGTGGCCTGCGCACCAACCTGCAGCAGCGCGGCTACGCTGTCGACGTGTGCGATGGCGTGGCGGGTGCCTGGGCCGCCCTGCGCGCCGAGCGCTTCGATGCCGTGCTGCTGGACCTGGGCCTGAAGGACGGCGACGGCAGCGAGGTGCTGCGCCGCCTGCGCGCCAGCCCGGCCGCGACGGCCGGGGCCCAGGCAGCGCTGGCGCTGCCCGATCCGGCCACGCCGGTGCTGATCCTCACGGCGCGCGACCATGTCACCGAACGCATCGCAGGGCTGGACCAGGGGGCCGACGACTACCTCGTCAAGCCCTTCAACGTCGATGAACTGGAGGCTCGGCTGCGCGCCATGCTGCGCCGTGCCACGGGCCGGGCATCGCCCACACTGCGCCATGCCGACATCGAGCTCGACCCCGGTGCGCGCACGGTGCACCAGGCGGGGCAGGCGGTGGAGATGTCGCCGCGCGAGTTCTCGGTGCTGTGGGTGCTGATGGATGCGCGCGGGCGCGTGCTCTCGCGCCAGCAGATCGAGGAGCGCCTATACAGCTGGGACGTGGCCATCGAGAGCAACGCCATCGAGGTCTACATCCACCACCTGCGCCGCAAGCTGGGCAGCACCTGCATCCAGACCATGCGCGGCGTGGGCTATTTCATGCCCCAGGAGAAGCCATGAGGATGAAGGCCTGGGGCCGGCGCCTGCTGCGCGTGGCCGGCAGTTCCTCGCTCACCCGCCAGCTGCTGCTCTGGTCGCTCGGTGCCCTGGTGCTGGTCTGGGCCAGCTTTGTCTACCTGGGCTACCAGACCGGCATCCACGAGGCCGACGAGCTGACCGATGGCCACCTGGCCAGCGTGGCCGCGCTGCTGCTCAACCTGCGTGCGTCGGAGTCCGTCGAGGTCGAGAACACCACGCAGCGTGCCCCCATGCCCTGGCTCAAGGCGCACGACTACCAGCAATCCCTGAGCGTGGTGCAGTGGGATGCACAGGGCCGTTTGCTGGCCCACACGGGCAGCGCCCCCCTGCCCGCCTTCGGTGGGGCCGAGGGCTTTTCCAACCTCACATTGGGGCCCAAGGCCACCGTGTGGCGCAGCTTCTCCCAGTGGTCGGCCGACCGCAGCCGCAAGGTGGTGGTGCTGCTGGAGCTGGGCGAGCGCGATGACCTGGCCGAGGACATCGCCGAACAGATGGTGGAGCCAGGCCTGTGGCTGCTGCCTGTCGTGGCCCTGGCGCTGGGCCTGGCGCTGTGGCGGGGGCTGCGCCCGTTGTACGAGCTGTCCCGCGACGTGGCAGCGCTCGACCCGGCCAGCGCCGAGCGCTTGACCGCCAGCCGTGCCTGGAGCGAGTTCGAATCGGTGGTGGCGTCAATCAACACCCTGCTGGAGCGCCAGCAGGCCGCCATGGCGCGCGAGCGCCGCCTGGCCAACGAGGTGGCGCACGAGCTGCGCACGCCGCTGTCGTCGATTGCGCTGCAGGCCAGCGCACTGGACAAGGGCCTGGACGCTCCGGCCCAGGCCCAGGCCGTGGCGCGCATCGGCCAGGACGCGCTGCGAGCGGGCCACGTGCTCAACCAGTTGCTGGCCCTGGCGCGTGCCAGCCGGGCCGAACTGCACGAGGCCAAGGCGCCCCTGGACCTGGTGGCCGTCAGCCGGGCCGTGTGCGCCGACTACGCACAGGCTGCCTGGCAGCGCGGCGACGAGATCGCGCTGGCCGGCCCTGACCAGATGGCCTTGGCGGGCCATGCCGTGCTGCTGGATCTGGCGTTGCGCAACCTGATGGAAAACGCCCTCAAGCACACCCCGGAAGGCACCCGCATCGCCGTGCAGATGGGGGTCTCCGATGCCGGGGCTGCATGGCTGCAGGTCTGCGACGACGGGGCCCGCGGCGCGGGCGCGCAGCGTGCCGTGGCACCTGCGGACAGCCTGCACCTGGGGCATGAAATCGTGCGCCGCGTGGCCGAGGCCCATGGTGGGCATTTCGGGCCCGCAGCGGCGCCGGCGCCCTTTACCACCTGCTACCGGCTGGAATTCGCCGCAGCGTCGGCGGCGACGGCCGGGTAAAATCCCGGGTTACCAAGCGGTTACCACCGCCCGCTGCCTGTATCCATGGCGCCCCATCAACCCTGAACGGACCCCACGACCATGCCCCTCGTCTCGATGCGCGAACTGCTCGACCACGCCGCTGCCAACAGCTATGGCATCCCTGCCTTCAACGTCAACAACCTGGAACAGGTCCAGGCCGTGATGGCGGCTGCCGACGAGGTGGGTGCACCGGTGATCCTGCAGGCCAGCGCCGGTGCCCGCAAGTACGCCGGCGAGCCCTTCATCAAGCACCTGATCCAGGCCGCCGTCGAAGCCTTCCCGCACATTCCCCTGGTGATGCACCAGGACCACGGCACCTCGCCCAAGATCTGCGCGGGCGCCATCGACCTGGGTTTCGGCTCGGTGATGATGGACGGTTCGCTGATGGAAGACGGCAAGACCCCCTCGTCCTTCGAATACAACATGGAAGTGACGCGCAAGGTCGTCGACATGGCACACAAGGTCGGCGTCACCGTGGAGGGCGAACTCGGCTGCCTGGGCAACCTGGAAACCGGTGAAGCCGGCGAGGAAGACGGCATCGGCGCCGAAGGCAAGCTGGACCACAGCCAGATGCTGACCGACCCCGAGGAAGCCGCCGTGTTCGTCAAGGCCACGCAGCTCGATGCCCTGGCGATCGCCATCGGCACCAGCCACGGCGCCTACAAGTTCAGCCGCAAGCCCACGGGCGACATCCTGGCCATCAGCCGCGTCAAGGAAATCCACCAGCGCATTCCCAACACCCACCTGGTGATGCACGGCTCCTCCTCGGTGCCTGCCGAGCTGCTGGCCATCATCAACCAGTACGGCGGCAAGATGAAGGAAACCTACGGCGTTCCCGTCGAGGAAATCCAGGAGGCCATCAAGTACGGCGTGCGCAAGATCAACATCGACACCGACATCCGCCTGGCCATGACCGGCGCGGTGCGCAAGTTCCTGGCCGAGAACCCCGACAAGTTCGACGCGCGCGAATGGCTCAAGCCCGCACGCGAAGCCGCCAAGCAGGTCTGCAAGGCCCGCTACCTGGAATTCGGCTGCGAAGGCCAGGGCAGCAAGATCAAGGGCCTGAGCCTGCAGCAGGTGGCCCAGCAGTACGCCGCAGGCACGTTGGCGCAAGTGGTGCACTGAACCACCGGCCCCGGCCTACAAGCCCGCAAGTCCCGTGCTTGCGGGCTTTTTTGCGCCTGGAGTGTCTCCTTTGCGATGGGGAGTTCCCTCTACATCAGCCAAATGCAACAGCCATCAAAGTTTCTTCATGTAAGCTCGCGGTCAGTAAGTAAGTAAAACCACTGACCTTGAGCAAGGAGACGACATGCTGATTGGTGTGCCTGCAGAGTCCATGGCAGGAGAGACACGGGTTGCCGTGACCCCCGAAACGGTCAAGAAGCTCAAGGCCCAGGGCCATACCCTGCGCGTCGAGGCCGGCGCCGGCATTGCCGCCAGCGTCACCGATGCGGCGTACGAAGCGGCCGGTGCCGAGATTACCGATGCCGCGGGCGCCTGGGGCGCCGACCTGCTGCTCAAGGTGCGCTGCCCGTCCGAGGCCGAGACGCCGCGCCTGCGCGCGGGCACCACGCTGGTCGGCATGCTCAACCCCTTCGATGCGGCGGGCCTGCAGCGCCTGGCCACGGCCGGCGTGACGGCCTACGCGCTCGAAGCCGCTCCCCGCACCACCCGTGCGCAAAGCATGGACGTGCTGTCCTCCCAGGCCAACATCGCCGGCTACAAGGCCGTGATGATCGCGGCCGACCGCTACCAGCGCTTCTTCCCCATGCTCATGACAGCCGCCGGCACCGTGAAGGCCGCGCGCGTGGTGATCCTGGGCGTGGGCGTGGCCGGCCTGCAGGCGATTGCCACGGCCAAGCGCCTGGGTGCCGTGATCGAGGCCTCCGATGTGCGCCCCAGCGTCAAGGAGCAGGTCGAATCGCTGGGTGGCAAGTTCATCGACGTGCCCTACGAGACCCAGGAAGAAAAGGACGCCGCCGAGGGCGTGGGCGGCTACGCCCGCCCCATGCCGCCCAGCTGGCTGGAGCGCCAGAAGGCCGAGGTCGCCAAGCGCGTGGCCCAGGCCGACGTGGTCATCACCACCGCCCTGATCCCCGGCCGCGCGGCCCCGGTGCTGGTGACCGAGGAGATGGTCCAGTCGATGAAGGCCGGTTCGGTCATCGTCGACATCGCCGCCCCCCAGGGCGGCAACTGCCCGCTCACCGAGCCCGGCAAGACCGTCGTCAAGCACGGCGTGACCCTGGTGGGCGAGACCAACCTGCCGGCCCTGGTGGCGGCGGATGCCTCGTCGCTCTACGCGCGCAACGTGCTCGACTTCCTCAAGCTCATTGTCAACAAGGAAGGCGTACTGCACATGGACCTGCAGGACGATATCGTGGCTGCCTGCCTGATGGCCCATGAAGGCACGGTGAAGCGCGCATGAGGCCCCTGCTGCCCCGCCTGCTGGCCGCTGCGGCGGCCCTGGCGGTTCTTTCCGCCTGCGCCCCCATGCCTGCCGGCCCTGCCGAGTTCAGCGCCGGGCGCACGCGCGTGGTGCTGCCGTCTTCCGCCTGGGAAGACCTGGGCAGCTTCGATGACGCTCTGGCGGCATTGCCGCCACCGGCCAGCCTGCCCCTGCAGACCCGCGCCGTGGCCCTGCGCGGCGCCCGCAACGAAGTGCTGGCGGTGATGCTGGTGCAATCCCACCAGCGCAGCGACCCGCGTGACCGCACGCTGTGGACGGCCTCCTGTGCGCAGGAGCAGGGCCTGTGGGTGCGGGATGCGGCCGCCGGCAGCCCCGTGCGCGTGGACTGCCTGCGCTTCAAGCGCTGGGCCCACTCCAGCGACCGCTTCCTGGACAAGGCCAACCCGGGCCTGGTGCGCTGGATCGGTGAGCGCGGCGTGGCGCTCACGCAGCCCTACTCGCATGTGAACTACCGCTATGCGACCGAGGGCGGTGCCTACATCGAGGTGAATGCGCTGGTGGACCTGCGCCTGCTGAAGCTGCCCGCAGGCAATACCCCCGACTACCTGCGCGCCGGCTTGCCTGCCGAGGCCTGGAGCCAGCAGATGGCCCGGGCCGCACGCGTGAGCGTCGGCATGCTCGATGGATTCCTGGCCGTGCCGCCGTTCCCCGCCGCACTGCCGCAATAAAAAAGCCAAGGGAGGCACGGAACATGGGGATCATTTTGCAAATCCTGGGCCTGGTCATCACCTTCACCATGGCCATGGAGGCCCTGCGGCGCTTCGGCATCGATGTGGGCTGGCTCAACCCGCTGACCTTCTTCCACCGGCGCGCCTGGCGGAAAAAGGTCACCACGCCACCGCTCTACGCGCTCGACCATCCGGTGGACGTGGTCGCCGTGCTGGCCCTGGCCACGGTGCAGACCACGGGCGCCATCACGGTGCAGCAGAAGACCGGCGTGCAGGCGCTGTTGCGCGAGCACCTGGCGCTGACCGATGGCGATGCCGGCAGCCTCTGGGTGGCCAGCGCGCACCTGCTGCGCAACCGCGCGCTGGCGCTCACCGAGCTGCCCGAGGTACTCGCGCGCAGCGCCGACAAGTTCACCGATTACCACGTGCAAACGCTCAAGACCGTGATGCGATCGGCCGCTCTGATCGAGCCGCCCATCAACCCGGCCCAGCAGCAGCTGATCGACGCTGTGGATGCCTATTTCGCCAAGAAGAATGCCGCCAAAGGCCCCTGGTCTGCCGGAACCTAACGCCAATTGAAGAAAGAAGGACACATTTCCATGGATGCCGTCTCTCCCACCCTCATCAACCTCATCATCTTCGTGCTGGCCATCTATGTGGGCTACCACGTGGTCTGGACGGTGACCCCCGCGCTGCACACGCCCCTGATGGCGGTGACCAATGCCATCTCCGCCATCGTCATCGTGGGCGCCATGCTTGCCGCGGCGCTGACCGAAACCACGCTGGGCAAGAGCATGGGCGTGCTGGCCGTGGCGCTGGCTGCGGTCAACGTGTTCGGCGGCTTCCTGGTGACGCGCCGCATGCTCGAGATGTTCAAGAAAAAGGACAAGAAGGCTGCCCCCAAGGCTGAAGGAGGCCAGGCATGAGCATGAACCTCGTCACGCTGCTGTACTTGGTGGCCAGCGTCTGCTTCATCCAGGCGCTCAAGGGGCTCTCGCACCCCACGACCTCGATCCGCGGCAATGTCTTCGGCATGACGGGCATGGCGATCGCCGTGCTCACCACCGCGGCGCTCATCGTGGAGCTCTCGGGCGGCAAGGCGCAGGGCATGGTCTATGTGCTGGGCGCCCTGGTGGTGGGTGGCGCGGCCGGTGCCATCATGGCCAACCGGGTCGAGATGACCAAGATGCCCGAGCTCGTGGCCTTCATGCACAGCATGATCGGCCTGGCAGCGGTGTGCATTGCCGTGGCCGTGGTGGCCGAGCCCTGGGCCTTTGCCATCGTGCCCAAGGACGCCCCCATCCCCGGCGGCAACCGCATCGAGCTGGCGCTCGGCGCCTTCATCGGCGCGGTCACCTTCAGTGGTTCGGTGATCGCCTTCGGCAAGCTCTCGGGCAAGTACAAGTTCCGCCTGTTCCAGGGCGCGCCCGTGCAGTTCCCCGGGCAGCACAAGCTCAACCTGGTGCTGGGCCTGGCCGTGCTGTTCTTCTGCTTCGGCTTCTGGCATTCGCAAAGCTGGGTCGACATCGTGCTGGTGATCGCGCTCGGCTTCATCCTCGGCGTGCTGATCATCATCCCCATCGGCGGCGCCGACATGCCGGTGGTGGTCTCCATGCTCAACAGCTACTCGGGCTGGGCGGCAGCGGGCATCGGCTTCTCGCTCAACAACTCGATGCTGATCATCGCCGGCTCGCTGGTGGGCAGCTCGGGCGCGATCCTGAGCTACATCATGTGCAAGGCCATGAACCGCTCGTTCTTCAACGTGATCCTGGGCGGCTTCGGTGGCGACACCGCCACCGCGGCGGGTGGTGCCAAGGAGCAGCGGCCGGTCAAGAGCGGCAGCGCCGACGACGCGGCCTTCGTGCTCGGCAACGCCGAGACCGTGGTCATCGTGCCCGGCTACGGCCTGGCGGTGGCGCGCGCCCAGCATGCGGTCAAGGAACTGGCGGCCAAGCTCACCGAAAAGGGCGTGACGGTGAAGTACGCCATCCACCCGGTGGCGGGTCGCATGCCCGGCCACATGAACGTGCTGCTGGCCGAAGCCGAGGTGCCTTACGATCAGGTGTTCGAGATGGAGGACATCAATGGCGAGTTCGGCCAGGCCGACGTGGCCATCATCCTCGGTGCCAACGACGTGGTGAACCCCGCGGCACACACCAAGGGCAGCCCCATCTACGGCATGCCTATCCTCGAGGCCTACAAGGCCAAGACCGTGATCGTCAACAAGCGCTCCATGGCCGCGGGCTACGCCGGCCTGGACAACGAGCTGTTCTACATGGACAAGACCATGATGGTCTTCGGCGATGCCAAGAAGGTCGTCGAGGACATCGGCAAGGCCATCGAGTAGTCCTTCCCCACGGCGAAAAGACCCTTTGGGCGCTACGGCGAAAGCCCTGTCGCCTAGGGGAAACTAAGCACCCACGGAACCCGCACCGGCAGAGACAATGCCGGGGTTCCATTGCAACGAGAAGTTTGGAGAGACACGCATCATGACCGACCGTCCCTGGCTGGCCGCCTATCCGCAAGGTGTTCCCGCAGATATCGATACCTCGCAGTACCCCTCCCTGGTGGCGCTGATGGACGAGGCGTTCAACAAATACGCCAGCCGCGTGGCCTACAGCTTCATGGGCAAGGACGTGAGCTACGCCCAGACCGATTCGCTGAGCGCCGCCTTCGCGGCCTACCTGCAGGGCCTGGGCCTGGTCAAGGGCGACCGCGTCGCCATCATGATGCCCAATGTGCCGCAGTACCCCGTGACGGTGGCCGCGATCCTGCGCGCCGGCTTCGTCGTGGTCAACGTGAACCCGCTGTACACCCCGCGCGAACTCGAGCACCAGCTCAAGGACTCCGGCGCCAAGGCCATCGTCATCATCGAGAACTTCGCCACCACGCTGCAGCAGTGCATTGCCAACACGCCCGTCAAGCACGTGGTGCTGGCGGCCATGGGTGACCAGCTGGGCCTGCTCAAGGGCACGCTGGTGAACTATGTGGTGCGCAACGTCAAGAAGATGGTGCCCGCCTATGACCTGCCCGGTGCCGTGCGCTTCAACGACGCCGTGGCCAAGGGCACGCGCGGCAGCTTCAAGAAGCCCGACATCCGTCCCGACGATATCGCCCTGTTGCAGTACACCGGCGGCACCACCGGCGTGAGCAAGGGCGCGGTGCTGCTGCACCGCAACGTGATCGCCAACGTGCTGCAGTCCGAGGCCTGGAATGCGCCGGTGATGGCCAAGGTGCCTTCGGGCGAGCAGCCCACCAGCGTCTGCGCGCTGCCGCTGTACCACATCTTCGCGTTCACCGTGAACATGATGCTGTCCATGCGCACGGGCGGCAAGACCATCCTGATCCCCAACCCGCGCGACCTGCCGGCGGTGCTCAAGGAGCTGTCCAAGCACACCTTCCACAGCTTCCCGGCCGTGAACACGCTGTTCAACGGTCTGGCCAACCACCCGGACTTCGACACCGTCAACTGGAAGAACCTCAAGGTCTCGGTGGGCGGCGGCATGGCCGTGCAGGGCGCCGTGGCCAAGCTCTGGCTGGAGAAGACCGGCTGCCCGATCTGCGAGGGCTATGGCCTGTCGGAGACCAGCCCCTCGGCCAGCTGCAACCCCGTGACGGCCAAGGAATACACCGGCACCATCGGCGTGCCGATTCCCGGCACGACGATGAAGCTGCTGGACGACGAAGGCCACGAGGTCACCACGCTGGGCCAGCCCGGCGAGATCGCCATCAAGGGCCCGCAGGTCATGGCCGGCTACTGGCAGCGCCCCGACGAGACCGCCAAGGTCATGACCGATGACGGCTACTTCAAGTCCGGCGACATCGGCATCATGGACGAGCGCGGCTACTTCAAGATCGTGGACCGCAAGAAGGACATGGTGCTGGTCAGCGGCTTCAACGTCTACCCCAACGAGGTCGAGGAAGTGGTCGCCAACTGCCCTGGCGTGCTTGAATGCGCGGTGGTCGGCGTGCCCGACGAGAAGACCGGCGAAGCGGTCAAGCTGGTCATCGTGAAGAAGGACCCGGGTCTCACCGAGGCCCAGGTCAAGGAGTTCTGCAAGGCCAACCTCACGGGCTACAAGCAGCCGCGCGTGATCGAGTTCCGCACCGAGCTGCCCAAGACCCCGGTGGGCAAGATCCTGCGCCGCGAGCTGCGCGACAAGAAGTAAGAAGACGCCAGCGAAACCACCCTGCCCGCGGTGCTGTGAACGGCGCCGCCCAGGGTGTGTTTTCGACGAAGGGCCTTCGGCTGGAATAATCGCAGACCTGCGAGCCCGGCCGCAGGCCCTTTTCCTTTGCCCCAAGCCACATGACCACAGCCATCCTCAGCGCCCTGCCCGAAGAACAGGCCAGCCTCGTCGCCCGGCTCGAGCGCGCCCAGCGCCTCACGCACGCCGGCCGCTCCTTCTGGCGGGGCGAGCTGTGCGAGCGGCCCGTTGTGCTGGCGCTCTCGGGCATCGGCAAGGTGGCGGCGGCCACCACGGCCACGGCGCTCATCGAGCATTTCGGCGTGGCGCGCATCGTCTTCACCGGCGTGGCGGGGGGGCTGGGGGATGGCGTGAACGTGGGTGACGTGGTGGTGGCAGAGACCTTTGTGCAGCACGACATGGACGCCTCCCCGCTGTTCCCGCGCTGGGAACTGCCTGGCTATGCACGCACGCGGCTGGCCTGCGATGCGCACCTGTCCACCCTGTTGCGGGAGGCCGCGCGCAGCTGCCTGTCCGGCGCCGGCCGCCTGCCAGAATTGGGCGACGGCGCGCACCGTGTGCACCACGGCCTCGTCGCCAGTGGCGACCGCTTCGTCTCCAGCGCCCAGGAAGCCCGGCAGCTGCGCGACAGCCTGCGCCAGGCTGGCCACGACGTGCTTGCCGTCGAAATGGAAGGCGCCGCCGTGGCCCAGGTTTGCCTGGACTACGCCATCCCCTTCGCCGCCATCCGCACCATCTCCGACCGCGCCGACGACACCGCACACGTCGATTTCGCCCAATTCGTCCAGACCGTCGCCAGCCGCTATGCCGAGCACATGCAGGCCCTGATGCGAGCGCTGTGACCTGATAGATCCACGGGAGCAGGCGTTGATTCAACCCCTGCTCGGTAGCACCAAGGCGCGCAGCGCCTGAAGTGCAAATACCAGCGCCACCGTGGATCCGGCTTTGCCGGGCCACCGGAGGCGTCCCCCCTCGGGGGGGAAGGCGCGCAGCGCTTAGAGCCTGCTCACGGTCTTTTTCGGGGTGCGCATGCAGCCCACGGCACGCCCATCTAGGCGTCCGCCGCAGCCCATACGTCCGTATGGGCAAGGTGGACAACGACGAGGGGCGGGGTGTGGGCTACATGCCCTTCGGGTTGCCCCCTCCTGGCGGCCCATGCTGCGTTACCCATCCTCGATGGACATAAGTCCATCTTGCGGTGGGCGCCTTGCCTGGACCGCCAGGAGGGGGCAACGCACCCCGAAAAAGACCGTGAGCAGGCTCTCGGGGGCTACTTCAACCAGCCGCGCCTGCGGAAGTACCACATGGGCACCACCGCGCTCGCCACCATCAGCGCGATGCCATAGGCATAGCCGTAGGTCCACTTGAGCTCCGGCATGAATTCGAAGTTCATGCCGTAGACGCTGGCGATCAGCGTGGGCGGCAGCAGCGCCACGCTGGCCACCGAGAAGATCTTGATGATCTTGTTCTGGTTGATGTTGATGAAGCCGACCGTGGCGTCCATCAGGAAGTTGATCTTGTCGAACAGGAAGGCCGTGTGGTTGTCCAGCGATTCGATGTCGCGCAGGATCTGGCGCGCCTCTTCGAACTGCTCGGAGTTGAGCATCTTGCTGCGCATCATGAAGCTCACCGCGCGGCGCGTGTCCATCACGTTGCGGCGGATGCGGCCGTTCAAGTCTTCCTGGCGCGCGATGGCGGCCAGCACCTCGCCGGCGCGGGTGTCGGTCACGTCGCCGGCCAGCACCTGCTTGCTCACCGCTTCGAGCTCGTCGTAGATGTTCTCCAGCGTATCCGCCGAGTACTCGGCATCGGCGTCGAACAGCTTGAGCAGCACCTCCTTGGCGTCCTCGATGAGACCCGGCGCCCGGCGCGCGCGCATGCGCAGCAGCCGGAACACGGGCACGTCCTCGTCGTGGATGGAGAACAGCACGCCCCGGCTCTTGAGGTTGGCGTTGTGCTGGTTCAGGATGAAGGCCACCCGCACGGAGCGCGGGTTCTCGTCATCATCGATCAAAAAGTCGCTGCGGATGTGCAGCTCGCCGTTGTCTTCTTCGTAGAAGCGGGCGGATTCCTCGATGTCCTCGTCCATCGCATCCTCGGGGATGGACAGGCCGTAGTGCTGCTTGATCCAGCGCTTTTCTTCGAGTGTGGGGGCTTCCAGGTCCACCCAGATCGGCTGGAACTTGGCGAGCTCTTCCAGGGATTCGATCTCTTCCTGGAACAGCCGGCCATTGGCGAGCGTAAAGATGTTGAGCATGGGCTCACTCCCTTGGTAATTGGCGTCTGCGGTGGGGGGTCAGGGGTTGCTTTCAACCCCACGGCAGGCCGGGGAGCTGAAAGCTACCAACTCGGGTAGGTTTCCAAGGAGCTTTCTCCGTTTAAAAATGCAAGCGCCGGATTATCGCACCGGGCAGCCGGCGTGTCTGTGGCGAGGACCTGGCCGCGGCGGCTCAGGCGGCGGCCGCGCGCACGATGGCCAGCGCCTGGCACAGGTCGGCCCAGGCGGCGGCCTTGTTGTCCTGCGAGCGCAGCAGGAATGCGGGGTCGTAGGTGACCACGGCCGGGCAGCCCGCCAGGGTGTGCGGCCCTGCACGCAGGCGGCCCAGGGGCTCGGTGCTGGCCAGCGCGGCCCGGGCCGCCACATGGCCCAGCACCAGCACCATGGCCGGCCGCAGCGTGACAACGGCCTGCGCCAATTGCCCGGCGACGTCGGCATCGCTGCTGTTGCCGTTGCCGGAGCCGGCACGCTCCAGCGCCGCGAGGAACACCCGGGGGTGGCGGTGCAGCTGCATGGCGCGCAGCATGTTGTCCAGCAGCTTGCCGGCATCGCCCGAGAGCGGCTCGGCGGGATGGGGAATTTCGGCCACGATGAGCCAGCCACCGCCCAGGCCCGCGGGCGTGCGCGCCGGGTCTGCCCCGGGGTACAGCGCCTGGGGCGCGTGCACTGCCAGGCCGGTGGCTGCTGCGGTCGCGGCCGCCACCGGGGCCACCGGTGTGGTGGCCACAGGCGCGCGCTGCGCCGCCGGTGCGGGGGTATGCACCACCGGCGGTGGCTGCACAGCCGCAGGCGGCGGTGGGGCAAGGCGGGCTGCGGCCACTGCCACGGGGGCGGCGGCCGCGGGCGGTGCGGCAGCGGCCTCGCCGGGGGCCCACACGGTCACCCTCATCTCCTGAAGCATGGCGCGCTGGCGCGCATCGAGTGAAAGGCTCATAGGGATTGGCAGGTTCTCACAGGGGCAGGCTCATGACCACCGCGTCCTCGCGCTGGCCATGGTGGGCAGGGTAATAGCGCTTGCGCTCGCCCACGCGGCGAAAGCCGTGCGTCTCGTAAATGTGCTGGGCGCGCAGGTTGCTCACGCGCACCTCCAGCCACAGCCACTGGGCGCCCTTGCCGCGCGACCACAGGGCCAGTGCGTCCAGCAGCACGCGGGCCCAGCCCTGGCGCTGGAATTCGGGCGTGACGGTGAGGTTCAGCAGGTGCACTTCGTCCACCCCCATCATGGCCACGAAATAGCCCAGCAACCGGTCGCCGCCCAGCAGCAACTGGCACTCGTAGCGCGAGGCCATGGCGTCGATGAAGTTGCCCCGCGTCCAGGGGTGGGTGTAGGCGCGCTGCTCCACCTCCAGCACCGCATCGAGCTGTGCCAGCGTGAGGGCTTCCAGGCGCGCCTCGGGGGCATCGGCAGAAGGGGTGGGTACGGCGCTCATGCAGGCGGTCGGTTCAGGGCGGGTTGGGCGTGGTGGCCTGGGCGGCGCGCAAGGCGTCCCGCTCGGCGGTGGTTTTCGCCACTTTATCGCGGATGTAGCGCGGCAGGGCGTCGCTGGCGGGCACGGCGCCCCCTGCGGCCAGCAGGGCCGGCGCCAGGCGCAGCAGTGCGGTGGCCGTGGGCAGGGCCCGTACATGGGCGGCCAGGGGCGCCAGGCGCTCGCCATAGGGCGCTTGCGCATTGCCGGCCACGCTCCAGCCGTCGGGCACCTCCACGGTCTCAGGGGCGCCCAGGCCGAAGTCGGCATCGGCCTGCCAGCGGCCCTCGGCGGGCTGCCATGCACAGCGGGCGCTGTAGACCTCGTCCATGCGTGCGTCGAGCACCGCCACCACCTGGGTAGAGCCATGCTGCAGGCGCGCCTCCTCGGCCACGGCCAGCAGCGTGTCCACCGGCAGCACGGGCACGCCCGCGCCGCCGCGCGCCCCGAAGGCCAGGCCCTGGGCCACGGCGCAGGCCGTGCGCAGGCCGGTGAAGGAGCCCGGTCCCCGGCCGAAGACGATGGCGTCCAGCGTGGCGAACGACAGGCCGGCCTCGGCCAGCAGGCGGTTGATGGCCGGGATCAGCGTGGCCGAGGCCTGCGCACCGCCCGGGCCCGTGTGCTCGCGCACCAGATCCCCGTGCTGCACGGCGATGGACAGGGTGTCGGTGCTGGTATCGAAGGCAAGCAGGTTCATGGCGGTGGCAGGCGGGACATCAGGCCGCAGATTTTCCGGAAGCGGTGGGCAGGGAGGAGGCGGGCGCGGGGCTCTTGCGCAGCACGCCCAGCAGGATACCCGTGGTCACGAGCGCCAGGCCCGCGCCCAGGTTCCAGTGCATGGGCTCGTCCAGCAGCAGCACCGCGCCGATGGCCGACAGCCCCGGCACCAGCGCCGTGATCATGGTGCTGCGCACGGGGCCGTAGTGCTGGATCATGCGCGTGAAGGCAATCCCCGAGATGACCACCGAGCCACCGCCCTGGAAGACCAGCTGGAACAGGATCTCGCTCCAGGGCGCGTGGCCGAGGTGGCTGGTGACCATGCCCAGGGCCACCAACGCCCCGTACACCGGTGCGTAGACCAGCAGCGCAAAGGCGGTGATGGCGATCGTGGCCTGCACTGCATCCACCGCAAGGCGCCGGGCCTGCACGCTGTAGGCGGCCCAACTGGCTGCGGCGAGCATGAACAGCACGTCGCCTTTCCACACATCCCCGCCCGCAAAGCCCGCCAGCAGGCTGCGTCCGCCCACCAGCAGGTCGCCGGCCACGATGAGCGCCAGGCCCAGTGCGCGCAGGGGGGTGATGCGGTCATGCAGCACGAGCACGGCCAGCAGAGCGGTCCACAGCGGCAGGCTGCCGGGCATGAGCACGGCGGCATGGGTGGCCGGGGCATGGAAGAAGCCCGCATAGGCCAGCACGGCATACAGCAGGCCGCCAAACAGGCCCAGCAGGGCCGTGGTGGAGAGCGGCAGCGGCGAGATGCCGGCGAGGCTGGATGCGGGGGCGCTGGCACCCATTTGCACCCTGCGCCGGTGCACCAGCCACCAGCCCCAGGGCACCAGCACCAGGCTGGCGCCGACGATGCGCAGCAGCGTGATGTCCAGCGGCGTGAGGCTGCGCTGCGCCGAGGCGCGGGCAATCACGATGAAGCTGGTCCAGAGGGTGACGGTCACCAGGGCCGCCAGCAGGCCCATGGCCCGGGGAGAAAAGCGCATCCGGGGATTATCGGTGGGCCGGGCAGGCCGTGCCGGAGGTGGGCGATAGACTCCCCCTCCATGTTGTCTGTCCCTTCGTTGACCCGTCTGTCCCTGACCTCCCTGGTGCCTCTTGCCGTGCTGCTGTGGGGCATGCTGCCCCCCGGTGCCCGCGCCCAGGCGCCAGCCCCAGCGCCGCTGCCTCCCGAAGTGGAGGCCGCGCTGTCCCGCACGCGCCTGCCGCGCGAGGCACTCTCGGTGCTGGTGGTCGATGCCCAGGGCGGTGCGCGGCAGGCGCCGCGCCTGGCGCACCGCGCCCAGGTGCCGATGAACCCGGCCTCGGTGATGAAGCTGGTCACCACCTACGCCGCGCTCGACCAGCTCGGGCCGGCCTACACCTGGAACACCCCGGTCTACGTGCAGGGCACGGTGCAGGACGGTAGCCTGCGCGGCAATGTCTATATCCAGGGCCAGGGCGATCCCAAGCTGGTGATGGAGCGCCTGTGGCTGCTGTTGCGGCGCCTGCAGGCCCAGGGCATCCAGGTCATCGTGGGTGACATCGTGCTCGACCGCACCGCCTTCGACGTGCCCGAGCAGGACCCTGGTAGCTTCGACAACGAGCCCCTGCGGCCCTACAACGCCTCGCCCGATGCCCTGCTGGTGAACTACAAGTCCCAGGTGATGACCTTCGTGCCCGATGCCGCTGCCGGCCTGGCGCGCATCCAGTACGACCCCCCGATGGCCGGCGTGCAGCGCCAGGCGTCCGTGGCGCTGGCCGCCCCGGGGGCGGAATGCGGCGATTGGCGCGGCGCCCTGCGCGCGGAGTTTTCCGACCCGGCGCGCATTGCCTTCCAGGGCGTGTTCCCGTCCAGTTGCGGCGAACGCGTCTGGCCGATTGCGCCGACGGACCCGCGCGGCTTCGCGGCGCGCGCCGTGGAGGGCATGTGGCGCGAGCTGGGCGGCAGGCTCACGGGCAGCGTGCGTGACGGCAAGGTGCCGGCCGGCCTGAAACCCGCCTTCGTGGCCACCTCGCCCGCGCTGGCCGAGGTGGTGCGCGATGTGAACAAGTACAGCAACAACGTCATGGCGCAGCAGGTGTTCCTCACGCTGGCCCTGGGGAACAAGGGGGCTCCCGCGACCTTCGACGGCGCGCGCGAAGCCCTGCGCCGCTGGTGGCAGCTGCGCTTTGGTGATAGCGACCAGCCGGTGGCCGACAACGGTGCGGGCCTCTCCCGCGATGCGCGCATCACGGCCCAGGGCCTGGCGCGCATGCTGCAGTCGGCCTGGGCCTCGCCGGTGATGCCCGAGCTGGTGTCTTCCCTGCCCATCGCCGGGGTGGACGGCACCTTGCGCCGCAGCCAGGCCCGCGGCGCGGCCCACCTCAAGACCGGCAGCCTGCGTGACGTCATGGCCATCGCCGGCTACGTGCATGGCGCCAGCGGCCGGCGCTACGTGCTGGTGGCCATGGTCAACCATGCCAACGCCGGAGCCGCCCGGCCGGTGCTCGATGCGCTCACCGACTGGGCCGCGCGCGACCAGTAGAAGCCGCGCGCGGACCCTGTCGCGCAGGCGTCCGAACGCTCTCGTAAACCCCAATGGCTACGCCAGTGCCGGTGCGCGCACGATGCTGCGTTACCATCCGCCGACATAGCCCATACAGAGAGAGGATTGCAACCATGAAGTACTTCCGCCTGACGTGTACCGCCGCCGTAGCGGCCCTGCTGGCCGCCTGCGGCGGCTCCGAGGACCCCTCGCGCGGGGACCTGATGGATCCTCCCAACATCCTGACCACGCTGACTGCCGCGCAGATCGATGCGGGCACCACGTCCAGCGGCCTCAGGGCCCTTGCCGGCAAGGCACGCTGCGACGTGAAGGTCGTGGCACTCAACTACTACACGGCAGGTGCCAAGGTGGGTGAACTCACCAACGCCTCGGGGGTGATGCTGGTGCCCGCAGGCACCTGCAGCACCGAAAAGACCGCCCTGCTGGCCTATGCCAAGGGCACCGACGTGCAAAAGCCGCGCACCCTGGCCAACCCGCAGGACAGCGAAACCTTCCTGCTGGCCGCGATGTACGCCTCGCAGGGCTATGCGGTGGTCGCTACCGACTACCTCGGGTTCGCCAAGTCGGGCTACAGCTACCACCCCTACCTGCACGCCGATTCGGAAGCCACTTCGGTGATCGATTCGGTGCGCGCTGCGCGCAAGGCCTCCGCCTCGGTAGGCGGCAACCTGTCGGGCCGGATCCTGTTCACCGGCTACTCGCAAGGCGGCCATGCCTCCATGGCCGCGCACCGCGCCGCCGAGCGCGACTATGGCAACGAGTTCGACGTGGCGGCCGGTGCCCACCTGGCCGGGCCCTACAACCTGTCGGGTTCGCTGCGCATCCCCGATGCGATCGCGGGCGTGCAGTTCTTCGTGCCTTACCTGGTGACGGCCTGGCAGAAGGTCTACGGCAATATCTACAGCGACGTGAAGCTGGCCTTCAAGGCGCCGTACTCGAACTACATCGAGACCCTGCTGCCCAGCCCGACGATGACCTACACCACGCTGGTGACCTCGGGCACCTTGCCCGCCGGCACGCCCAACCAGGCGCGCGACGCGCTGTTCCAGCCGGCCTTCATCGCCAGCAGCCAGACCAACCTGAACGACCCGCTCTACCTGGCTGCCCAGAAGAACGACCTGCTGGGCTGGACGCCCAAGTCGCGCGTGCTGCTGTGTGGCGGATCGGGCGACCCCACGGTGCCGCCCGCCGTGCACCAGAACGTGATGGCGGCCGATTTCGCCAGGCGCGGCGTGACCAATGTGATCTCGGTGGATGTGGACGGACCCATCCAGGCCACCTTCGGCCCCGGTGGCGCAGCGCCCACCGACCCCGCGTCTGCAGCCTTCGCCACCTACTACGGCGCCTACCACGGCACCTATGAGCCACCGTTCTGCCATGCCCAGGCGCGTGCCGTCTTCGACGTCATCGTGAAGTAAGCGGTCTCACCGCGCACTCCCAAGCCGACCCGCGGGTCGGCTTTTTTCATGCTGCGCGGCTTGGTAGTTTCCCGGGCGGGCAATCAGGAGACACGGGGTTAGGATGGTTGTTGCAAAAAAGCACGGTCGTGCTTTTTGTAATCGTCTTTTCTGGAGAACTCCCTTGATTGCACAAACATGCAAGACCGCGCTGTCGGTCCTGGCCACGGCCTGCCTTCTGGCAGCCTGCGGTGGCGGTGGCTCGGACACCGCGCCTGCGGCACCGGTGACCTCGGTGAAGGTCGCGGGCGATAGCCTGGCCGACAGTGGCACCTTCGGCTTCAAGGCCACCGTGCAGGGGGCCGCAGCCACGGGGGCCGGGTCCACCCCGATCTGGCCCGAGCGTGTGGCCACCAGCTATGGCCAAACCCTGTGCGCGCACTACCTGTTCAACGGCACGGCGTTCGTGGCCAACAACAGCTGCTCGAACCACGCCGTGAGCGGTGGCCGCATCAACAACTTCACCGCGCCGACCTCTCCGGTGTCCATCACCCAGCAGCTCAAGGACCTGGGGAATGCCGGCTACAGCCCGGCCGACCTGGTGCTGGTCGACGGTGGCGGCAACGATGCGGCCGACCTGGTGGGTGCTTACCTGCGCGCCTCCGCAGACAATGGCCAGGCCTACGCGGCCGTGCTCACCAGCGTGCTGCCCGCAGCTACCGTCAACGCCGCCCTGGCCAGCGGTGCCACGGGGATGGCGCAGGTCGGTGGTGCCTACATGCAGGCGCTGGCCCAGCAGTTCGCCGCGACCATCCAGGCCAACACGGTGGCCAAGGGGGCCCCGCGCGTGGCCGTGCTGAATGCACCGGGCATCACCCGCACACCCCGCTTCCAGATGGTGCTGGGGTCCATCGCCGCCCAGCGCGGTGCCGACGCGGCCAAGCAGGCCGAGGCCCTGTTCGACGGCTGGGTCCAGGCCTTCAATGCACAACTGGCCACCAGCCTGGCGGGTGACGCCAAGATCGTGGTGGTGGACTTCTACACCTCGTTCAAGGACCAGTCGACCAACCCTGGGCAGTACCAGCTGACCAACGCCAGCACGCCCGCCTGCCCGGCAGCAGGGGTGGGCAGCGACGGCCTGCCGACCTACAGCTTCCCGACCTGCACCGCGGCCGCGCTGTCTGCCATGGCGCCCCCAGCAGGAGCCACCGGAGGGGCGGACTGGTGGAAGAGCTACGGCTTCTCCGACAGCTTCCACCCCACGCCCTACGGCCACCAGCTGATCGGGCAACTGGTCTCGCGTTCGTTGTCGCGTGCAGGCTGGCTGTAAGGCTTCGCCGTGACCTCCGTACTTTTCAAGGAGTTTCCCATGCACCACTTTTCCCGGCTGGGCCTGGCGACGGCAGCCTTGTTGCTGTGCGCTGGCGCCTCGGCACAGGTTGCCGGCACGTTCAGCGTGCGCGCAGGCTTCACCCACATCGCCCCGCAGGTCAAGAGCGGCAACCTCAGCGCCCCGAGCTTTCCGGGCACCACCGTGGACGTGGGCAATGCCACCTCGCTGTCGGGCGGCGTGAACTACATGCTGACCAACCACTGGGCCGTGGATGTCCCTCTGGCGCTGCCGTTCAAGCACGATATCGAGGGCGATGGCGCCATCGCCGGCGTGGGCAAGCTCGGCGAGACCAAGGTCCTGCCGGTCACGGTGTTCGCGCAGTACCGCTTTGCCGAGCCCGAGGCGAAGTTCCGCCCCTATGTGGGGCTGGGCCTGACCTACAGCCGCTTCTTCAAGACCCGCAGCACGGCCACCCTGAGCGGCCTGACCGGTGGCACGCCGTCGCGCCCCACGACAGCGTCGGTGGACAACAAGTGGGGGCTGACGCCCCAGATCGGCTTCGTCTGGAGCATCAACGACCGCTGGTCGGTCGATGCCGCCTACTACAAGAGCTTCCTCAAGACCACGACACACCTGTCGTCAGGCCAGTCGATCACCACGCGGTTGAACCCCGACGTGATCGCCATCGGGGTCGGCTACCGGTTCTGAGGCCCCGAGCAGACACAAAAAAGCCGACCCTGGGTCGGCTTTTTTCTTGGGGCCGTCTCGGCCGCAGCGCGGCTTACCAGCGCGCGCGCAGGCGGTCGTAGGCGTAGTTGCCGAACTGGCGGTGGGCGTTGGGCGTCAGGTAGACGCTGTCGGCGAACACGTAGGAGTCCTGGTTGGCACCCGTCAGCAGGGTCGAGGGCGTGCACAGGGCCGAGTTGACCTGGCCGGCGCCGATGCCGATGCCGTTGGCCGTGTCCAGCGAGGTGCACACGGGCGTGGTGGCGTTGTTGAAGCCGTAGTTGGCAGGGGTGCCGACATACAGGTTCACGTAGTAGGCCGAGTCCACGTAGAGCACGTTGGCACCCAGGTCGACGATGCTCACCAGCAGGCCTTCGTTGAAGCGGCTGCTGGCATCGCTGAGCAGGGCTTCACGGTTGATGGTCTTGGCCCAGGGCGTCTTGCCCAGGTCGTAGGTGCCGGTGACGACCACGTTCTTGGCGCCCGCAGCGACCAGGCGGCGCACCTGGGTGGCCAGGTCCTGGCCGGCCTTGCGCGCAGCGGCCACCATGTCGGTGGTGCTCTGGGTGCCGGCCGTCACGGCGGCCATGCCGGCGATCACGTCGCTCGGGCCGCCGTTGATGACAATCAGGTCGCCTGTGGTGACGCCGCCGGCGGCCAGGAAGGTGTCGATCTGCTCGGTCACGGTGGGCGTGGTCGCCACACCCGCGGCATCGGGCTTGATCGCCACGCGGGCATTGCCCACGGCATAACTGCGGCCGCCGGCCACAGCCGATGCAGCCAGCGTCTTGCCGTAGCGCGAAGCGATCTGCAGCGTCCAGTTGTTCACGCTGCCATCGTTGACCGAGTAGCGCGTTCCCTTCTGGCCGACGTCGTTGTAAGCGTCGCCAAAGGCCACCAGGCGTTCAGGGTTGAAAGCCGACTCCGTCGTGCTCGAACCGCAGGCCGCAAGCAATGCGGCCGACGCGCATGCGGCCACCAGTACGGTGCGGCGCATCCAATTTGCTGCCATGTATTTCTCCAGAAAATGGGGGGTTAGTTTAACGACGCCATGTCAAGCCATGTAAAGCATTGTCACAGTGCGGCTATGTTTGTGCTCAGGCTGCTGCGGCGCGCTGCAGGCGGTCGCGCACGCCCTCCCATTCCGGGGTGGCGGGCGGGGCTTCGATCCAGATCAGCTTGACTCCGGCATCGTCGAAGCTGCGCAGCACGGCAAAGAGCTGCTGGGCAGTGGCCGACGCATCATCGGGCATGCGGCGCATGACCAGCCTGGACGAGCGCGTGCGCAAGGCCGTGCGGGCATAGATGGCCATGTTGGCGGCGTCGGCACCGAGCAGGTCCAGGCCCGTCTGCAGGGCCTTGGCATCCATCAGCCGCACCTTGGCGTTGGGCGCGTAGTGGGCTTCCAGCGTGCCCGAGGCGCGCGGCGTGTGCGCGGGCAGGTCTTCCTTGGACAGCGGGGCGATGCCGCAGGCGCGGGCGATCTGGGCGCGCGTGATGGCGCCCGGGCGCAGCAGCACCGGCATGCCGCGCGTGCAGTCGACGATGGTCGACTCGATCCCCACCCCGCAGGGGCCGCCATCGAGCACCAGCAGGTCCTCCCCCAGCTCGTCGGCGACATGCCGGGCGGTGGTGGGGCTCACGCGGCCGAACCGGTTGGCACTGGGGGCTGCCACGCCCCACACGGGCGGGCCACCGAGCTCGCTGCCATCGCCGGGGGCTGCGCACGCGGTCAGCAAGGCATGTGCCACGGGATGGGCCGGGCAACGCAGGCCCACGCTGTCCTGGCCGCCGGTGGCGGCCGTGGCCACGCCAGGGCGGCGCGGCAGGATGATGGTCAGTGGCCCGGGCCAGAACGCGTCGACCAGGGCCTGCGCAAAGGCCGGCACCTCGCTGGCGAAATGGGCAATGCCCGAGGCATCGGCCACGTGCACGATCAGCGGGTGGTCGCTGGGCCGCCCCTTGGCGGCAAAGATCTGGGCCACGGCCGCATCGCTGCTGGCGTCCGCTGCCAGGCCATACACCGTTTCGGTGGGCAGGCCCAGCAGGGCGCCGCTGCGCACCGCGCGGGCGGCGGCGGCGATGGATTCGGGCTGCTTGCCGTCGAGGATCATGGAATGCGGTCCGGGCCGGTCAGAAGGGCGCAATGCCCAGCAGGGCCGCGGCCTGGAGGGCGGTGGCGCGCGCGGCATCGGCGCTGTCGGCCGTGATGTTCAGGTGCCCCATCTTGCGCCCGGGCTTGGCGTCGCGCTTGCCGTACAGGTGCAGGTGGGTGCCGGGCAGGGCCAGCACCTGGGCCCAGGGTGGCGTCTGCGCGCTGCCGTCGGCGGCAAACCACAGGTCGCCCAGCAGGTTGAGCATCACCGCCGGGCTGTGCTGGCGCGGCTGGGTGAGCGGCAGGCCGGCCATGGTGCGCACCTGCAGCTCGAACTGCGAGACGTCGCAGGCGTTCTGGCTGTAGTGGCCGCTGTTGTGCGGGCGTGGGGCGATCTCGTTGACCACCAGGCTGCCGTCCTGCAGCACGAAGAATTCCACGCACAGCACGCCCACGTACGAGAGACCGGCTGCGATCGAGACGGCACCGGCGATGGCCTGGCGGGCCAGTGCGTCGGGCAGGTTGCCGGCATGCACCTCGGTCACGGCAAGGATGCCTTCGCGGTGCAGGTTGCGCTGCACCGGCAGGTGCACGCAGGCGCCATCGGCACCGCGCGCGACGATGACCGAGCATTCGAGCGCCAGCGGCAGCATCTTTTCGAGCACACAGGCCACCTGGCCCACGGAATCCCAGGCGGCGGCGAGCTCGGCGCTGGTCTTTACGCGCACCTGGCCCTTGCCGTCGTAGCCCATGCGGGCGGTCTTGAGAATGCCCGGCAGCAGGTCTGGCGAGACGGCAGCCAGTTGCTCGGCCGTCTCGATCACTGCATAGGGCGCGCAGGGCACGCCGCAGCGCACGAAATGGGCCTTTTCCTGCGCGCGGTCCTGGGCCACGGCCACGGCACCCGCAGCGGGCGACACCGGGCGCAGCGCGCCCAGCGCCGCCAGGGCGGTGGCGGGCACGTTCTCGAACTCCGTGGTCACGGCATCGGCCACGCGGGCCAGTTCGGCCAGGCCGGCCGCGTCCTCGTAGCCGGTCTGGATGTGGTGGTGGCTCACCAAGCCTGCGGGGCTGGTCGGGTCGGCATCGAGCACGGCCGTGAAGTAGCCCATGGCCTGGGCCGTGTGCACGAACATGCGGCCCAGCTGGCCGCCGCCCAGGACGCCCAACGTGGCGCCCGGCAGGAGGGGGGCAGAAAGCGTGGTCATGCAGCAGCCGGGGGCAGGGTCATGTTGCGCGCCACTTCGGTCTGCTCGGCGCGAAAGGCTTCCAGGCGCTGGCGCAGCTCGGGGCTCTCGCTGGCCAGCAGCGCCACCGCGAACAGGGCCGCGTTGGCGGCGCCGGCCGTGCCGATGGCGAAGGTCGCCACGGGAATGCCCTTGGGCATCTGCACGATGCTGTGCAGCGAATCCACGCCCTGCAGGTGGCGGCTGGCCACCGGCACGCCCAGCACGGGCACCGTGGTCTTGGCGGCGATCATGCCTGGCAGGTGGGCGGCGCCGCCGGCACCGGCGATGATGGCCTTGAGGCCCCGGCCGGCGGCGGCTTCGGCATAGGCGAACATGTCGTCGGGCATGCGGTGTGCCGACACCACGCGCGCCTCGTGGGAAATGCCGAATTGCTCAAGAATCTGCACTGCATGCTGCATGGTCTCCCAGTCGCTGCTGGAGCCCATGACCACGCCGATCTGGATGGGTTTCATGGTGTGTGTGGAGGCGCTCCGGTGGGCGTGAGCCCGCCGGAACGCTGTAGGTGGAACCCCCGATTTTACGATTTGCGATGGCCCCCCCGCGACGGGGTTGTTTCAATGCGCCAAAATAGCGCCAACTTGCTTCACCGGCCCTGGGCCCCCGACCATGATTGACGTCACCGTAGAAAATTTTGAAGCCGAGGTGATTGCCGCCTCGATGGAAGTGCCCGTGCTGGTGGATTTCTGGGCGCCCTGGTGCGGCCCCTGCAAGTCCCTCGGTCCGGTGCTGGAGAAGCTGGAAACCGAGTACGACGGCCGCTTCAAGCTCGCCAAGATCGACTCCGACCAGGAGCAGCAGTTGGCCGGCATGTTCGGCATCCGCAGCATTCCGACCTGCGTGCTGCTCATGAACGGCCAGCCCGTGGACGGCTTCATGGGCGCCCTGCCCGAGGGCCAGGTGCGCGAATTCCTCGACAAGCATGTGCCCACGGCCGAGGTCCTGGAAGCCGAGGAGCAGGAAGAAGAAGCCCTGGAGGCCCTGGCAGAAGGCGACACCGGCACCGCGCTGGAGAAGCTGCAGCATGCCGTGGCCACCGACCCGGGCAATGACGACGCGCGCTTCGACTACGTCAAGCTGCTGCTGCAGCTGGGCCGCGATGACGATGCCAAGGTGGCGTTCGCCCCGGTGATCGCCAAGGCCCCCAATTCGCGCAAGATCGCCGCGCTCAAGGTCTGGATGGACGCCATCGACACCGTGGCCACCACCGAAGGCGCGGGCGACACGTCCGCGTTCGAGGCCAGGATCGCGGTCAGCAAGCGCGACTTCGACGCCCGCCTGGCCCATGCGCGCTGGCTCATCACCGAGCAGCGCTGGACCGACGCCATGGACGAACTGCTCGAGATCCTGATGCGCGACAAGGCCTGGGGCGAAGAAGTGGCGCGCAAGACCTACGTCGCCATCCTGGAGATCATCGAGCAGCCCAAGGCCAAGGTGGCCGACGGCCAGATCCCGCCGGACGACCCGGTGGTGGCCACGTACCGCCGCCGCCTGTCGAGCGTCGTGCTCAGCTGACCGGCACCATGCAAAAAGGCTCCCCAGGGAGCCTTTTTTGTTGCAGGAACCGGGACGGGTGTCAGCCGACCAACCGTTCCAGCGCCTCGCGGTACTTGGCCGCGGTCTTTTCGATCACCTCGCGCGGCAGGCGCGGAGAGGGTGGGGTCTTGTCCCAGGGCTTGCCGTTGACCTGGGCCTGCTCCAGCCAGTCGCGCACGAACTGCTTGTCGTAGCTTGGCGGGTTCTGGCCGGCGGCGAGCGCCGCTTCATAGCCTTCCACAGGCCAGTAGCGCGAGCTGTCGGGCGTGAGCACCTCGTCCATCAGCACCAGGGTGCCATCGGGTGCCAGACCGAACTCGAATTTCGTGTCGGCAATGATCATGCCCTTGGTCAGCGCGATCTCCGCCGCGGCCTGGTAGATGGCGATGCTCAGGTCGCGGATCTGCGTGGCCAGCGGCAGGCCGATCATCTCCACCGTGCGCTCGAAGGTGATGTTCTCGTCGTGCTCGCCGGCTGCGGCCTTGGCGGCCGGGGTGTAGATGGGCGCTGGCAGCTTGGCTGCATTGGTCAGGCCTTCGGGCAGGGGCACGCCGCAGACCGAGCGCGACTCCTGGTACTCCTTCCAGCCGCTGCCGGCCAGGTAGCCGCGCACCACGGCCTCGACCGGGATGGGTTGCAGGCGCTGCACCAGCATCGAGCGGCCGCGGATCTGCGGGGCCTCGGCCGGGGTGACCACGCTCTCGGGGGCGTCGCCCGTCAGGTGGTTGGGGCAGATGTGGCCGAGCTTGTCGAACCAGAACAGCGCCATCTGCGTGAGCAGCTCGCCCTTGCCGGGGATGGGCTCGCCCATGATCACGTCGAAGGCCGAAAGGCGGTCGCTGGCCACCATCAGGATGCGGTCGTCGCCCACGGCGTAGTTGTCGCGCACCTTGCCGCGCGCCAGCAGGGGCAGCGAGGTCAGGGCGGAGGTGTGCAGGGCGTTGGAGCTGGGCTGGGTCATGGTGTCGGTGTGGGGCAGTCGATGTCCGCTGCGGTCAGGCCTGGGGAAGGGGAGGGCGCGCACCCGCGCGGCCACGTTCTCTGTACAGCAAGCCGATTTTACGCGCCGGGGCCGATGCTCCGGTCGGCAGGGGCTTGTGGGGCCCTTCGAGGGACGGCACACTGCCGGGCTCGCTTTCACCATGCCCTTGCCGGCAATCCCTTGTGCCCACGTCCCATCCCCTTTCTCCCCGCCGCGAACTGTGGCTGCTCCTGACCCTGGCGGGCGTGCAGTTCACGCACATCCTGGATTTCATGATCATGATGCCGCTGGGCCCGCAGCTCACGCGCATCTTCGCCATCAGCGATGCCCAGTTCGGCCTGCTGGTGTCGGCGTACACGCTGTCGGCCGGTGTCTCGGGGCTGCTGGCCTCGACCTACATCGACCGCTTCGGCCGCAAGCGCCTGCTGCTGGCGCTGTATGCGCTGTTCGGCCTGGCCACGCTGGCCTGCGGCCTGGCGCCCACCTACGCCACGCTGATGGTGGCGCGCGTGCTGGCCGGCATGTTCGGCGGCGTGCTCTCGGCCCTGTGCCAGACCGTCGTGGCCGATGTGGTTCCCTTCGAGCGGCGCGGGCGGGCCATGGGCATCGTGATGACCTCGTTCTCGGTGTCCACGGTGGCCGGGGTGCCGCTGGGGCTGGTGTTCGCCGAGTACGGGGGCTGGCACATGCCGTTCTTCGCGATTGCCGCGATGTGCCTGTTGCTGCTGGTGTTTGCCGCGCGCACCCTGCCCACCATGGATGCCCACCTGGCGGCAGGCCAGCAGCGCACGGCCCTGGGCGGCATCGCCGAGGTGCTCAGGGACGCCAACCACCGCCGGGCCTTCGTGTTCTCGGGCCTGCTGATGTTCACCGGCTTCACGGTGATCCCGTACATCACCATCTACATGCAGGCCAATGCCGGCGTGCGCACCGACCAGGTGCCGCTGATCTACCTGTGCGGCGGCGTGGTCACCCTGTTCACGGCGCGCCTGTTCGGGCGCCTGACGGATGCGCGCGGCAAGGTCCGCACTTTCCGCTGGCTGGCCCTGGCGGTGGGGCCGTGCCTGCTCGGCATCACCACGGTGCATGGGGTGCCGCTGTGGGTGGTGCTCACGGTGTCCACGCTGATGTTCGCCTTCATGAGCGGGCGCATGATCCCCGGCATGGCCATCATCACCTCGGCCGCCAACCCGCAGCTGCGCGGCACGTTCATGACGCTCAATGCCTCGGTGCAGTCCGCGGCCATGGGCGTGGCTTCGCTGGTGGGGGGCGTGCTGATCAGCCGCGATGCCCAGGGGCTGGTACAGGGCTACTGGATGGCTGCGGTGGTGGGCACCGTTGCCAGCGTGCTGTCCATCGTGGTGGTGGGGCGGCTGGTGCTGCATGGCGCAGCGCCGGGGCCTGCAGGCAAGGCCTGAGGCGTGGCTCCTGTGGGGCGGGCTGCCCCTGCCAACTCAGCCATTGTGCGCCCTTTTCGGGCCGCTGGCACCTCGCCGGGCATAACCCATTGGGCAGGGGCGGTATGGGATTGCATTTCGATGACAGCAGGGGCATAGTGAACCCGTCAATGGATGCATCCAAGTTCGCCGGGCCGGCCCTCTGATCCAGGGCGGCATTTGTTCCACCGAGAGCCACAGGAGACTTATTTATGAACTTGACGATCAGCGGTCACCACCTCGAAGTTACCCCAGCACTGCGCAGTTATGTGACAACCAAGCTGGACCGGATCAATCGCCATTTCGACCAAGTAGTAGACGTCAAGGTGCTGCTGACAGTAGAGAAGCAAAAGGAAAAGGAAAAGCGCCAGCGAGCGGAATGCAATATCCATGTGAAGGGCAACGACCTGTTTGCCGAGAGCTCCCATTCCGACCTGTATGCTGCGGTGGATGAGCTGGTCGACAAAATGGACCGCCAGGTGGTGCGCCACAAGGACCGCCTGCAGGACCACCACCACGAAGCTGCCAAGCGCGAAATGCACGCCTGAGCGTTGCATTGCGGGCCACAGCAACCGCCCCTGGAGGCGGTTTTTTTGTGGCCCCTTGTAAATTGCTCAGGGTTTTTGCCAATATGTGCATAATTGTTACCTCTGACCATGAACCGACTCGCCTCCATCCTGCCTCCCGCCCAAGTGCTTGTGAGCGTGGACTCCACCAGCAAGAAGCGTGCTTTTGAAGAGGCGGGTCTGCTGTTCGAGAGCCAGCACGGGCTCTCGCGTGCCCTGATCACCGACAGTCTCTTCGCGCGCGAGCGCCTGGGCTCGACGGGCCTGGGCCATGGCGTGGCCATCCCGCATGGCCGCATCAAGGGCCTCAAGGCGCCCATGGCGGCGGTGTTCCAGCTGGCCCACCCCATCGGTTTCGACGCCCCGGACGAAATGCCGGTGGCGCTGCTGATCTTCCTGCTGGTGCCCGAGGCCGCGACCCAGAAGCACCTGGAGATCCTCTCGGAGATCGCCGAGCTGCTGAGCGACTCGGTGCTGCGCGAAAAGCTCAAGGCCAGCACCGATGCGGCCGAGCTGCACGGCATGATCGCCGGCTGGCAGTCCACCCAGGCCGCCTGACCTGCGCGGCACCGCGCATTCCCCCGCATCCTTGCCGTGAAACCCAATGTTGTCAGCGCCGACGTCCTGTTCGAGGAATTCCGCAGCGCCCTGAAATGGGAGTGGGTTGCGGGCCTCGGTGCCTCCGAGCGCCGCTTCGACGAAGTGGCGGTACGCTCCGCCCGCTCGGGCGCCGACCTGGTCGGCTACCTCAACTACATCCATCCCTACCGGGTGCAGATCCTGGGCGAGCGCGAGATCGCCTACCTGAGCAATGCCTCCCCCGACGACTGCAAGCGCCGCATCGCCCGCATCGTGACGCTGGAGCCGCCGGTGCTGGTGCTGGCCGACAACCAGACCGCGCCCGATGCGCTGGTGTCGATGTGCGAGCGCGCGCAGATCCCGATGTTCTCCACGCACGAGTCCTCGGCCTTCGTGATCGACGTGCTGCGGGCCTACCTGTCCAAGCACTTCGCCGACCGCACGACCATGCACGGCGTGTTCATGGACATCCTGGGCTTGGGCGTGATGATCACCGGCGAATCGGGCCTGGGCAAGAGCGAACTCGGCCTGGAGCTGATCTCGCGCGGCAACGGCCTGGTGGCCGACGACGCGGTGGACCTGTTCCGCATCAACCAGACCACCATCGAGGGCAAGTGCCCCGAGCTGCTGCAGAACCTGCTGGAAGTGCGCGGCATCGGCCTCTTGGACATCCGCGCCATCTTTGGCGAGACGGCCGTGCGCCGCAAGATGCGCCTGAAGCTCATCGTGCACCTGGTGCGCAAGGAAACGCTGGAGCGCGACTACGAGCGCCTGCCCTATGAGCCGCTTACCCAGGACGTGCTGGGTGTGCCCGTGCTCAAGGTGGTGATCCAGGTGGTGGCCGGCCGCAACATCGCCGTGCTGGTCGAAGCCGCCGTGCGCAACACCATCCTGCAGCTGCGCGGCATCGACACCTACCAGGAATTCGTCGAACGCCACCGCCGCGCCATGGAGCGCGACACCGGCGGCTAGCGGCGCTCAGTCAGGCCGCCGAAACTGGCGCGGCCATACCAGTGCTCCCGCGCAAGGGCCGCCCCGCCGCGCTGGGAGCGTCCCCCCCTGGGGGGAAGGCGCCGCAGGCGACTCAGGGGGAGTCATTTCTTCGCGCAATCGGCGCACTGGCCGTAGAGCGCCATGGTGTGGTCCTGCACCAGCCAGCCCTTGGACTTGGCCACGAGTTGCTGGCGCTTTTCGATCTCGGGGTCATAGAACTCCTCGACCTTGCCGCAGGACGTGCAGACGAAGTGGTCGTGGTGCGAGCCCTCGTTGAGTTCGTACACGGCCTTGCCGCTCTCGAAGTTGCTGCGGATCAGGATGCCCGCCTGCTCGAACTGCGTGAGCACGCGGTACACGGTGGCCAGGCCGATGTCCGAGCGCTCCTCGAGCAGCACGCGGAACACGTCTTCGGCCGTCATGTGGCGCTGCGTGCCCTTCTGGAAGATCTCCATGATCTTCAGGCGGGGCAGGGTTGCCTTGAGGCCGGTGCTTTTGAGTTCGTCGATATTGGTCATGGATTGGTCCTGGTTGCCGGTGGCCCGGGAAGGGGAGAGAGGCTGCCGCTACAATGGTTTGATCATATCCTCAGCTCTTTCCCCCATGCCAGTCAAAGCCCGTATCAATGCCCGCCTGGGCTGGATCCTGTTGGTGGGTGCCGTCGTCGGCACCCTGGCGGGGTGCGGCAGCCTGGACGGCGCCAGCCGCCGCCTGGCCACCGTGGTCACGCCGTACAAGATCGACATCGTGCAGGGCAATTTCGTCTCGCGCGAGCAGGTCGAGGCCTTGAAGCCCGGCCAGAGCCGCCAGCAGGTGCGTGAAATCCTGGGCACCCCCCTGGTGACCAGCCTGTTCCACTCCAACCGCTGGGAATACGTCTTCACCCTGAAGAAGCCCTCGGCCGAGCTGCAGACCCGCAAGCTCACGGTGTTCTTCGAGGGCGACGTGCTGGCGCGTTCGGAAGGCGACGAAATGCCCTCCGAGGCTGAATTCGTCGCCTCGCTGGACGGCGGCCGCACCGGCAAGGGCAAGGTGCCCGTGCTGGAGGCCACGCAGGACCAGCTGGCGCGCTACCCCGCACGCAAGGCCGAGACCCCTGCCGAGAAGGCCGCCGATGCCGCCCCGCAGGAGCTCGTACCTGCCCGCTACCCGCCCCTCGAAGCGCCCGGGCGCTGACCGGGCGGCCCCCCATGGGGGCTTTTTTCATTGTCATCCATTAGCGAACCCAGGAATCACATGGCAGGGAACACATCGACAACCTCCACCCCCGTGCGCGTGGCCGTTGCCGGCGCATCGGGCCGCATGGGCCGCATGCTCATCGAGGCCCTGCGCGCCACCGACGACTGCGTGCTCGCCGGCGCACTGGACGTGGCCGCCAGCCCCGGCATCGGCTCGGATGCCACCGCCTTCCTCGGCCATGCCAGCGGCGTGGCCATCACCTCGGACATCAAGGCCGGCCTGCAGAACGCCGACGTCCTGATCGACTTCACGCGCCCCGAGGGCACGCTGGCCCACCTGGCGGTGTGCGCCGAGCTGGGCGTGAAGATGGTCATCGGCACCACCGGCTTTTCCGACGAGCAGAAGGCCGAGATCGCCGCCCTGGCGCAGCGCACGGCCGTGGTCATGGCGCCCAACATGAGCGTGGGCGTCAACGTCACGCTCAAGCTGCTGGAGATGGCCGCCAAGGCCATGGCCACCGGCTATGACATCGAGATCATCGAGGCCCACCACCGCCACAAGGTGGATGCGCCCTCGGGCACCGCGCTCAAGATGGGCGAGGTCATCGCCGAGGCCATGGGCCGCGACCTCAAGGAATGCGCCGTCTACGCCCGCGAAGGCATCACGGGCGAGCGCGATCCGTCCAGCATCGGCTTTGCGGCCATCCGCGGCGGCGACATCGTGGGCGACCACACCGTACTGTTCGCGGGCATCGGCGAGCGCATCGAGATCACGCACAAGTCCAGCAGCCGCACCACCTACGCCCAGGGCAGCCTGCGCGCCGTGCGCTACCTGGCCGCCCACCAAACCGGTCTGCACGACATGTTCGACGTGCTGAACCTGAAGTAAGAAACCAAGGCCGTACACGCGCATGGACGCATTCCACTGGTGGCGCCAGGGCGACGCGGTGACACAGGGCACGGCCCTGCTGCTGCTGGGCATGTCCGTTGCCAGCTGGGTGGTGATCGTCTGGAAGCTGCGCCTGCTGCGCCGTGCCAGTGCCGACGTGGCGCGCTGCGTGGCCGCCGTCTGGCAGGCCCCGTCGCTGCCGGAGGCCGCGCTGCGCCTGCAGGGCTTTGACCGGCTGGCCCTGGTGCTGCCCATGGTGCAGGCCGTCAACACCGTGGCCGACCAGGCCTCCCCCGCTGTCCTGGCTTCCATGGGCAGCCTGTCGCAGCGGCTCACGCGCGTGCTGCGTGACGCCTTGCACGCGGTGCTGGGCCGCCTGCAGTTCGGCCAGGTGCTGCTGGCCACCGTGGGCTCCACGGCGCCGTTCGTGGGCCTGCTGGGCACCGTCTGGGGCATCTACCATGCGCTGTCGGCCATGGCGGGGGCCGGGCAGATCACCATCGACCGCGTGGCCGGCCCCGTGGGCGAGGCCCTGGTCATGACCGCCGCCGGACTGGCCGTGGCCATCCCGGCCGTGCTGGCCTACAACGTCTGCGGCCGGCTCATCGGGCGCATCGAGGCCGACCTGGAGGGGTTCGCCCGGGATTTGCGTGAACTGCGCACCGATATGGCGCACGCGGCCGCCGTGCCCGTGGGCAGGGTGGCCGAATGAGCTTCGGCAGGCTGGAACGTACGCCGGGTTCCCAGCCCATGAGCGACATCAACATGACGCCGCTGGTCGACGTGATGCTGGTGCTGGTGGTGATCTTCATCCTCACTGCGCCGCTCATGGCCAGCGCCATCCGCCTGGACCTGCCGCGCGCCGAGGGCACCGCCTCCGGGGCGCCGGCCAGGGCCCTCACGCTGGTGGTGGACCGCACGGGCCAGGCCTTCCTCGACGACCAGCCGCTGGCACAGGCCGCACTGGCCGAGCGCCTGCAGCGCATCGGCGCCACCGCGCCCGACACCGAAGTGCAGCTGCGCGCGGACGCCGCCGTGCCCTATGGTCGCATCGTCGAGATCATGGGCGCAGCCCATGCCGCGGGCCTGCAGCGCATCGGTTTCGTGGCCGATCCGCAGACCGCCGCCCAAGCCCCGAAAAAGCCCTGAAACCCGGGCTGCCGGGCCCGCTCCCGCGGCGGTTCGCCCGACAGCCTAAAATCCGCGCAGCGCAGTCCTGTGGCTGCACCATCCTGACCCGAGCCTCCATGCAAGACAAATACTCTCCCCAAGAGGTTGAGCGCGCCGCGCAAGACCACTGGACCGCCCGCGATGCCTACCGCGTGGTCGAAGACGCGAACAAGAAGAAGTTCTACGCCTGCTCGATGCTGCCCTACCCCAGCGGCAAGCTGCACATGGGCCATGTGCGCAACTACACCATCAACGACATGCTCACGCGCTACCTGCGCATGAACGGCCACAACGTGCTCATGCCCATGGGCTGGGACGCCTTCGGCCTGCCGGCCGAGAACGCGGCGCTCAAGAACGGCGTGCCGCCTGCGAAGTGGACGTACGAGAACATCGCGTACATGAAGACGCAGATGCAGGCCATGGGCCTGGCCATCGACTGGTCGCGCGAAGTCGCCACCTGCGATCCCGAGTACTACCACTGGAACCAGTGGCTGTTCCTGAAGATGCTGGACAAGGGCATTGCCTACCGCAAGACCCAGGTCGTGAACTGGGACCCGGTGGACCAGACCGTGCTGGCCAACGAGCAGGTCATCGACGGCAAGGGCTGGCGCACCGGCGCCACGGTGGAAAAGCGCGAGATTCCCGGCTACTACCTGAAGATCACCGACTACGCCGAAGAACTGCTGGACTTCGTGACCGGCGACAAGCTGCCCGGCTGGCCCGAGCGCGTCAAGCTCATGCAGGAGAACTGGATCGGCAAGAGCGAAGGCGTGCGCTTTGCCTTCCTGCACGACATCCAGGGCGATGACGGCGCGCTGATCGGCGACGGCCGCATGTACGTCTTCACCACGCGCGCCGACACCATCATGGGCGTGACCTTCTGCGCCGTGGCGCCCGAGCACCCACTGGCGGCGCATGCCGCGCGCAGCAACCCGGCGCTGGCGGCCTTCATCGAGGAATGCAAGAGCGGCGGCACCACCGAGGCCGAGCTGGCCACGCAGGAAAAGAAGGGCCAGCCCACGGGCCTGTTCGTGACGCACCCCATCACCGAAGAGCAGATCCCGGTGTGGGTGGGCAACTACGTGCTCATGGGCTATGGCGACGGCGCCGTGATGGGCGTGCCCGCGCACGACGAGCGCGACTTTGCCTTCGCCCTGAAGTACGACCTGGAAATCAAGCAGGTGGTGCTGGTGGACGGCGAGCACTTCAACTACCACCAGTGGAACGACTGGTACGGTGACAAGCAGCGCGGCGTGACCATCAACTCCGACAGCTTCAGCGGCATGGGCTACAAGGAGGCCGTGGCCGCCGTGGCCCACGCGCTGCAGGCCAAGGGCCTGGGCGAGACCAAGACCACCTGGCGCCTGCGCGACTGGGGCGTTTCGCGCCAGCGCTACTGGGGAACGCCCATCCCCATCATCCACTGCGAGGAGCATGGCGCCGTGCCCGTGCCGGAAAAGGACCTGCCGGTGGTGCTGCCCACCGACTGCGTACCCGATGGCTCGGGCAACCCGCTGCACAAGCACGAGGGCTTTCACGCCGGCGTGGTCTGCCCCGTCTGCGGCAAGGCCGCGCGCCGTGAGACCGACACCATGGACACCTTCGTGGACAGCTCCTGGTACTTCATGCGCTACTGCGACCCGAAGAACGACGACGCCATGGTGGCCGACGGCACGGCCTACTGGATGCGCGACCAGAAGGCCGCGACCGGTGGTGCCGGCATGGACCAGTACATCGGCGGCATCGAGCACGCCATCCTGCACCTGCTGTACGCACGTTTCTGGACCAAGGTCATGCGCGACCTGGGGCTGGTGACGGTGGACGAACCGTTCGCCCACCTGCTCACACAGGGCATGGTGCTCAACCACATCTACTTCACGCGCGACGAGAAGGGCGGCAAGAGCTACTTCCCGCCCGAGGGCGTGACCCCCGTGCTGGATGCCCAAGGCCGCATCATCGGCGGCAAGCTGAACGAGGCCGAAGGCCAGTTCGCGCAGGGCCTGCTGCTGGAGTATGGCGGCGTGGGCAAGATGGGCAAGACCGAGCGCAACGGTGTCGATCCGCAGGACCTGATCGCCAGGTACGGTGCCGACACCGCCCGCCTGTACACCATGTTCACGGCCCCGCCCGAAGCCACGCTGGAGTGGAACGATGCGGCCGTGGAAGGCAGCTACCGCTTCCTGCGCCGGGTGTGGAACTTCGGCTTCAAGCTCGCAGCCATCGACCGGGACGCGGCGCTGGCCAGCGTGGCCGGCGCCACGAGCCTGGCCGACGTGCAGTTCGGCAAGGAGGCCAAGGCCCTGCGCCTGGAGCTCCATACCGTGCTCAAGCAGGTGGACTACGACTACCAGCGCATGCAGTACAACACGGTGGTCTCGGGCGCGATGAAGATGATCAACGCGCTCGAAGACTTCAAGGCCACCGACTCGGCAGGCGCCCAGGTGGCGCTCATCGAGGGCTTCGGCATCCTGCTGCGCAGCCTGTACCCCGCCACGCCCCACATCGCCCACGCGCTGTGGGCCACGCTGGGCTATGCCGGTGCCCTGGGCGAGCTGCTCGACGCGCCCTGGCCCCAGGTGGACGCCGGTGCCCTGGTGCAGGACGAGATCGAGCTCATGCTGCAGGTCAACGGCAAGTTGCGCGGCTCCATCCTCGTGTCGGCCCAGGCCGACAAGGCCGAGATCGAGCGCGTTGCGCTGGCCAGCGAAGCCTTCATCGCCCAGGCCGCAGGGGCTGCGCCCAAGCGCGTGATCGTGGTGCCCGGGCGCCTGGTGAACGTGGTGGTGTGAGCATGCTGACCAAGCGCACCTTGCTCATGGCGGCACCTGCCGCATTGCTCACCGCCTGCGGTTTTCGCCTGCGTGGCGTGCCCGAGTTCTCGTTCGACGTGCTGTTCATCGCCGCGCCCCCCAGCTCCACGCTGGCGCGCGAGCTGCAGCGCACGCTGGACGGCTCGGGCAGCAAGCTCACGGTGCTGCGCGATATGGCGGACCTGCCCAAGGCCCAGGTCGGGCTGGAGCTGCTGTCCGAGCAGCGCGAGCGCGTGGTCGTGGGGCAGAACGCCTCGGGCCAGGTGCGCGAACTGCAGCTGCGGCTGCGCGTGAAGTTCCGGGTGCGCGGTGCCAATGGCGCAGAACTCCTGCCCGAGACCGAGCTGCTGCAGCAGCGCGACATCAGCTACAACGAAACCATCGCCCTGGCCAAGGAGGCCGAAGAGGCCCTGCTGTACCGCAACATGCAGACCGACATCGTGCAGCAATTGCTGCGCCGCCTGGCGGTCGTGAAGCGCTGAGGCTACTTCAGCGGGGGCACCCGCATCAGGGTGCTTTTTCCGAAGAGTGATTCCACCAGGTCCACGGCCACCTCGGCCGTCTGGTTGCGCACGTCCAGGGCCGGGTTCAGTTCCATGATGTCCAGCGAGGCCAGGCGGCCGCTGTCGGCGATCATCTCCATGCACAGCTGGGCCTCGCGGTAGGTCGGGCCGCCGGGCACGGTGGTGCCCACGCCGGGGGCAATGCCCGGGTCCAGGAAGTCCACGTCGAAGCTCACGTGCAGGTGGGTGTTCTCGTCCATGCCGGCCAGGGCCTGCTGCATGGCCTGGCGCATGCCGATCTCGTCGATGGCGCGCATGTCGAACACCTCCAGCCCCTGCTCGTGCACCAGGCGCTTCTCGCCCGCATCCACGCTGCGGATGCCGATCTGGCGCACCTGCTGCGGCCGCAGGGTCGGGCCGCCATCGGGCATGCCGGCCAGGCCCGTGAGTTCGATGGGTCCCAGCCCGCACAGGCAGGCCACGGGCATGCCATGCACGTTGCCGCTGGGCGTGAGGGCGCTGGTATTGAAGTCGGCATGGGCGTCGAGCCAGAGCACGCGCAGCGTCTTGCCCGTCTCGGCGCAATGGCGTGCCACCGCGCTGATGCTGCCCAGGCCCAGGCAGTGGTCGCCGCCAAGCAGGATGGGCAGGCGGCCCTGCTGCAGCTCGGCATGCACGGCATCGAACACCAGCTGGTTCCACTGCACCACTTCGGGCAGGTGGCGGTAGCCGTCCACCGGCGGCAGCCAGGGATTGGCCGGGCCGTTCAGGTTGCCGCGGTCTGCCACCTGCAGGCCATGGCGCTCCAGCGCCGCCTGCAAGCCCGCCACGCGCAAGGCCTCCGGGCCCATGGACGCGCCGCGGGCTCCGGCACCGATGTCGGTGGGGGCGCCGATCAGACTGGCGGCAGGGTGCGTTGCAGGGAGGATGGTCATGCGTGGGTGCCTTTGTGAGGGGGAATGGGCTGCTGCTGCAACGCGGGTAGCGCCACGGCCATGCAGGGCGTTATTGTGGGTCGGCGCGCGGGCAATGGAAAGCCAAAAGCCTGTGCAATTCTTGCCAAAGATTGATCAATTTGTACGACCTTGTTGGCATTTGGTACGGCGCAGGCTTTCTGCACCGTGCCGGGAGGTCGCAGGGGAGCGTGCCACGCGTTTAGACTTTGCACCATGCAAGTCGCCCTGGCCCAACTCTCCCCCCACCTCCAAAAGGGCCTGTCGCCGCTGTATGTGCTGCATGGCGATGAAGCGCTTTTGCAGCAGGAGGCGGCCGACGCCATCCGCGCCACGGCGCGCAGCCAGGGCTATACCGAGCGCAGCTCGTACACGGTAGCGGGCGCCCACTTCGACTGGAGTGCCGTGCTGGCCGCAGGGGGCTCGCTGAGCCTGTTTGCCGACAAGCAGATCGTGGAGATCCGCATCCCGTCGGGCAAGCCGGGCAAGGATGGCAGCGTGGCGCTGCAGCAGATCGCCGAGGCCGCCCGGGGCAACGACAGCACCCTGACCCTGGTGATTCTGCCGCGCCTGGACAAGGCCACGCGCACGGGCGCCTGGTTCGCCGCGCTGGAGGGCAACGGCACCTCGATCCAGATCGACCCCATCGAGCGCGGCATGCTGCCGCAGTGGATCGCCCAGCGTCTGGCCACCCAGGGCCAGCGCGTGGTGGCGGGCGAGGAGGGCCAGCGCACGCTGCAGTTCTTTGCCGACCGCGTGGAGGGCAACCTGCTCGCCGCCCACCAGGAGATCCAGAAGCTCGCGCTGCTGCACCCACCGGGCGAACTGACCCAGGCCCAGGTCGAAGCGGCCGTGCTCAATGTGGCGCGCTACGACGTGTTCAAGCTGTCCGAGTCGGTGCTGGGCGGCCACACTGCGCGCGTGCAACGCATGCTCGACGGCCTGCAGGCCGAGGGCGAGGCCGAGGTGCTGGTGCACTGGGCGCTGGCCGAGGACATCCGCGCCCTGAAGCGCGTGAAGGACGCGATGAACGCCGGGCGCCCGCTGCCCATGGCCCTGCGCGAGAACCGCATCTGGGGGCCCAAGGAGCGCCTGTTCGAGCGCATCCTGCCCAAGGCCAGCGACGCGGCGCTGGCGCGCCTGCTGCAGTCGGCCCACACGGTGGACGGCATCGTCAAGGGCCTGAAGGTGCCCGACTGGCCTACCGATGGCTGGCAGGCCCTGCAGCGCCTGGCGCTGCAGCTGTGCAGGCTGACAAGTTCGGCAAAGTAGCCCGCACTGCGTTCAGCGCGCGTCCAGCGTGCCGCGCGCCTTGTCCACCCACATCTGCAGGTTGGCCACCAGGTCCTTCTGGCTGAATGAGCAGCTCTCCTCGGAGAACAGCGCGCTCGATTCGAGCCGGTCCAGCAGGTTCAGCAGGACTTCGCTGTAGCGCGGCGGCAGGGCCGCGAGCAGGTCGGCCTGTCCGCGCGCCAGCGTGCTCAAGGACGCGGCACTGGCTGCGCCCTCGCTGAAACGCGCCAGGGCGGCTTGCAATGTGGTGAGTTGGTCGTGTTCGGCTGCCATGCCCCAAGTATCCGCGAAAGGCCCTGGCGGCCCGGTAGCAGCACGGCCGTGCACTTTTGCGTGCCGGCTTCGTGCACAAGTTCACGCCCTGCCCGCCGGCCTGCGCTGCACACCATTGTTTGCAAAGCCGGCCGCCGTCAGACTCGCGGCCAAGCGGTTCGCAGCCATGCATCACACACAGATGGCGGCACGGCGGACACCGCTGGTTCATGGAGCCCTCCATGGGTTCCAGGTGTTTACCTGTTTGATTTACGACTGACCGAATTACTGAGAGAACCGATGAAGTACCTGATGAAGAACAAGACTTTCCGCACGGCCGCAGCCCTGGGTGCTGCCGCACTGTGCAGTGCTTTTGCGATGACCTCGGCGCACGCGGTGCAGCCGGCCATCTCCATGGGCTACGACCACGCCCTGGTGCTGCGCGCCGACGGCAC
>NZ_AKJX01000167.1 GCF_000276605.1 Acidovorax sp. CF316 | reverse complement strand
GGCCGGTGCTGGCCACGCTGCTGTGGGGCGGTGTGGTGATGCTGCTGATCAGCGCATCCATGGTGCAGCTGGTGCGCAAGCTGATTGCGCGCGTGGCCTTGCCATTGGTGGTGCTGTCGCTGCTGTGGCTGAGCTGGCAGTTCCTGTCGCTGGCCCACGCCCAGGGCTTCGATCAGCTGTGGAACCGCCCCGGCGCCGGCGGCATGGGCGTGCTGCCTGCGCTGGACCTGGTGATCGCCATGCCTATCTCGTGGCTGCCTCTGGTGGCCGACTATGCGCGCCACGGCAAGCATGGTGGATCGGCGCTGCGCGGCACCTGGCTGGGTTACGCGCTGGCCAACATGTGGTGCTACACGCTCGGCGTGCTGGTGGCGCTGACCCTGCCGAGCAAGGACCTGGTGCAGGCCCTGCTGCTGGCCCAGGGCGGGCTGATCGCACTGTCGCTGATCCTGATCGACGAGGTAGACAACGCCTACGGCGATGCCTATTCGGGCGCCGTGTCGGCCCACAGCCTGCTGCCGCGCTGGGGTGTGCGCCGCTGGGGCATCGTGATGGCCGCAGGCTGCACTGCGCTGGCGCTGGTGCTGCCCATGCACAGCCTGGAGCCCTTCCTGCTGCTGCTCAGCTCGGTGTTCGTGCCCCTGTTCGGCGTGATCCTCGGCCGCCTGGCCTTTGGCACCGATGCCCCGGCGCTGCTGCAGCGCGCGGCCCAGGTCCATTGGCTGCCCGTGGCCATCTGGCTGGTGGGCATCGCGGTCTACCATGTGGCGCCGCTGGTGCTGCCGGGCGCGGGATCGGCGCTGCCGGCGCTGGTGTTCAGCTTCGCTCTGGCCTGGGTAACACGACCCAAAGCCTGACTGGTTGATTGATCAGAAAACCCGCTGCGCCACCGGCGCATAGCCATGGTTCAGCGGGCCATGGCCGCCACCGGTGACCACCTGGGCACCCGCGGCGATCGCGCCCAGGATGTAGGCGCGGGCGCTTTCCACCGCCTGCTGCAGCGGCTGGCCCAGGGCCAGGTGCGCGGCGATGGCGGACGACAGCGTGCAGCCCGTGCCATGGCCATTGTGCGTGGCGATGCGGGCCGACTGCAGGCGGTGACCGGCCTGGCCGGGCGCCGTGGCCAGCACATCCACCACCCAGTCGCCCGGCAGGTGACCGCCCTTGAGCAGCGCGGCGCGTGCACCCAGGCCCAGCAGATCCTGCGCGGCCTGCTCCAGGTCATCCATGCCCGCCAGGGTGCGGCCCAGCAGCCAGCCGGCCTCGTCGAGGTTGGGCGTGATCACCTCGGCCAGCGGGAACAGCTCCCGCACCAGCACACCGACCGTCTCCTGCGCGATCAGGCGGTCGCCGCTGGTGGCCACCATCACCGGGTCGAGCACCACGTGGGGCAACCGGTATTCGCGGATGGCGTTGGCGACCACGTGCACCACCTCGGGCGAATGCAGCATACCGATCTTCACCGCATCGACGCCGATGTCCTGCACCACGGCGTCGATCTGGGCCTTGAGCATTTCGGGCGGAATGCCGTGGATGCCCGTCACACCCCGGGTGTTCTGCGCGGTGATGGCCGTGATGGCGGTCATGCCGTAGCAGCCCAGCGCGGCAAAGGTCTTGAGGTCGGCCTGGATGCCTGCGCCGCCCCCGCTGTCGGAGCCGGCGATCGAGAGCACGCGCGCATAGCGCGGGGCCGTGGAGGGCCCTGCGGCCGCGTTGGAAGGGGCTGAAGTCATAGGGCCGAAATTATCCCTTATGACCTGGGTCAGCCAACGGCAGGGGCAATGTGCTGTAATTGCGGTTCACGGACGAAACAGGGGTGTCCCGCCGATACGGCGTGCGACTGAGAAAATACCCTGGGGCTGCGTGCGGCCCCGCTACCCGATCCAGGTCATGCTGGCGTGGGGAGTTTCCACAGCGACGGTAAGCAGCCATCCCGTTTTGTCCACCTGTTGTTGCACAGCTGGACGCATGACCCTTTCTTCCTCCTCGTCGTTTGCCATTCTGGGCGCAGGCCTCATGGGCCGGCTGCTGGCCGTCGAACTGGCGCGCCAGGGCCACGCCGTGGACATCTACGACGCCGCGGGCCCTGCGGCCGAGCAGTCAGCCGCCACGGTGGCCGCCGCCATGCTGGCGCCGCTGGCGGAGTCGGCGGTGACCGAACCGGGCGTGGTGCGCATGGGCCAGCACGCCCTGGTGCGCTGGCCACAACTGCTTTCGCAGTTGGCACAACCGGTGTTCTTCCAGCAGGAAGGCACGCTCATCGTCTGGCACCGGCAGGATGCGGCCGAGGCCCAGCGCCTCACCCTCCAGTTGCAGACCAACCACCGGGCCATCCCCGATCTGCCAGCACTGCAGGTGCTTGACGGCACGGGCCTGGCCACGGTGGAGCCAGCCCTGGCCGGGCGCTTCACCAAGGGCCTTTACCTGCCTGGAGAAGGCCAGCTCGACAACCGCCAGTTGCTGGCCGCCCTGCTGCACGAGATGCAGCGCCTGGGTGTGCGCACGCACTGGCATGCGCCGCGCCACCCCGATGCTTTTGCCCCCGGCGAGCCGAGCCAGCCCGACTGGGTGCTGGACTGCCGCGGCCTGGGTGCGCGCGACCCGTGGCGCGCGCTGCGCGGCGTGCGCGGCGAGGTGGTGCGTGTGCATGCACCCGAGGTCACGCTGCAGCGCCCCACGCGCCTGGTGCACCCGCGCTACCCGATCTACATCGCGCCCAAGGAAGACCATCTCTTCGTGATCGGCGCGACCGAGATCGAGTCCGACGACCTGTCGCCCGCGAGCGTGCGTTCCACCCTGGAACTGCTGAGCGCCGCCTACGCCGTGCACAGCGGCTTTGCCGAGGCGCGCATCGTGGAGGTGGCCACCCAGTGCCGCCCCACCCTGCCCGACAACCTGCCCGCCATCCGCCAGCAGCGCCCGGGGGTGCTCGAAGTCAACGGCCTGTACCGCCACGGCTTCATGATCGCGCCGGCCATGCTGGACGTGGTGATGGAAGTGCTGGGCACGGGCCGGTCCGCCCTCGCCCCCCGATTCGATTTGAACTTGCAGTTGCTGCAACAGCCCCACGAGGCTGCGGCCGCCCTATCGCCATGAACGTTTCCATCAATCAGATCCCGCACGAGCTGCCCGAAGGCGCCACCGTCGCCGCCGCAGTGGCCGCCATCGCCGCGCGCCCGCCCTTTGCCGTGGCCGTGAACACCATCTTCGTGCCCAACAGCCGCTATGCGGCGCAAGCCTTGAACCCGGGTGACAAGGTCGAAGTCATTTCCCCCGTCACCGGCGGCTGAACCCCTCCCACCACCATGACCACACCCAACGATCCCCTGGTCCTGTACGGCCAGACCTTCGCCAGCCGCCTGCTGCTGGGCACCTCGCGCTACCCGTCGCCAGCGGTGCTGGAGGCTGCGGTAAAGACCTCGCGCCCCGCCATGGTCACGGCCTCGCTGCGCCGCCAGGGCAGCAACCCGGCCGAGTCGGGCAGCAGCTTCTGGGAGCTGCTGCGCCGCCTGGACGTACCCGTGCTGCCCAACACCGCGGGCTGCCACAGCGTCCAGGAGGCCATCACCACCGCGCAGATGGCACGCGAGGTGTTCAACACCCCGTGGATCAAGCTCGAACTGATCGGCGACGACTACACCCTGCAGCCCGACACGCTGAACCTGGTGGGTGCGGCCGAGCACCTGATCAAGGAAGGCTTCCAGGTGCTGCCCTACTGCACCGAGGATTTCGTGCTCTGCCAGCGCCTGGTGGACGTGGGCTGCGAGGCCGTGATGCCCTGGGCCGCGCCCATCGGCACCGGCCGCGGCCCGGTGAACCCCTATGCGCTGCAGATGCTGCGCGAGCGGCTGAAAGTGCCCATGCTGGTGGACGCCGGCCTGGGCCTGCCCTCGCATGCCTGCCAGGTGATGGAGTGGGGCTACGATGGCGTGCTGCTCAACACCGCCGTGGCCCTGGCCCAGGACCCCGTGGCCATGGCCGGCGCCTTTGCCAATGCCGTGCACGCTGGCCGCACGGCACGCCTGGCCGGTGCCATGTCAGCGCAGGACGCCGCCCAGCCCAGCACCCCCGTGCTGGGCACCCCCTTCTGGCACCACGACGACCATGCCTGATACCGCCCCCACCGAACTGGCCAAGGCCATCGTGGCGCACCATGCCGCCACGTTTGCAGGCTTCGCGCCGCAACCTGTGCCCACGCCCACCTCCGGCGAGCCCGCCTACCTGGCGGCGCTGCAGGCGGCCAGCACCCTGGGCTTCATCGCCCACGATGCCGAGTGCATCGCCCGCGCCTGGCAGGCCCGTACCGTACGCACCGGCGCCGTGAACCCCGAGGCCTGGCCCGACGAGCCCGCCGACTTCGGCCTGCAGGGCCTGCCGCGCGCGCAGGCCTTTGCCACCGGCCCCGATGCGTTGGGCCTGTACGCCGTGCTGCCCGATGCCGCCTGGGTCGGCCGCATGGCCCGCGCAGGCGTGCCCACGGTGCAACTGCGCTTCAAGTCGGACGACCCGGCCGCCATCGAGCGCGAGGTCAACGCCGCCGTGCAGGCGGTGCAGGGCACTGGTGCCCTGCTGTTCATCAACGACCACTGGCGCGCTGCGATCAATGCCGGCGCCTACGGCGTGCACCTGGGGCAGGAAGACCTGGACGCACTGAGCGCGGCCGACCTGCAGACCTTGCGCACATCGGGCATTCGCCTGGGCGTGAGCACCCATGGCTATGCCGAGATGCTGCGTGCCGATGCCGTGGGCCCGAGCTACATCGCCATGGGCGCCGTATTCCCCACCACGCTCAAGAAGATGGCCACCGCGCCACAGGGTGTGGGCCGGCTGCACGGCTATGCACGGTTGCTGCGCAGCTACCCGCAGGTGGCGATCGGGGGCATCGGGCAGGCGCAGTTCCCCGAGGTGCTGGCCACGGGCGTGGGCTCGATCGCCGTGGTGCGTGCGCTGGTCAATGCGCCCGACCCGGAAGAGGCGGCGACGGCGCTGATGCAGGCCATGCAAGGCGCCTAGTGTCCTGTCCCGCAAATAAATGCCCATAAAACCGCGTCTTTCACGCCAGGGCAGCGTTGCAAATCCTCGCGATAGCTACGGCTATCGCTGCGGTTTGCGCCTTGCCCTGGCGCGAAATCCATCGGTTTTATTTTTGGCATCTATTTACGGGACAGAACACTAGCCAGCGCTTGCGCGACGCAACGCATCGGGGTCCGTCCGCTTGGCGGCCCCACAAGAAAACAGGCCCTAAGGGCCTGTTTTCTTGCTACTTTCTGCGTTCGATGTCGTCCTTGCGCTGCTCCAGCTCCAGGCGCAGCTCCATGAGGTCGTTCTCCGCACCGAAGCCCACGGCCTGGCCGGCTGGCGGTGGGGGCGTGACCGGCACGGGCGGCAGGTCGCTCAGCGTCAGGTGCAGGGGCTCGGACAGGTCCACGTCCAGGCTCACCGACGACTTGGTATAGGTGGCCGGTGGGTTGCGCGGCTGCGCCGAGGTCAGCGGGGCTGGTGCCGAGGAAACCCCGCCGATGGGTGCCATTCCCGAAGCGGGCTCCAGGGTCAGCTCGGCAGGGCCGGACTGCCGCGCCATCGGCGCGGGCGCAGACGATGCCGGGGCACCACCGAAGTCGAACTCCAGGCTGGCGGCCAGCGAGTCGAGCGGGAAATCGGGTTCCGTATTCTCCAGCGGCATGAGAAAGTTCAGGCCCTTCTCGGCGGCGGCTTCGAAAGAAACCTCCGTGGGCGTGGTGCGCTTGCGCGGTGGCGGCGCTCCCCGCATGCTCGGCGGCGTGGTCTGCGCGATGCCCAGCAGCAGCAGCAGGTCATCGTAGGCAGCCAGATCGAAGGGCTCGGCCGCCTGGTTGCCTGCACGGTGGAACAGGAACTTGTCCAGCGTGTGCAGCACGGCTGGCGAGCTCCACTCGGCCTCGATCTCGGCCAGTGCGTCGGGGTAACGGTCCAGCGGACGGCCCTGGCGGTTGAAGGCCGAGAACTCGGGCACCTTGGCGTTGAAGTAGCGCATGAACTGCGAGCGCAGCTGCATGAAGTCTTCGGCGCGGCTCAGGGTGTGGAACAGGCGCAGCAGCTCCAGGTAGGCCACGGGCGTGGTTTCCTTGTGGTCCACGATGTGCTTGCGCAGCACCTCCACCGCCTGGTTGTGCTCGCCTACCGAGACAAAGAACTCGGCCTGCTGCTGGATGTCGAACACGTCGTCGGGGTTGACGATCTTCAGGGCCCGTGCCGGCTCGGCGGCGGGGGCTGCCGCCTTGGCCTGCACCGGCAGCCGGACGGCCGCGGCCGCAGCCACCGCCGTGGGCGCGGCATACAGCGGCGCTGGCGCGGACGCAGTCTTGACATCCTTGAACAGTGCGGCACTGCCGGACGGTGCCAGCAAATCGCCCTTCACCGATGGGACAGGCAGGGTTTCGAGCGGTTCCCATCCGGGATCGACCTGCCCTGCCGTGGGGGCGCTGGAATCGACCGCGCTGACCTTGACCGACTCGCGCCACGACTTCTCGGACAGAACGGCCTGGCGGCTTGCACGCTGCCACACCCAGGCCAGCAGGCCCAATGCGAGTGCCAGCAAGGCCCCCAGCACATACACGACCGTGGCCGGAAAGCGCTCCTGCGCCTCGTCGAGCTGCTGCTGCAATTGCTGCGTGGCAGCGAGCTGCTGGGCCGAGCCCGCCTTCACGGCCTTGGCCTCGGCCTCCAGCACGCGCAGGCGCTCGGCGTCCTGCGCCAGGCTTTCGGGCGTGGCGTTCAGGGCCTTCCAGGCAGCGGCCGCCTCGGCGCGCAGGGGCGACGAGTCCTCCGCCGGGGCGGACAGCAGCTGGGTCGTGGCCCGCAGGGCCACCGGGCTTTCCAGCCACAGGTCCAGTGGCTCCAGCACCAGGCGCGGGCCAGCAGCTGCAGGCGCCGGTGCCTGCGCACTGGCCATCACGCGCGCATTGGCACGGGGGGCCGCAGATGCCGGGGCGCTGGCCCGCGGCGCAGCGCTGGCAGCCCTGGCAGGGGCCGACCGGGCCGGCGCCTCCGCAGCGCCACGGGCCGGGGCACCGCCCGCAGCGCGGTCAGAAGGGGAAGAGGCATTGGCCAGGCCCGATGCACCGGCACCGATGCCGCCCGCCAGCGCAGGTGACACGACCGGCAGTTGCCCGGCTGCCACAGGGGGAACCCGCCCAGGCGGGTCTGCCAGAAAGGTGTAGCTGCGCGTCACCTTGCCCGCACAGCCAGCGGTGAGCGTGACGGTCAGAACTGGCTCGTCGACGACCGAGGAGGTCTGCACGCGGATGGATGCTGCACGCCCGGCCGACTCGGCCTGGGGTGTCACGCGCACCCGGGCGGGGCTGACAGGGGTATCACCCGCGACAAGAGTGGCTCCGATACATGACGATGCGACGTCAGAACCCTGGTCTGGCTGGATGTCGAAGCTCAGATCGACCGGCGAACCGATCACCACGGCGCCCCGGCCGCTGCCCAGCGAAAGCGCCGAGGCGCCCAGGGCAACCACCCACAAACCAGCTCCCAAAATGGTGTTACGGAGTTTCACAATAAATTCTGTTTTGAGCGCGTCCCATTCTTGCACATAAGTGCGCGGGCATGTCCACAGCCATAATGGCGCTATGAAAATTCAGTTTCTCAACGTCGGCATCGTGGGTTCGGGCGCCATGGGCCGCGGCATCGCGCAGATTGCCGCCCAGGCCGGCAGCCAGGTCTTCCTGCTCGACACCCAGGCCGGCGCAGCCCTTGCCGCCCAGAACAGTATCCACGACCAGTGGCAAAAACTCGTAGGAAAAAATCGCATTTCTGCAGAGCAGGCCGCCGCCTGGTCTGCGCAATTGCACATTGTTGACAATACGGCCGGGCTGGCGCATTGCGATCTGGTGGTCGAAGCCATCGTCGAGCGGCTGGACGTCAAGCGCAGCCTGTTTGCCGACCTCGAGAAGGTCGTGGGCGCCGAGACGGTGCTGGCCACCAACACCTCGTCCCTGTCGGTCACCTCCATCGGTGCCGGCATGCAGCGCCCCGGGCGCCTGGCGGGATTCCACTTCTTCAACCCCGTGCCGCTCATGAAGGTGGTGGAGGTGATTGCCGGGCTCAAGACCGAGCCGGCCGTCTGCACCGCCCTGTCCGACTACGCCAAACAGATGGGCCACACGCCCGTGCTGGCACAGGACACCCCTGGCTTCATCGTCAACCACGCCGGTCGCGGCTACGGCACCGAGGCCCTGCGCATCGTGGGCGAGGGCGTGGCCGACTTCGCCACCATCGACCGCATCCTGCGCGACCAGGTCGGCTTCAAGCTCGGCCCCTTCGAGCTCATGGACCTCACGGCGCTGGATGTCTCGCACCCGGTGATGGAGTCCATCTACCAGCAGTACTACGACGAGCCGCGCTACCGCCCCAGCGTGATCACGGCGCAGCGCCTGGCCGGCGGCGTGGTCGGCAAGAAGGTGGGCGAAGGCTTCTACCGCTACGAGAACGGCGCGGCCCAGGTGCCGGCCGAGCCCCCGGTGCCCGTGGTCGCCGAGATCCCGCCCGTCTGGGTGTCGCCGCGCGCTGCGCGGCGGGCCGAGCTGTACCAGTTGCTCAAGGACCTGGGCGCCACCATCGAGACCGGTACCTCCCCCTCGCCCCAGGCCATCACCCTGGTGGCACCCCTCGGTTTCGACGTGACCACGGTGGCCGTCGTGGAGCGGCTGGACCCGGCACGCACCATCGGCATCGACATGCTGGTGGAAGAAGCCGCCACCAAGCGCCGCGTGCTGGCCACCAACCCTGCCACGCGCGTGGACATCCGCAACGCCGCGCACGCCCTGTTCGCACGCGACGGCAAGCCGGTCAGCGTGATCCGCGACAGCGGCGGCTTCGTCACCCAGCGCGTGGTGGCCACCATCGTCAACATCGCCAGCGACATCTGCCAGCAGGGCATCTGCAGCCCGCGGGATCTGGAAACGGCTGTGACGCTGGGCCTGGGCTACCCCCTAGGCCCACTGGCCATGGGCGACCGCTGGGGCCCGACCAACATCCTGGAAGTGCTGTTCAACATGCAGACCGTGTACGGCGACACGCGCTACCGCCCCAGCCCCTGGCTGCGCCGGCGCGGTGCCATCGGCCTGAGCCTCAGCCACGTGGAAGAAGCCTGAGCCCCCGTCCAGAAAAGAAAAGCGCCCCGGAGACACGATGCCCGCAGAACTCAAGAGCACCAGCCAGGGCAAGACCCTGGTGCTGACCATCCACAACCCCGAGCGGCGCAACGCCATCGAGCCCGCCATCTACGCCGCCGGCGTGGAGGCCCTGAGCGTGGCCGAGAACAGCGACGACATCCGCAGCGTGGTCATCACCGGCTCGGACAACATGTTCTGCGCCGGTGGCAACCTGCAGCGCCTGCTGGCCAACCGCCAGGAGGCGCCCGAGGTGCAGGCACAAAGCATCGAGGGCCTGCACAACTGGATCGAGGCGGTGCGCACCTACCCCAAGCCCATCATCGCGGCGGTGGAAGGCGCGGCCGCCGGCGCCGGCTTCTCGCTGGCCCTGGCCTGCGACATGGTGGTGGCCGCGCGCAATGCGGTGTTCGTCATGGCCTACAGCAACGTGGCCCTGTCGCCCGATGGCGGCGCCAGCTGGAGCCTGGCCCAGGCCTTGCCACGCCAGGTCGCCACCGAGATCCTGATGTGCGGCGACCGCATCCCCGCCGAACGCCTGCATGCCCTGGGCGTGGTCAACCAGCTGGCCGACCCGGGCAGCGCGCTCGAGGTGGCCCTGGCCCTGGCCGAGCGCCTCAATGGCCGCGCACCGAATGCGCTGGCCAGCATCAAGGAACTCCTGAACGACGCGCCCGGCAACAACCTGACCCGGCACCTGGCCAGCGAGCGCGACCACTTCGTGAAGAACCTGCACCATGCCAATGGCGGTGCGGGCATCTCGGCCTTCCTCGAAAAGCGCACGCCGAACTACGAATAGCCCTTTGCCTGCAGCAGCTCATCACCACGGCCCTTTCACAGGGCCGTTTGTTTTGCTGCGCCTGCCTGCAAGACGCTCAGGTGACAACCCTGACGCAGCGTGCCGGTCCCTCACGCGACAATGGGCCTGTTTCTAGTCACGCAAAAGACAGGCCATGGACGACCCGATTCTTACCATCGAAGAACGTGAAGCGATCAACTCAGGTCGCTGGTTTTCATCCCTTTCACCTTCTCTACGCCACGACATCCTGCGATGTGCCTACGTCAAACGCTTCAAGGATGGCGGCCTCATAGCCGCCCGCGGGGACCCTCCCGAGGAGTGGATTGCCTGCGCGCGCGGGGCGGTGCGGGTGAGCTCCACCTCCATCTCGGGCAAGCAGATCACGCTGACCTATGTGGAGCCGGGCATCTGGTTCGGCGACGTGGCGATCTTCGACGGGGACCGGCGCACGCACGATGCCTATGCGCATGGCGACACCACCATCCTGTGCGTGGCCAAGGCCGACTTCAAGAAGATCCTGGCCGCCCACACCGAGCTCTACGAAGCCATGCTGCGCCTGCATGCACGGCGCATACGCCAGCTGTTCGGGCTGGTGGAAGACCTCAACACCCTGCCCCTGCGCTCGCGCCTGGCCAAGCAGCTGGTGCACCTGGTGCGCAGCTACGGCGTGCCCAGCCTGTCGGACGGCAGCGAGATGCGCATCGGCCTGCAACTGGCGCAGGAAGAACTGGCGCAGTTGCTGGGCGCTTCGCGCCAGCGCGTGAACCAGGAACTCAAGTCGATGGAACGCGAGGACGCCATCCGCATCGAGCCGGGCGGCCTCGTCATCCGCGACCGCGAAGCGCTGATGCGCATTGCGGACGCCGATACCTGAATTGGGCCGCAGCGGGGGCCCGCACGGCCCTCGCCCCGCACAAGAACACCACCACCTGCGCCCGCCGGTGGACAGAGACAAGCACGCGGCAACCCGCGTGGGGAACCCCAGTACATGAGCAATTTTGACCACTTCGTCGGCACCCGTGCGGTGTCCGAGCAGCACGCCTTCGACGTCGCCGCCCTCACCGCCTGGCTGACCACCCACATGCAGGGCTTCGAAGGCCCGATGACCGTGGAGATGTTCAAGGGCGGGCAGTCCAACCCCACCTACAAGCTCGTCACGCCCAAGGCCAGCTACGTGATGCGCGCCAAGCCCGGCCCGGTGGCCAAGCTGCTGCCCTCGGCCCACGCGGTGGAGCGCGAATTCGCGGTGATGAGTGGCCTGGCCGGCACCGACGTGCCCGTGCCGCGCATGCACGTGCTGTGCGAGGACGAGTCGGTGATCGGCCGCGCCTTCTACATCATGGAGTGCATGCAGGGCCGCGTGCTCTGGGACCAGTCCCTGCCCGGCATGACGCCCGCCGAGCGCGGCGACATCTACAACGACATGAACCGCGTGATCGCCGCGCTGCACACGGTGAAGTTCGCCGAGCGTGGCCTGGCCAGCTACGGCAAGCCCGGCAACTACTTCGAGCGCCAGATCGGCCGCTGGAGCAAGCAGTACGTGGCCTCCATCACCCAGCCCATTCCCGAGATGGACCAACTCATGGAATGGCTGCCGGCCCACATGCCGGCCAGCGCGCGCGACGAGAGCCAGGTTTCCATCGTGCATGGCGACTACCGCCTCGACAACCTGATGTTCCACCCCACCGAGCCGCGTGTCATCGCCGTGCTCGACTGGGAGCTGTCCACCCTGGGCCACCCGCTGGCCGACTTCAGCTACCACTGCATGAGCTGGCACATCCCCGCCGGCATGGGCCGCGGCATCGCCGGCCAGGACATCGCGGCGCTGGGCATTCCCGACGAGGACAGCTACATCCGCCTGTACTGCGAGCGCACCGGCATCACCACGCCCGAGGCGCTGCGTGCCGACTGGAACTTCTACATGGCCTACAACATGTTCCGCATCGCCGCCATCCTGCAAGGCATTGCCAAGCGCGTGGAGGCCGGCACGGCCTCCAGCGCCCAGGCCAAGGCCTCGGGCGATACCGCACGGCCCATGGCCCAACTGGCCTGGTCGTTCGCCCAGCGCAGCTGAGCCCCCACCGATTACCAACGGAGACCCCCCATGGACTTTGACTACTCCCCCAAGACCAAGGACCTGCAGGCCAAGCTGCTGCAGTTCATGGACGAGCACATCTACCCCAACGAAGCCTCGTACAAGAACGAACTGGCCGCCAACACGGCCGCGGGCAAGCGCTGGTCGGCCCTGTCCACCATCGAGAACCTCAAACCCAAGGCCCAGGCCGCCGGCCTGTGGAACCTGTTCCTGCCGGTGGACAGCGCCGCCGCATCGGGCTATGCAGGCGCCGGCCTGACCAACCAGGAATACGCCCCCCTGGCCGAAATCATGGGCCGCGTGCCATGGGCCAGCGAAGTGTTCAACTGCTCCGCGCCCGACACCGGCAACATGGAGACCATCGCCCGCTACGGCGACGATGCCAACAAGGCACGCTGGCTCAAGCCACTGCTCGAAGGCAAGATCCGCTCGGCCTTCGCGATGACCGAGCCCGACGTGGCCTCCAGCGATGCCACCAACATCGAGACGCGCATCGAGCGCGATGGCGACGAGTACGTGATCAATGGCCGCAAGTGGTGGATCTCGGGCGCAGCCGACCCGCGCTGCGCGGTGTTCATCACCATGGGCAAGAGCGACCCCGACGCCCCCCGCCATTCGCAGCAGAGCATGGTGCTGGTGCCCGCCGATGCCAAGGGCATCACCATCATCCGCCCGCTCAACGTGTTCGGCTACGACGATGCGCCCCACGGCCACGTGGAGATGACCTTCGAGAACGTGCGCGTGCCCGTCTCCAACATCCTGCTCGGCGAGGGCCGCGGCTTCGAGATCGCCCAGGGTCGCCTGGGCCCTGGCCGCATCCACCACTGCATGCGCCTGATCGGCCTGGCCGAACGCGCTCTGGAGCTGATGTGCAAGCGCGCCAGCTCGCGCGTGGCCTTCGGCAAGAGCGTAGCCCAGCAGACCGTGACGCAGGAACGCATCGCCGAAGCCCGCTGCAAGATCGACATGGCCCGCCTGCTGACGTTGAAGGCCGCCTGGCTGATGGACGTGGCCGGCAACAAGGTCGCCAAGACCGAGATCGCCATGATCAAGGTCGTCGCCCCGAGCATGGCCTGCCAGGTCATCGACTGGGCCATGCAGGTGCATGGCGGCGGCGGCATGTGCGACGACTTCCCGCTGGCCTACGCCTACGCCGGCGCGCGCACCCTGCGCTTTGCCGACGGCCCGGACGAAGTGCACCGCAACGCCATCGCCAAGTGGGAGCTGGGCAAGTACGGCGCCTACGGCCGCGACAGCGGCGTGCCGATCACGCGCGGCAGCTGAAGCAGCCCGCCCTCCCCCGCGCACCACGCGGGGGACAGCACTGGCCGCCCTGCGGTCAACGCCCCCGTTCGCTGGTGATCTCGGCCCCTTCGCGCAGGGCCTTGGTCACCGGCGTGTTCACGACCACTTCCAGCAGCCGCTCCCACTGGGCGTCGCTCAGTGCCTGGTCCGAATGCAGCACGCGGTGGACGTGCAGCCGGCCCTCCTCATCCCGGCTCAAGGCCAGCTCGGCCCGGAATTCGCCGAGGTTCCAGCCCTTGCGCTCGGCGTACATGCGCAGCGTGATGGCCGTGCAGGCCGACAGGGCCGCCAGGTAGTAGTCGAACGGAGCCGGGCCCTGCCCCTGGCCGCCGAGCGCCTTGGGTTCATCGGCGATCAGATCGAAATGCCCTGCGCGCACCTTGTGGACGTAGTTGGTGTCGCCCGACACCACCGAAGCCGATCCCATTTTCGTCATGGCAGTCCGCCCTCCGATGCCGCGAGTGCGGAGGCAATGCGCACCTCACCGGTCAGCAGCTTGTGCACCGGGCAGGCATTGGCCACCTGCAGCAGGCGCGCGCGCTGCTCCTCGCTCAGCGCGCCCGACAGGGTGATGGTGCGCGTGATGTCGGTGCCGCTGGCGGGTGCCCCTTCGGGGTTGAGCTGCAAGGCCACCTCCACGCCGACCAGGGGCCATTGCTTGCGCGCTGCGAACATCTGCAGGGTGATGACGGTGCAGGCCCCCAGGCTCGACAGCAGCAGGTGGAACGGCGACGGGCCGGCGTCGGCCCCGCCCAGGTCGACGGGCTCGTCGCCCAGCCAGGTGTGGCCGGCGTCATCGACCAGGGTCACGGCATAGGGTGTGGTCCCGCCGATGGCGCGGACAGAAGGTGTGCTCATTGTTCAAATGCTCTCAGGCCCGGCGCCCATGCGCCGGTGGCCTGAGATCATAAGAGCCTGTGGCGATTGATCTCAGCCGGTCACTCAACGAGCGGCGGTGCCGGCAGGTTCTGCGCCGCCGCCTGGGCGGCCGTCACCAGCACCGTGCGCGCGTGCGCAATCTCGGCCAGGGTGCGCCGGGTGTGCTCGGTGCGCAGGTAGACGTGGCCGCGCGCGAGCATCAGCACCATGGGGGTTTCCGAGCGCAGCGCGCCCTGCTCGCCCTCCACCGCATTGAGCAGTGCCGACACCAGGTGCGCATGGACCCAGTGCTCGGCATGCTCGATGCGCTCTGCCACCACCGCGAAATGGCGCCGGAACGAGCCCGGCAGCTCGGGCCAGGACACCTCGTCGAACATGGACAGCCAGCGCATCTCCTCGGGCATGCGCGCGTCCACGCTGGTCTGCAGGTTGTCGGTGATGGCGTTGTAGGCATGGCGCTCCAGCGCATCGCGCAGCGGGCGGTTGAGCACCAGCACGGCGGCGTCGGGGTCGGCCTTCACGTCGGCACGGCCGCGCAGTTCCAGGCCCAGGATGTAGTCGCGCGTGGACGCACCGCACTCCAGCCGCCAGGGGTGGCCCAGGATCTCGCCGCCCACGTCGAAATGGCCGGCCCCCGCCTGCGGCACGCTGGACAGCTGCTGGTCGGCAATCCAGCGCGCCAGCTGCGGGCCGGTCACCGGCTGGCTGGACGACAGGCCATCGGATGGATCATCGGACGGGGCACCGGCAAAGGCCTGGCGGATGCGATCAAACATGGTGTTCACAGGCCCGGGGGCCTTGCGGAAGTCGCGGGTAGCGCCATTATTGGCACAAACCGCTACGATTGGGGGGCACCATGACCTCTCTTGCCACGCCCGACCCTGTCCTTCGTGAAATTTTGGCGGTTTCGGCCGCGCAACCGGCCACCCCCGCAGGCCTGCTGCGCCGGCGCCGCCTGCTGGCCAGCGCCGGCATGCTCCTGGGCACGGCCGCCTGGGCGCCGTCGGCCCGGGCCGCGGCCCCGTGGGAGCGCGCTGGCGCCAGTCTGGACGCGCAGCGCCTGGTGCGCTGGGCGGCAGCCACTGGCAACCACGAGGGCATGCCGTTTGCCGTGATCGACAAGCCCGCGGCGACCATCCACGTGTTCGGCCCTGGCGGCGACCATGCCGGCAGCGCGCCAGTGCTGCTGGGTTCGGCCCTGGGCGACCACTCGGCGCCCGGCATCGGCCAGCGGCCACTGTCGGAGATACGCCCGCACGAGCGCACCACACCGGCCGGCCGCTTCGTGAGCGAGCCCGGCAGCAACCTGCAGGGCCACGACATCGTGTGGATCGACTACCCGTCGGCCGTCTCCCTGCACCGCGTGCGCGGCAACCCGGCCGAGCGCCGCGTGCAGCGCCTGGCCAGCCCCGTGCTGGCCGAGCGGCGCATAAGCCACGGCTGCGTGAACGCCCCCACGGACTTCTACAACCGCTGCATCGCCCCCTGGTTCGGCCGCGAGGCGGGTGTGGTCTATGTGCTGCCCGACGCAGAGCCGTTCGCCGCCTTCTTTCCGGCAGCGGACGCGGCCTACCCGCTGGCCCGCCTACCGTCCTGATCCAAGGCGGAACACGGGCCTGCGCCCTCCCACCTCACGCCCCCGGGCGTTGACGATGCGCGACGAGCGCCGGGGCGCCAGCGCCTCGCGCTGGGCTTCGCTGAGCCAGCCCAGTTGGTCCATCACCTCGACCGACGCCGCCACCTGGGCCAGCATGCTGCCGTCCATGACCTTGAGCGCAAAGGCCTCGCCCCGGCTGCGGCTGCCCACCACCTGCACGCCATCGGCCCCGGTCTTGGAGACCCAGTCGCCCGCACCCACGCGCATGAAGTCGAGGTCATGCCGGCCCGTGCCCGAGCCCAGCTCGGGCCGCGCCACCATGGCATCGGCCAGCGCCGTGAAGCTCTCGTCGAATTCGGTGTCCGGCGCGCCGCCGGCCAGTCGCGCATAGCCGCGCGCCAGGTTGGCCAGCGGCAGCGCGTAGTTGGGGGCCGAACAGCCGTCGGTGCCTGCCGCCAGATCGCCCGGCGCAAGGCCCACGGCCTGGGCCACGCGGCTGCGTACCGCCACCTGCAGCGGGTGGCTGGGGTCCAGGTGGTCGTCCAGCGGCAGGCCCTGCTGCACGCAATAGGCCACGAAGCCCGCATGCTTGCCGCTGCAGTTGTTGTGGCGCTCATCGGGCACGAAATCCGCCGGCAGCGACCCAAGCCCCAGCTCGGCGAACAGCGGCCGGTGGCAGCCGCAGCGCAGCGCGTGGTAGTCCTGGTCGACGCTGGCGAGCATGCGCTCGACCTGCGCCACGTGCATGGGCTCGCCGTTGTGGCTGGCGCACAGCAGCGCCAGGTCGGCCGGGCCCCAGCCCAGGGCCCGGGCGCCGCCCGACTGCATGAACGGCAGCGCCTGAAAGGCCTTGATGGTGGAGCGTGTGAACACCACCGCCTCTGGGTCGCCCACCCGGGCCAGCACCTGGCCCGCACGGTTGGCCACGGCCACGGCACCCCAGTGCTGGCACTCGACCAGTCCACCCCGGGTGACTTCGATCAACGGTACGAAACCCATGTGTATCCTTTGCGTGCTCAGGGCTGCAGCGTCAGGCTGTGCACGAAGCGCGCCGGCTCGCGCTGCAACAGGCGGTTGCCCGATCCCGCCCAGGCCGTGGCCATGTCGCGGTAGCGCGGCGAGAACACCAGGCCGCTCTGCCCCGTCTGGTAGATGAAGGTCGATTGCTCCAGGTCCGCCAGGTCGTAGATGGCGCGCAGCGATGCGGCGTGCCGGTTCGCGAAGGGGGTCTTGGCATCGCCCGGGTTGTACTGGCCCACGTTCACCGTGTACGAGTCGCCGTTGGAGGGCACGCTCACGTCGAACCAGCGCGCCAGCGCCGCCACGTTGCCGAACGGCCGGTGGCCGCTGACCGCAGGGTGCGCATCGCCCCAGCGCCAGGCGGCAGGATCGGCGCCGTACCCGGCCTGCAGCCGGTCGAGCGCACGGCCCAGGGCCGCGGCCGACTGCTCGGCGCAGGTGGAGGGCTGACACCACCAGGTGTCGTTGCGCGCGAGCATGCCTTCCAGGCCGGCACGGTAGTCGCGCTTGCCGTAGGTGGCCGCAAAGCGGGCCTCGCCGATGCGCGGCACGACCAGGCCGCGCACCAGCTCGTCGGTCCAGGCGGCCATGATCAGCGGCGCCGCGCGGCCGGCATCCATCACGCCGTCGAAGTCCTTGAGCAGGGCCTGCGCCTTCGCGGCCAGCGGGTGGCTGGACTGCGCCTGCTGCAGGTGGGGCAGCAGGTGCCGCGCAGCCAGCGACGCCGTGTCGAGCTGGATGGCCTGCAGGCTCGCGGCCGTGTGCTTGGGGCGGGCCTCGATCAGCTGGGCAATGCGCTCGTAGCGGTAGGGCAGCGCCCAGTCCTGCGTCAGGTAGTGCGGGTAGCCGGGCGGCGTCACGCGCTGGTTGGCCGTGGCGATCCAGCCCTTGGCGCCCTCGTCCTGCGGGGTCTGGTCTAGCGGCAGCCAGCCCTTCCAGTCGTAGCGCGCGTCCCAGCCGGGCGATGGGGCCACGCCGCGGATGTCGTTGTCGGGGGCGCGCACGGGCACGCGGCCCATGGCCTGGAAGCGGATGCGCCCGTTCACGTCGGCCGCCACCACGCTCTGCATGGGCGCCTGGTGGTGTTCAAAGGCGGCGAACAGGTCCTCCACCGTGGTGGCCTGGTTGACCATCAGCCCGGCCAGCACGGTCTGGTTGTCGGCGTCCAGCGCCGTCCAGCGCAGGGCCAGCACGTACTTCTTCAGGTCCAGCACATCGGCGTGCGATTTCTGCGCATCGCTGAGCACCGGGCCGTGGCGCGTGCTGCGCAGCGCGATCTCCACGTCGGGCTTGCCCTTGACGCGGATGGTCTCCTTGCGCACCGCGAAAGGCGCCCAGCCCTCGGGCGTGCGGTACTGCGTGGCGTCGGCCGGGTTGATCTGCTCCAGGTACAGGTCCTGCACGTCGGGGCTGGTGTTGGTGAAGCCCCAGGCCACGCTGGCCGTGCGGCCCAGCACCACGAAGGGCAGGCCCGGCAAGGTGGCGCCCAGGGCGTCGATGGCGGCGATTGGCGAGCCGTCCGATGCCTTGCCGGCCGGCGCCTGCAGGCGGGCGTAGTACCAGATGGCCGGCGCGCTCAGGGAGAGGTGGGGATCGTTGGCCAGCAGCGGCTTGCCGCTTTCGGTGCGCGAACCGGCCAGCACCCAGTTGTTGCTGCCCTTGCCGTCGTTGGTGCCGGCATTGCGGGTGAGCTCCTCGGCCCAGGCCAGCATGCCCGCGCTGACCTGGCGCGCCACCGGGCCGCCACCCTGCCCTGGCGCAGCCGCCGCCTCGGGCTTCCTGGCGGCCTGCAGCGCAGCGCCCCGGTCCAGGCCGGCACTGGGCGCAGCCCCTGCGGCAGCGTCGCCACGGTACACCCCGAGCTGCCGGTACAGCGCGGCCAGGTCGGCCGATGCCGCAGGCGGCTCGCCCGGATAGGGGGGCATCAGCTGCCACAGCCGCTCGGTATCGAGCGTGCGCGCCACAGACAAGCGCGCGAATTCATTGCCCCAGTTGCCGCCCAGGTCCAGCGCCATCATCAGCGCCCAACCCACGCTGTCCTCGGGCTCCCACACGGCGCCGGCCTCGCCGCCGGGCTTGGCGCCCAGCACCAGGAACTCGGGCGGCAGGGCCTGCGGGCGGTTTTGGTGGAAGGCATGGATGCCCTTGCTGTAGGCCTGCAGCGCCTCGCGTGCGTACAGGGGCAGGCCCGCGTATTGCTTGCGCGCGTTGCCCACGATGTCCAGCGAGCGCATGAGCTTGTCGGTCTCCAGCGTGGCTTCGCCAAACACCTCCGAAAGCTGGCCGTGCATCACGCGGCGGTTGAACTCCAGCTGCCAGGTGCGCTCCTGCGCATGCACGTAGCCCATGGCAAACCAGGCGTCCTGCGGGCTCCGCGCGCTGATGTGCGTCACGTCCGCGCCATCGCGCTGCACGCCCACGGGCCGGGCCAGGCCGGCGACCGTGATCTTTCCGTCCACCACGGCAAAGGTCCGCTGCACATAGATGGCGGCCCCCGCCCCCACCAGCAAGGCCCCGGCCACCAGGGCCACGGCCGTTTTCTTGATCCACGCCATATCGTTCTGTCCTGTTTTGTCTCGGTCTAGTCGCCGGGCATTGTGTCAGAACGTGTCAGCGCAGCACCAGTGCAGATCGGTCTCGTGCCGGTTTTCGACAACGCTGCGCGCCAGCGCAGCCCTCGACAACTGGCGCCCCACGCCAGTGCCCCCCGCGCTGGGGGCCTCCCCCTTTAGGAGAAAGGCGCGAAGCGACTCAGGGGGTCAACCCAAATGCACGCTGCCACCGACGACCTGGAAGTGCATCTTGGGCGCGGTGGGCTCGCTGAACGAGACGCCCAGCGCGATCTCCCCCGTGCCGTGAAGGATGCAGGCATCGCGCCGCAGGCGCACGGGCGAATCGCTGCCCTCGAAGCGCACCCAGGTGCCGAAGCTGCTCATGTCGGTCAGCACGAAGCCGCTGTTGCGCCAGTCGATGCGGGCATGCAGGCGCGAGACCCGCGGGTCGTTGATGCGCAGCTGCATCTCGGTGGCGCGGCCCACATGCACCGGAGCATCGGCCGAGCTGAACGACAGGTCCACCCCGTGCCAGGAAAACTGGATCTGCCCCAGGATGGAATCCACCGGCGAGAAATTGCTGATCAGCGCAGACTGCATGGTGAGCGAGTCGGGCTCCTCGTCCTGGCGCCACTCCACCTGGTAGAGCATCAGGGTTTCGGCCTTGCCGCGGATTTCCATCACCCCGAGCTTGCGGTACCAGACCGAGGCGGCCGCACCGGCCAGCAGCACGGCCGTCTCGGTGGCCCAGATCTCGGACGGGCCGGCCCGCTCGCACAGGCGGGAGGCCACGTTCACGGCGTCGCCGTAGCAATCGCCATCCACATCCACCACCTCGCCTGTGGCCACGCCCACGCGGATGTCCATGCGCAGGGGGTGGGGCCAGCGGTCCAGCCGGGCCAGGTGCTTGCGCTGCATCTCGGCCATGGCCGAAACAGCGCCGGCGGCATCGCCAAAGATGCCCAGCACGCCGTCGCCCAGCTTCTTGACGACGCGACCCGCATTGCCCTCGATGGTGTCGGCGATCCACTGGGTCAGCTGCGTCACCGCTTCGGTGGCGCGCTCGTTCCCCAGCGTCTCGTAAAGCGACGTACTCCCGGAAATGTCGGCAAAGACCACCGTCGATAGAACCGTCATGGACACGCAGGCACAGGTAACATCATGTGACCCAGTTTAGTTCAAGCGCCTGCAATGTGCATGGCGCCCGTGTCAGCGGGCGGGCCTGGTGGCCGCGTGGGGCCCGCCCACTCGGGATGCGCCCTGCCCGACCGTCCCTCGCAGGTACCAGGCGCGCCCGTTGTGCGCCCGTTCGCAAGGCCTGCAATGCCTTGCAGGCGGTTGTCGGTGGACGGTGCCAACCGCCCGACGCATCGGGCATGACTCCTGCTTAATCCTTTCATACTAGATGCAAATAAGCATCGAAAACTTGCAATTGTTTGCAAAAAGCTATGAAGGCCTGTTGGCTTTCTGCAAAAAACGGGAGCGGCCCCCTTGCATTTGCACAGTCGGCCACGTACCTTGAGCCTTGTACCCATTTATGGTGGAAAACCATTCCATGCGCTGGAACAAACCCTATGTACGCGGCAGCAGCCTGCACGGCCTCATTGGCCGTGACGCGCCTGCGTCGACCGCCTGGGTGCGCGACCAGCAACTGGAAGAGGTGCGCCGCGCCATGATCGGCAGCCTGTCGGGCTTTTCGGGCTGCGAGGTGGCCCGCATGAACATCCGCCTGCGCTATGCGGGCGACATCGAAGCGCTGTGGTACCTGCGCAGCGACCTGCAGAGCACCCTGGTTCCCTTGCAGGGCGAGCCGTCTGCCAAAAACGTCATCGCCCAGGTGACACTCCTGTTCCAGGGCCTGCTGCCACGCACCCTGGGAACCCCGGTACGCGCCTCGCTGTCCTGACTCAATTCATCCCCGCCCACAACGTTTGAGCCCGCGCCGGGCAAGGCCAGCACCCCCGTGCAAGGGCCGCCCCGCCGCACCGGGGGTGTCCCCCTCCCGCCTCGCGCAGCGAGACGAGAGAGGGGGAAGACGCGAAGCGTCTCAAGGGGTGTCAGCCAATATGCCCCCAATAGATGAGGGCATCGCGCTCTTCCACCGACAAGGAGACTGTGGCCCCCACGGGCAGCAGCACCTTGGTCTCCACATGCCCGAACGGCAGGTTGGTGAGCACCGGGGCCTTGATCTGTGTGCGCAGCCAGTCCACCACCGACTGCAGCTTGTAGCCCTTGTCGTGGGGCACCAGCTTGAACTGGTTGAACTGGCCCAGCACCACCGCCTTTTGCTGCGCCAGCACGCCGGCATGCAGCAACTGGGTCAGCAGGCGCTCGATGCGGTAGGGATGCTCGTTCACGTCTTCGAGGAACAGGATGCCGCCCTTCACGCTGGGCAGGTAGGGCGTGCCTACCAGCGATGCCAGCACCGCCAGGTTGCCACCCCAGAGCTGGGCGCTTTTCACGTAGATGTCCGGCACGGCCGGCTTGCCGGTGGTGGCATCGGGCTTTTCGCGGTGCATGCGCCAGCCCGTGCCTTCGCCATGGCCGGTCAGCAGGTCGTCGAAGCAGGCCTCCATGATGTCGTCGGGCTCGCCCGCCACGCCGAAGTCGGCACCCAGCGCGGGGCCGGCCCAGCTCACGGCGCCGGTCTGCGCCAGGAGCGCGTTCTGGAAGGCCGTGAAGTCGCTCAGGCCGACGAACTTCATGCCCTTGTCGATGGCCTTGGCCACTGCCTTGTAGCGGATGCCCGGCAGGATGCGCGAAAGCCCATAGCCCCCGCGCGAGATCAGCGCCACATGCGCGCCGCTGGCGGCCGCGCGGTGGATGGCGGCCAGGCGGGTGGCATCGTCACCGGCAAAGCGCGTGTGGCTGGCCAGGGCGTCCACATCCACCTCGACCTCGTGGCCCAGGGCCTTCAGGCGGGCAATGCCGCGCTTGAAAGCCGCCTTGTCGCGCACGGCGCTCGACGGCGAGTAGATGTAGATGTGCTTGGGACCATGGTCGTGGTCGCAATCGGCGTGGTCGTGATGGTGGTGGTGGTCGTGATCGTTGTGCAAAGCGTTCAGGCGCCGGTGGCGGGCCTGCTCCGAGGTAGTGTGCGGTGACCGCTGGCGTGCGCGCAGGAAGGCAGGCGCTGGCGTGCGGTCAGGGGCTGAAGTATTCCACAGCCCGTTCGGCAATGTCCCGACCATGTTCCTGCACAAAGTGCCCGGCCTGCGGCAGCACCACCGGTTCGGGGCACCCACGGATGTCTTTTTGCAGCGCCTGCATGGTCGCCAGGCCCAGCACCGGGTCCTGCGCGCCCACCACCATCAGGCTCTGGCCGTGCCACTGCTGGCGCCAGAAATCACGGGCCTGGCGCGAGAGGGCAGCCCCCGGGTCATCGGGCCCTGCCGGCACGCGCTCTGGAAATGCGCGCAGCGCGGCACGGTAGCCCTTGTCGGGGAAAGGCGCATCGTAGGCCGCGCATTCGGCGGCCGACAGCTGCGGGTTGCCGCGCGCCAGCAGCCGGCCCACGCCGTAGAGCGGCTTGTCGCGGCACATCGCGCACCAGTCCACAAAGCCCTGCGGCAGCGGCGCATCGCCCGTGGCCAGCAGCGTGTTCATCACCAGCAGGCCGCCAAAGCGCTCCGGGCAGTCCATGGGCAGCGTGAGCCCCAGAATGCCGCCCCAGTCCTGCACCACCAGCACGGTGCGCTGCAGGTCCAGGCGCTCCACCAACTCCAGCAGCACCTGGCGGTGCCATTCGAAGCGGTGCGCGGCCTCCTTCTTGGGCTTGTCGCTTTTGCCAAAGCCGATCAGGTCGGGCGCCACCACCCGGTCACCGGCCGCCAGCCACACGGGCAGCATGTGGCGGTACAGGTAGCTCCAGGCCGGGTTGCCATGCAGGCACAGCCAGGTGCGCGGTGCATCCTGCGGGCCTTCGTCCAGGTAGTGCAGGCGCAGGCCCGCCAGGCTGGGCAAGTCGCTCACATAGTGCGGTGCCCAGGGGTAGCCGGGCAGATCGGCAAACGCGGCATCGGGCGTGCGCAGGGCATCGTCGCGCAGCGGGTGGCGGGCCAGCGCGTCGGCACGCTGCTGGCTGCGCCGTGCGCCGAAGAAGCCGGTGAGCAGCGCGCTGCATTCGGCCGCCAGCACCCCGGCCTGCACCTGGGTCTGGTGGTTGATGGCGGTGTGGGCGAACAGGTCGAGCACCGAGCCCGCGGCGCCCGTCTTCGGCTCCGTGGCACCGAACACCACGCGCGCCAGGCGCGAATGCAGCATGGCACCGCTGCACATGGCGCAGGGCTCCAGCGTGACGTAGAGCGTGCAGCCGTCGAGCCGGTAGTTGCCCAGGCGCTGCGCGGCCGCGCGCAAGGCCACGATCTCGGCATGTGCCGTGGGGTCGTTGGCCTGCACCGGGGCGTTGCGGCCGGTGGCGATCACCTGCCCGTCCTTGACGACCACGGCGCCCACGGGCACCTCACCCGCCTCGGCCGCGGCGCGGGCCTCGGCCAGCGCCAGGCGCATGCCGTCTTCGTCGGTCAAAACAGTCGCCATGGGATCACCAGCCGCATCCAGGCCGCGGGCAGGCCCCGGTCACTTCTCCGCCTCGCCCATGGACTGCTGCGCCCGCTGCCTGGCAATCTCCTGCAGTTGCTGCTGCACCTGCTGGCTCTGCTCGCGCACATTGCCCGTGGGGTTGATGACCGGCGCCGACGCACCGGTGCCCGAGATGGGCACTTGCTGCAGCGCCGCAGCAGGCGCGCGCGTGGTCGACAGCTGCTTCTTGGCAATGATGCCCACAATGGCCAGCACCACGACCAGCCCCACCAACCCGAACAATCCACGCATGCCTGTGCTCCCGATACCGTGCAAGCTCGCACTGTAAACCGGGACGGAGGTTAAAAAGATCAATGCGTCATCGGCAGCGCCGCGCCCATCAACCCGAACAGCGCACCGCAGGAGCGGTTGAACTTGCGCCCAGTGCGCTGCAGCCAGGGGCGGATGCGGTGCGCCAGGCTCGCCAGACCAAACTCCACCAGGCATTCCACCGCCGCAAACGTGCCCGCCATGACCACGAACTGCAGCCACAGGTCACGCCCCGGCACGATGAACTGCGGCAAGAAGGCGCCATAGAACAGCAGCACCTTGGGGTTGGAGATGGCCGCCAGCAGCCCCTGGCGGAACAAGCGACCGCCGCTGACTGCCCGCTCGCCCTGGGCACTCGGCAGCGCCTCCAGCTGCATGGCCGGCGCGCGCCACAGCTGGATGCCCAGCCACACCAGGTAGGCGCCGCCCACCCACTTCATCACCGTGAGCGCATGGGCCGACGACTGCAGCAGCGCGCCAATGCCCAGCATCGACAGCCCGATCAAGGCCACAAAGCCCACCGCGCCCCCGCCAATGGTCCACAAGGTGCGCGCCCGCCCGTGCATCGCCCCATGGGCCAGCACCAGCAGGCTGTTGGGGCCCGGGGTCAGCGACAGGCCGATGACCGCGAGCAGGTAGACCAGCCAGATTTTCAGTTCCATTGCAGCACCATCGTTCGAAACATGGCCTGCAGTCTAGGGGCGCACGGCAGCATACACCGCATCGAAACTGGCTAACATCCATACCAAATTGGACACCCGCATGAGCACCGCCCTGCCCCGCCCCGACGTTCGCCTGTTGCTGCTGCCGCTGCCCGACTTCGCCCTGCTGCCCTTTGGCGCCTTTCTGGACAAGTTGCGCTTTTCGGCCGACGACGAGGACCACAGCCGCCAGCGCTACTGCGCATGGACCCTGCTGGGCATCGACGCCGCGCCCGTGGCCTCCAGCAGCGGCGTGCAGGTGAACATGGACACCACGGCCGACGCCGTGGACCTGGCGGCGTTCGACTACCTGGTGGTCTTTGGCAGCCGCACGGTGCAGGCCTCGCGCGGGTACGTGCAGGCCTATGGCCCGGTGCTGCGCAAGGCTGCGGCGCGCGGCCTGCCGCTGGTGGCCATCGACAACGCCAGCTTTCTGCTGGCCGAGGCGGGCCTGCTCAAGGGCCACCGCGTGGCCCTGCACTGGCGCCATGTGGCCGAGTTCCGCCACGCCTTTCCGCGCATCGCGGTGGCCAGCGAGCAGATCTATTGCTTCGACAGCGACCGCATCACCTGCGCGGGCGGCACGGCCGCCATCGACATGGCGGTGGAGCTGCTGTCGCGCCACTGCGGCCGGGTGCGGGCCTTCAAGGGCCTGGCCGACATGCTGGTGGACGCGCCCCGGCACCAGGGGCACCACCTGCAGTCCATGGAAGGCGGCGGGCCCGACCTCACCCGCCACCTTGCGCGCGCGGTGGCGCTGATGCGCAGCTCCCTGGCCGAGGGGCTGACCGTGGCCGACCTGGCCGAGCGCATCGGCATCGGCCGCCGGCAGCTCGACAGGCTGTTCACCGAGCAGATGGGCATGAGCGCCCACGACCACTGGACCAAGATGCGCATGGAGCAGGCGCACTGGCGCGTGACCAATTCGCACCACAGCCTGGCCGCCATTGCCGACGAAGTGGGCCTGGGCAATGCCAGCAGCCTGGCGCGGCTGTTCCGCCAACACTACGGCACCAGCCCGGGCGCATTGCGCGCCGGGCGGGCCAGCACCTGATCCCGAAGGATCAGTTCAGAGCTACGCGGCTGCCGTCCTTGTAGGTGTACAGCGTCACGGCAGGGGTCGTCAGCTCACCCTTGCTGGTGAAGGCGATGTTGGCCGTCACGCCCTTGTATTCGGTCTTGCCGATGAAGGGGATGTAGACCTTGGGGTCCACCGAGTTGGCGCGCTTCATCGAATCGACCAGCACCATGGCCGCATCGTAGGCGTAGGGGCTGTAGATCTGGAACTGGCCGGGGAACTTGGCGTCGTAGCGCTTCTTCCAGTCGGCACCGCCCTGCATCTTGGCCACCGATGCGCCGCCCGTGGCGCAGGTCACGTTCTTGAGGGCGGGCGTCTTGCCGGCCAGCTCGGGCAGCTTTTCGGTGCACAGCGCGTCGCCGCCGAAGAACTTCACATTGCCCAGGCCCAGCTGCTCCATCTGGCGCAGCATGGGGCCGGCCTGGGCATCGAGGCCGCCGTAGAAGATGGCGTCGGGCTTCTTGTTCTTGATGGCGGTCAGGATGGCCATGAAGTCCGTGGCCTTGTCGGTGGTGAACTCCTCGCCCACCACCGTGAGGCCCTTCTGCTGCGCCGTGGCCTTGAACACCGAGGCCACGCCCTGGCCGTAGGCCGTGCGGTCGTCGATGATGGCCACGGACTTGAGCTTCAGGTGGTCGGCCGAGAAGATGGCCAGCGCCGCGCCCAGCGCGCTGTCGTTGGCGATCAGGCGGTAGGTGGTCTTGTAGCCGGGCTTGGTCAGGTCGGGGTTGGTGGCGGCCGCCGTGATGTGCGGCACGCCGCACTTGTCGTACACCGCAGCGGCGGGGATGGAGGTGCCCGACTGCAGGTGGCCCACCACGCCGGCCACCTTCTGGTCGCACAGCTTTTGCGCCACGGCGGTGGCCTGGCGCGGGTCGCCCGCGTCGTCTTCGGCGGCGAGCTCGAACTTGATCTTCTTGCCGCCAATCACCAGGTTCTGCGCGTTCAAATCGTCCAGCGCCAGGCGCACGCCGTTCTCGGTGTCCTTGCCGATGTGGGCAATGCCGCCCGACAGCGGCCCCGCATGGGCGATCTTGACGACCTGCACGTCCTGCGCCATGGCGGCGGTGCAGGCAACGGTGGCGGCTGCAGCAGCAACCAGGGAGAAGTGAAAGCGCGAACGGGAAGCAAAGGACACGGGCAAGACTCCGGATGAACAAGAACAAGGGAGAACGCGCTGGCCAGGGGTTCCGGCCAGGCGCCGCCATCCTATCCCGTCTTCAGTACACCAGGCTTGCACAACAGAATTGCATACAGTATTAGTCCGACTAATTGAAACCAGAATTCCCCGGCAGCGTGCCAGGCTGGGATAATCGGGCCCCATGTCTCTCCTGCCCCACCAGCTCGAACTGCTCGCGCCTGCGCGCGACGCAGACATCGGCATCGAAGCCATCAACCACGGTGCCGACGCCGTCTACATCGGCGGCCCGGCCTTCGGCGCGCGCGTGGGCGCGGGCAACGACATCCGCGACCTGGAACGCCTGGTCCAGCATGCGCACCGCTTCAACAGCCGCATCTTCATCACGCTCAACACCATCCTGCGCGACGACGAGCTCGAAGACGCGCGCAAGATGGCCTGGCAGGTTTACGAGGCCGGGGCCGACGCGCTGATCATCCAGGACATGGCCCTGCTGGAGATCGACATGCCGCCCATCCAGCTGCATGCGAGCACGCAGACCGACATCCGCACGCCCGAGAAGGCGCGCTTTCTGCAAGACGCGGGCCTGTCGCAGATCGTGCTGGCGCGCGAACTCACGGTGCAGCAGATCGCGGCGGTGCACAAGGCCCTGGGCCCGGTGGACGCGCCCGGGCGCGCCAACATCGAGTTCTTCATCCACGGCGCGCTGTGCGTGGCCTACAGTGGCCAGTGCAACATCAGCCATGCGCAGACCGGGCGCAGCGCCAACCGCGGCGACTGCAGCCAGGCCTGCCGCCTGCCCTACCAGGTGACCGACGCGCAGGGCCGCTTCATCGCGCACGACAAGCACGTGCTCAGCATGAAGGACAACAACCAGAGCGACAACATGCGCGCCCTGATCGATGCCGGCGTGCGCAGCTTCAAGATCGAAGGCCGCTACAAGGACATGGGCTACGTGAAGAACATCACGGCCCACTACCGCACCATCATCGACGGCATCATGGAAGAGCGCGAGTCCTCGGGCCACCCGCTGTCGCGCTCGTCGAGCGGGCGCACCACCTTCACCTTCACGCCCGACCCGCTGCAGAACTTCAACCGCGAGTTCACCGACTACTTCGTCACCGGCCGCAAGCAGGACATCGGCGCCTTCGACACGCCCAAGAACCCCGGCCAGGCCATCGGCTGGGTGACCAAGGTGGGTGCCGATTTCGTGGAGCTGGAAGTGAGCAGCCCCGAGACCGTGCTGCACAACGGCGACGGCCTGTGCTACTACGACCTGCACAAGGAACTGGTGGGCATGGCCATCAACCGGGCTGAGCCCGTGTCGCCGCGCAGCACCACGCAGTGGCGCGTGTTCCCCAAAGACCCGATGGAGGGCTTCAAGGACCTGCGCAAGGGCACCGAGATCAACCGCAACCGCGACATGGACTGGGTGCGCACGCTGGACAAGAAGTCGAGCGACCGCCGCATCGGCCTGTGGGTCTACCTGTCGGAAACGCCCACCGGCTTTGCCCTTACGCTGACCGACGAAGACGGCTATGCCGGCGGCGCGCAACTGGACCACGCCCACCAGCCGGCCACCGACGCCGCCAAGGCCGAGGCCAGCCTGCGCGAGCACCTGGCCCGCTTCGGCGCCACCATCTTCGCGGTGAACGACGTGGGCCTGCAGCTCTCGCAGCCCTGGTTCATCCCCGCATCGGCCGTCAACGCCCTGCGCCGCGACGCCCTGGCCGACCTGGAGGCCAACCGCGCCAAGGGCTTCATGCGCCTGCAGCGCGCCACCCCGGTGGAGCCCCCGGCCCAGTACCCCGAAGACACGCTGAGCTTTCTGGGCAATGTGTTCAACCACAAGGCCCATGACTTCTACGTGCGCCACGGCGTGAAGGTGATCGATGCAACGTACGAGGCGCACGAGGAGGAAGGCGAAGTCAGCCTCATGATCACCAAGCACTGCGTGCGCTTCTCGATGAGCCTGTGCCCCAAGCAGGCCAAGGGCGTGACCGGCGTGCAGGGCACCATCAAGGCCGAGCCCCTGATGCTCATCAACGGCAAGGAAAAGCTGACCCTGCGCTTTGACTGCAAGCCCTGCGAGATGCACGTGGTGGGCAAGATCAAGCGCCAGGTGCTCAACAACCAGGCGCGCGAGACGCCGATGAACTTCTACCGCACGCGGCCCCAGCAGGGCAGCTGAGCGGGCGCGGGATTGGCAGGGGCGGGCCTGC
>NZ_AKJX01000166.1 GCF_000276605.1 Acidovorax sp. CF316 | reverse complement strand
CGACTTTAAAGGGCGGGATTAGCAGTTATTCCTGCCAAATAAAGTCGTAAACCCGCAAATAAAGTCGTAAACCCTCGTCGAGCACTGGCGCGACTCTTAGCGGAGGAGGGGCTATTTGCGAGTGTCGTAAACCCCTCCCAGCCCGGACGGTAGGGGAAAGGTCATACGTACCCACCCAGGCAGGATGCCAACGGCATCAGATGTTTGCGCCAGATTGATGCTGCGCGGCAAGCTTGTTGATAAATTCTGCGATCTTGCTAATAGCGTTACGGTGGTGTGGTCGGATGCCGTAACCGCGGCAACTGACTGCTAGTTCTTGCTAACAAGAAGTGAAAATACCAAACAAAATGGCGAAAACTTCTAGATGCACGAAAGGCACAAAGAAACATTGAGTGAAACGCCAGCGCCTCGGTGGTTGTTGCGAGCAGCGTTTGGTCAAGTCTTCTACTAAGAGCGGGTAGGGAGCTTCGGCTGCCTGACGTCTGCTGCTCAAGGGACTGCGGATATGTCGCTGAGCCGGTGGCTTGTGGACAAGTTGTGCAACTACGTCAAGAGCGTGGCATAGATATGGTGCGGCCACCCCGCGTAGTGATGTTGACTATTGCAAATAAAGTCTGTCGGATGAAAAGAAGGTCCGTCGGGCATTCACTGCATTGTGAAAATCAGCGGGGCTCCTGCTGCCCCATCGCATGAGGTCGACGGTCCAAACGGCTTGAGCGGAGCTATTGCACTGAAGGCAGCAAGCTGGAGCCTTTATAGGGCCAAGCGCCAGTGGTGATCGCGGCCCAGATGGCGTCACTCACATCCTCCGAGACCTGAACCAGGTCTCGGGCTGCGTTCAATACCATGAGCGATCTCAGCAGTTGGTCTTCCTCAGGTGGATTGCACAGGTGGTAGCTCCGTCCGGACTTTGTTTTGACTATTGCCCTGGGCAGGTCTATGGCTTGCAGCAAGGATGTGACACGCAGTGACCCGGAATCAAGTTGGGCGGCAATGTGCAGTGTTCCATTGCCCCGCCGCAGGATGCGCCAGTGGTGCAGTTGAACCTCTGGCTGCGCAAGGACATCCGGCGCCCGACGTTCGTTGACAAGGTGAAGCTCCATGATCAGAACCTCGTTGGTCGTCTCGAGACAAGGAGGATAGCAAAGCCACTGCGTGTACCCAAGGTGTCACTCGAAAGCCTTGGTTGTTGCTAACAGAGAGTGGATTTTGCAAACAGAGTGTGGATCTGTTGATAACAGAGAATGGACTTTGCGAACATAGACTGGACCTTGCTGACTTACGGTTGGCATTCGCTGCCGACATGCGCGCGGAGCATCGCGCTGGGCTGTGGGTAAGTTTTGCAATTTGGCAAAGTCCGTGACTCACAGCAGGGCTGCTTCCCTATGCGTCCGCGTGACTACAGCAAATAAAGTCCGTCGGATGAAAACAAGGTCCGTCGGGCATTTCCTGCATTGTGGAAATCAGCTCGGCTCCTGCCGCCCTCTCGCAGGAGTCAGCGAACTCGGACAGCTTGAGCTGTGCTATCGCACTGAAGGCTGCAAGCAGGTGCCCCTATCGGGCCAAGCTCCGGTTGTGATGGCCGCTGTTGACTGACCTAGTATTTGGAAAAAGTACTTTCCACCTCCGCTTTGGATATGCTAGCCCTGGCGCCATGACTGCACATCCAGAAACTCCCACTCGCAACCGGTGCAGCGCAGCCGCTGCGTCGTGCGCATAGCACCGGTGGCATCGCGCGCGATGACCTTGCGGTAGCTGGTCGCGATGTAGATGCCGCAGCAGTTCCGGGGTGATGGGAAACAGGTCCATGCCTGCAGTACTACCGAGTACGTTCAGCGCCGCGAAATGCGTGGTCGTGCCGTGGCGCTTGTAGTCGTGGGTGACGCCTTCAAACCCCATGGGCAGCATCGGCTGCGTGCGCTCCAGCGCCTGGCATTGGCTTTTCTCGTCCACGCAGATCACCAGCGCGTTGTCCGGCGGGCTCAGGTATAGGCCGACCACGCCGCGCAGCTTCTCGATGAAGAACGGGTCGTTGGACAGCTTGAAGCTCTCGGTGCGATGCGGCTGCAGCCCAAAGAGCTGAAAGTAGCGCTGCACGCTGGTCTTGGAGATGCCGGTTTCGGCCGCCACCGTGCGCACGCTCCAGTGCGTCGAGCCGTTGGCAGGCTTGGTGTGCAGCGTCGTCTTGATCAGGAGCGCCACCCGTTCGTCGTCGATCGTGCGCGCCGGGCCAGGGCGAACGACGTCGTACAGGCCGGCGATACGACGCTCGATAAACCGCGTGCGCCACTTGCCCACCGTCTGCGTGGTCAGCCCCAGTCGCACGGCGATCGCGTTGTTGGCCTGGCCTTCGGCGCTTGCCAGCACAAGGCGTGCGCGGTTGCTCAACGCCGCCGGCAGCGAGCGACTGCGCGCGAAAGACTGAAGCTGCAAACGCTCTTCGTGCGTCAACACCAACTCGGCCTTGGGTCTGCCTGTTCTCATCGCGGTATCTCCGTTGCTAGGGTACCGCGAAGGCATGCACGACTAATGCCAGTTATCTGCGGGACAGGACACAAGTAGCCACTGTGCGATGGGCGGCCGGGTGGAAGGTACTTCACCCAGCAAGGGCGTAAGTTGAGGTCCTATCGCGGGCCAAATTGCTGGACCGCCGGGCGGTGATGGGACTACATTGCAGGCACAAATTCCGACTCTAACCACTGCATGAATAGTTCCGCTGCTCGGCGGGCATGGGAGCGTCGGGCAATCAGCGCGTAATAGCGCAGGCCATCCTTCAGTTGTTGACCCCACAGTGGAACCAAGCTCCCGGCAGCAATAGAGCCGGCTGCCAACGAATGCCGGGTAAGACACAGTCCGCCTCCCGCCTTGACTGCCTCGATCAACGCTACTGAATCGTTGCACCGCACCGTCGCGGCGGCCTCCAGATCGATAGAGCGATTTCCGATGCCAAGCCACTCAGCCCAGTAGTCTCGCTCGGCATTGCGCAGTAAAGCGGTTCCTGCGGGCAAGCCTGGCGAGACCGCGTCCTGAAGCGCACTTGCCAATGCCGGACTGCAAACTGCACATACCGTATCACAGGTCAATGCAAGCATGCGGTATCCCTCCCAGTCGCCAGCGCCAAGCCGTATGGAGATATCGGCACCGGACAACTCTAGATCAGTGAAGTAGCGATGTACGTCAATACGTAGGTCTACCCAGGGATGGGCTTGCACGAATCCACCAATCTTCGGTGCCAGCACGCAGGCCGCGAAACTTCGCGCCACAGACACCACGAGCGTCTCCCGAGCGGCATCAACTGACAGACGTCGCAAACCGCTACTGAGCGTCTCGAAGGCGCGGCGTGAGTAGTCGTACAGCAGTTCGCCTTCCTGAGTGAACTTCAGGCCTCGGGGGCCGCGGATAAACAGGACTACACCCAGATGATCTTCCAGCGCCTTGAGCTGCCGGCTGAGCGCCCCTTGGGTCATGTGCAGTTCTTCGCCAGCTCGCACCAAATTTTGATGACGTGCCACCACATCGAAAAACAACAAAGCCTTAACGGAAGGTAAGTTTCGAAGAAGAGAGGTATTCGATGAGCTCATAGCGCGACGCATTTTTTTCGATGGTAGCACCGCCATGAACCATCGATCATTTGCACTGCTTTTTAACCCTCACACACTGAAGAACCATGAGACTCACTACCTTTGCCCGGGCCATCCTATGCGGAACCTGCTTGCTCCTTGGCCCACTCGCCCATGCAGCAGACGCTCCTGTTTGAGCCATTCTCAAAGAGCGAGATGCACTATATGAACAGATTTCTTCTTGCCATGAGCGCCGCTACCATCCTTTCACTCCCTTGGTCATCAAGCGCCTTTGCGCAGTCGAGCGTCACCATATACGGAACCATTGATGTAGGGGTCACCCACGTATCCAACGCCGGAGGCGCCCAAAAGCGCGGCCTGACCGGATGTAACCAATCCGGCTGCGGCGTCGGGTTTCGTGGGAGCGAAGATTTGGGGAGCAGCCTCCAAGCTATCTTCAATCTAGAGGCCGGCTTTAACCCGCTCACCGGCGCGACTGGTTCTGGTGGCACTTTCTTCAGCAAGCGAGCGTACATGGGCTTCACCAGCGACTTGGGCAGCTTGACCTTCGGTCGGCATACGGCAACCATTGCGGAGTTCGTTGGCGGATTCGAGTCGGGCTCGGCTTGGGCCGCGCCTGGCAAAGGGTATGGAGAGCACCCCGGTGATATGGATAACTTGAATGTAAGTTATCGCGTCAACAACTCGGTCAAATATACGAGCCCAAATTTTTCCGGATTGAGTTTCGGTGCGCTCTACGGCTTTGGCGAACAAACGCAGTTTTCCAAAAATCACATTGCGTCCTTCGCGGCCAAGTATGAGAACGGGCCATGGAAGGTTGGGGCGGGGTACCAGTCTTCCGACAACCCGAATTTTTCGCTGTTCGCTGGCAATGCGAATGCAAGTGCAACCGGCAACAACATGCCGTTCGGGCAGTTCAAGGGATTTGCCTCCGCCGGATCTCAGCAAGTCATGGCCCTGGGATCCTCTTACAACATCGGCAAGGCAACTGTGGGGGCCGTCTATAGCAGCGTGAAATTTGGACAACTGGGCTCCGTCCCTGTTACCGGTCTTCCTGCCGCCCAGGCGGCGTACCGTGGGGACGCCAAATTCGCCAATTCGGAAGTGAATCTCAGGTATCAGGTTACAGACGCCCTGATGGCAGGGGTGGGCTACTTCTTGACCAAGGGGGCCGCGGGTTCCGGATTCGGCTCTCAGACTTATAGGCAACTGAATGTCGGCGCGGTGTACTCGCTCTCAAAGCGCACGAGCTTTTATTCCCTATACGCGCTTCAAAATGCCCGCGGTACCGACTCCACGGGCGCAGTCGCCGTGGCCGCTCTAGACGGTGCCACCCCTTCAACGACTTCCCGCCAGAACGTTGTGCTGTTCGGCATTCGGCATCGCTTCTGATAGCCGCCCAAAGAATTCGGAGACAACATGAAATCTCTTTTGCTTACCCTTGCCTTCGCCACAAGCCTCAATGTACAAGCCTGCACCACGATCATCATTGGAAGGGCGGCGAGCGCAGACGGCTCGATCATGGTCGCCAGAAACGTTGACCCGCCGAACATCCGCATTTACAGGGGCTCGTTCCTCTATCACCCACCCACCAAGGATGCATATGAGATCAGAGGTGTACAGAACCAGTTCGTTCATCAGGTGCCGCCAAACTCCATCGGCTACAGCGGCCTTGCCGACATTCGCTACAGTAACTATTCTTACGAGGAATCCGGCTTCAACGACCTTGGCGTTGGTGTCTCGGCGACCGAAACTATCCTAAGCAACAAGAAGACGCTGCTGGTGGATCCCTACGTCAAGCAGACCGGTATCGGGGAAGAGTCCATAAACTCTGCCGTTCTGCCGCAAGCGAGGTCTGCGAGGCATGCAACGCAAATCCTTGGCAGTCTCATCGAAAATTACGGGGCTGCGGAAGGGTTCGGTGTCGGCCTTGTGGACGCCAAGGAGGCATGGTATTTGGAGAATGCCGGCGGTCACCACTGGGTAGCGGTTCGCATCCCCGACGATGCTTACTTCGTGTCGGCCAACCAGTCGCGCATCGGCGAAGTGGACCTTTCAGACACCGCCAATGTTCTAGCATCTCCGGGCATCGCGAGATTCGCGAAGACGAATGGACTCTTTCATCCGGAGCGAGGCGAGAAGTTCAACTTCCGCAATATATTCGGTGGCGACACTGAGCGCGACGTGGGTTACAACTATCCCCGGGTAGCACATCTCCAAGGTCTCTTCACGGCGTCGCTTCATGGTCAGAAGGTTAATGGAAACAGCTTTCCCACGTTCTTGAAGCCGGATAGGAAGCTGTCCGTCTCTGACGTCGAAGAAGCTCTGAAGACCTACTATGTCGACACTTCGAGCGACCCCTACACGACGAAGAACCCGGGCGCAACAGCGCGACCCATCTCCGTCTATCGAACAACCCAGTCGCACATCCTGCAGACGCGTGGAGCGTTGCCACCAGCCATCGCCAACGTGCAGTACCTGAACCTCGGAATGACCGCCCTGGGTATGTACGTGCCGTTCTATCACGGCGTCGCCGTCCCCGAGGAATTCTCTATTCGCGTTCCGGACGAGCCTGACAGTACCTCCGCCTTTTGGAAGTTTCGCAAGGTCCAACTTCTGGCAATGCAGGATTTCCCGCGCTATGCGCCCATGGTGCGCGCGGCCTTCGACGCCTTGAGGCGGACCATCGCCGCAAGGCAGGAAGACGTTGAGAAAGAGTACATCGCCACGTATTCCAAGGAGCCGCTTAAGGCCAAATCGCTGCTCGACAATTTCGTTCAGAAAAGCGCGGCAGACGCGCTGGCCACCGCGGAGAGTCTGACTAACAAAATCATGCTAGAGATGTCGGCCGACGTAGAGAAGAAGTACAGGTTCCCCGGCAACGGTTGACTGCCTGAGTCAGTGCGACCTCACAGTTGCCCTGACAACGTTCCGCTTAGCAACGGCGCATCCGTTTCACGACCAGGGTCTCCATGCTTTCACAGTCTTCGTCCCTTCGCGGGAAAATCGTCGCCATGACCGGAGGACTGGTGCTGATCGGCCTGTTGGGGCTGTCGGCCACCAATGTGTTGACCGCCCGTCACTACGCGATGGATTCGCTCAATGACCATGTACGTTCGCTCGCGTCTTCGCACGCCGAAGGCGTGGCCGAATGGGTCGCGCAGAACCACCGGGTTGTGGCGTCCCTAGTGCCGACGGTGGAAGCCGAGGATGCGGCCAAGCCCCTGGAGCAGGCCAAGATCGCTGGCGGTGTTTACCAGGCCTACATCGGTTATGCGGACAAGAAAGCCATCTTCTCAGAAGTGCGCACCCGCGCTGCGGACTACGACCCGACTGCTCGGCCCTGGTACAGGCTGGCCGCCGCGGCTACGGGACCGGTGGTGACCGAGCCCTACATCAGCGCTTCGACCCAGAAGCTGCTCATCACCTTCGCCCGGGCCGTCAAGCAGGGCGCTGACACCAAGGCCGTGATCGCTACCGACGTGCTGGTTGACAAGGTGGCGCGCAATATCGCGTCGATCCGCCCCACGCCCAGCACCTACGGCTTCATCGTCTCCAAGGACGGCAATATCGTGGTGCATGAAGACCAGAAGCTGCTTCACAAACCGGTGACTGACATCGCGCCCGGCCTGGATACGGCCGGCATGGCAGCGCTCAAAGGGCTGACCGAAGTCAACATCTCGAACGAGGCCCGGCTGGTCTATGCTGCGCCCATTGCTGGCACCGAGTGGACGCTGTTGGTGGCTATGCACCGCGACGAAGCCATGGCGGGCATCCACTCGTTGATGTGGTCTTCGCTGGTCGGAAGCCTGGTCATCGGCCTAGTCGTGGTGCTGATGGTCGGTGCCATGCTGACCAGGGTGCTGAGCCGCCTGACCGTCTTGCGCGACGCCATGCAGGATGTGGGCTCGGGCGACGGCGACCTGACCCTGCGCGTCGCATCCACCGGGCGCGACGAACTCGCCGCGATCGCCTCCGGTTTCAATCAGTTCGTGGAAAAGATCCATGCGGTGATGCAACAGGTGCGCATCAGTGCCGACGGCGTTGCCACCGCTAGCACCGAGATTTCGAAGGGCAGCAACGACCTATCAGCCCGCACAGAGAGCCAGGCCAGTGCGCTGCAGCAAACCGCCGCCTCGATGGAGCAGCTGAGTTCCACCGTCAGGCAGAACGCCGACAACGCCAGCCAGGCCACGCAGTTGGCGAAGAGCGCTTCCGCCGTGGCAATTCAGTGCGGCGAAGTAGTCGGCCACGTGGTCGAGAACATGAAGGGCATCAACGACAGCTCGAAGAAGATTGCCGACATCATCAGCGTGATCGACGGCATCGCCTTTCAGACCAACATACTGGCCTTGAACGCCGCGGTGGAAGCCGCCCGCGCCGGCGAGCAGGGCCGGGGTTTTGCGGTGGTCGCCGGCGAGGTGCGCAGCTTGGCCGGCCGCTCGGCCGATGCGGCCAAGGAAATCAAGCAACTGATCACCGACAGCGTGGCGCGTGTCTCGGACGGCAGTGCACTGGTGGACCGCGCCGGCACTACCATAACGGAGGTAGTCGGCTCCATCCAGCACGTGACCAAGATGATGAGCGAGATCAGCTTGGCCAGCGCAGAGCAGAGCGCGGGCGTGGCCCAGGTCGGCGACGCTGTCACCCAGATGGACCAAGTCACCCAGCAGAACGCAGCCTTGGTCGAGGAAATGGCCGCTGCCGCGGTCGGCCTGCAGACCCAGGCCAGCGATCTGCTTAAGGTGGTTAGTGTTTTCAAGCTGAGCGCGCATGCGGCAACTGTGCCGGCCCATTGCCCGTCTGGTCGTGCCGTGCCTGCTCCTGCAAGATCCCTGTCGCCAGTCCCGTACGTCGTGCCAGCGCGACCCGCACCAACTGCGCGCATTGCTGCAGCGGCACGCGCACCCGAAACCCGCAAGCCCAGCCACCGCCGATGAGAGCCGCGCCTGCCAAGTTCACATCCCGTGCGCCTGCCACACCGGCTGACATCAAGGCAGACTGGGAGACTTTCTAATGCCGTCAAAGGGCACGGGCAGCCCCCGTATCGAGCTCTACGCCCTTTAAGGCTACTCTGAACAAGTAGTCGAGTTGAGCGATCCGCTGCGTAAAGGGCCGCTGAGGCGGGGAAGTGGCGCGATTTGACGACAGTTCTTGGCCATACAGACCTTGCGGAACCTGCGCAACGGACGCACTCATGCCATGAGGCGCTGACGAGCCAGGGAGATATTGGCCAGCCCCAGCCCCAGCACCACGAACGAACGCGTGGCGTTCTTGGCAAGACCTCTGTAGCGCACCTTGGCAAAGCCCCACAGCCGCTTGAACACGGCGAAGACATGCTCGACTCGCGCCCGGACCTTGGACTTGTTTTGCTTCTTCGAGCGCTGCGCCTCGTCGATCTCCCCACCCCTGCGCACGCGCAGATTGGTGAAGTCCCAGGCCTTGGGGCCTTCGATCCGTTCAACGCCTTCTGACTGGCCGAGGCGCTGTCGGCATACACACGCTGCTCGTTGCCGTGCGGCAGCTCGGGGCGCAAGTGCTTGTAGTGCACGTTGGCCGCCCTTACCGCGGCGTGTGGGCCAGCCCGGGCGGCTGTCCATGCCAATGTGCATCTTCATCCCGAAATACCACTGCTGGATAAGCGGACGGTGAACCCATCTTGAGCCGGATCGCTGGATAGGGCATCGTGTACACGAAGGAGCCTAAATGGAAGGTAAGTTTTGAAGAAGGGAGGTATTCGTTGGGCTCATAGTGCGACGCATTTTTTTCGATGGTGGCACCGCCATGAACCACCGATCATTTGAACTGCTTTTTAACCTTCATCGCACTGAAGAACCATGAAACTCACTACCTTTGCCCGGGCCATCGTATGCGTAACCTGCGTGCTCCTTGGCTCACTCGCCCATGCAGCAGGCTTTCCTGAACGAGCCATTACCGTGTTGGTGCCTTACACCGCAGGCGGAAGCTCGGACGCTCTGGCGCGTCTTCTGGCAAAGCAGTTGGGCGATCAATTCGGTCAGCCCGTCGTGGTAGACAACAAGCCGGGCGCGGGCGCCACACTAGGCACCGCGCTGGCAGCCAAGGCTGCACCGGACGGCTATACGGTTCTGCTTGCCGACACTGCATACACCACTGCACCGGCGCTCTACCAGCGCCTTTCCTATGACGCAATAAAGAGCTTTCAGCCGGTAGGCATGGTCGGCACCACCCCAGCCATGCTGTTTGCCAGCCGACAGTCCAATCTGCGGAGTGTGCAAGACATGCGAAGTGCAGCGCCCACCCGCCCGGGCGGTAGCTTCACATCAGGCATCGGGTCGGGAACTGCTAGCCAGCTCATATCTGAACTTTATCGGATTCAGTCTGGCCTCAAAATTGAGATGATTCCTTACAAGGGTTCGTCACAAGCCGTTATCGACGTGCTGGCCGGACAAATCGATCTGATTTTTACCAGTCCAGCATCGGCCGGGCAATACCTCAAGTCCGACAAACTGAAAGCGATTGCCGTAACGGGTGCCCAGCGCCACCGTGACTATCCAGAAGTACGCACCTTCCAAGAACAGGGCATCTCGGGTATGGACGCCGGTTACTGGTTTGCTGTGCTGCTTCCAGCGAACGTACCAACTGCCATTTCACAGCGCTGGGAAAAGGAGTTGGCGGCTGCATTGGTGTCGGCACCGGTGAGCAAGGCTCTGTCGGACCTCAGTATCACGCCCGGAAAACTTAATGCAGTCCAGACCCAGCGTTTCATGACCGACGACCTTGCCAACTGGGCCCGCATTGTCAAGGCTGCTGGCATCGAGCGACAGTAACTGATCTGTCAAGCTGTTCCATCTCTCATCTACGATCCTACGGCCACGATGCTGACTCAATACACGCTCTCCCCTTCCGAGACCCATCGCCTCGCTGCCTCACGCCATCGCTTTCCAGGCGCTCTCACACAAACCTACTTCGACGTTGCTAGCCGCGGCTTGGTGCCCGACAACGCACCCGACCGGGCGCACGCGCACCTGCAGCAGCGTGTGCAGGGAACTGCCGACAAGAACGCCTATTTCGGTTTGGTCGAAAGAGCACGTGCCGGCTTTGCGCAACTGATTGGTGCCGCGACCGACGAAATCGCTATAACCAAAAACGTCTCAGATGGCCTCAACATGGTCGCCGCGTCTATAGCGTGGCATGCGGGTGATGAAGTATTTCTCTGCTCCGGCGTGGAACATCCCAACAACATCTACGCATGGCGCAACCTCGAAGGTCTGCAGGTGTCAATCCGCGACTTTGCATCGGCGGACGGTCTGTTTCCCACCGACGCCGTCATCGATGCCCTGCAAGGCAGTCACCGGGCGCGCGTGGTTACGCTATCGGCTACCTCGTTCAAGCCCGGTTTCCGGGCCGACCTTGATAGGCTGGGTGCAGCTTGCCGGAGCGCCGGCGTTCATCTGGTGGTCGATGGAGCACAAAGCATAGGAGTCACGCACCTCGATCTCACGCGCACCCCGATCGACGCATTTGCAGCCAGCGCTCAGAAGGGGCTGTGCTCTTTGTACGGCATGGGTTTCTTGTATGTACGCCGCGAGTTTGCAGAAACCCTGACTCCTCGTTACCTCGCCCAATTCGGCGTTGAATTGGAAGCAAACCACGAGGCAGACTACGACGATGCGCCAATTAGGTACCAGGGAGCCGCTCAGCGCTTCAACTTGGGAAACTACAACTTTCTTGCGTCGCTGCTAGTGGGTGACACACTAGAGTTGCTGAACGGCGTTGGCACACAGGCAATCGACGCGCACGTGACCCGACTCGCCTCGGCGCTGTCGGACGGGTTGGTGAACCTAGGTGCTCCGGTAGCCCGAGCTCCAGAAGCCCTGCGAGCCAATATGGTGTGCATCGAGTCGCATAACCCCGACGCTGCCGCACGCCTACAAGCACACCTGCAGGCCCATAAGGTGCAAGCCGCCGTTCGGCGCAGTGCGCTCCGGTTTTCATTGCACCTGTACAACAACCAAGCGGATGTGGATACAGCGCTGGCAGCCTGCAAAGGCTGGCTGGATCTGCACGGAAAAACCTTGCGGTAGCCTCTGATCGAGAGTCGGATATTGGCGGTCCTGCGCGGTGGCGACCCACTTTCCACGGACGTGCAGTTCGACGCTCGACACTCCGGGGGCGCTGTCCAGCTTCCCCGCGACACCCTGTCCGGTTCGCTTAATCTGGCGGCCACAGCCCAGATAGCCTTGGCGCATCGCCCGTCTGGCTTTTCTGCAGGCCCGCCATTTCATGTCCGCCAACACCTACACCTTCACCTGCATCGGTTCCGACGCCGCTGCGCTGGCCCGGCTGCTTGCCCTGCTGCAGGTCGCCATTCAAGCGCCCGACGCTGCCTTGCCCGAGCCGCTGGACCGTTTCTTCGAATACTGGGACGAGCCATGTGTCACGAGCACTTCCTTGCTGGGCACCACGCTGCGCTGCACGGTCGACACGTCGGCGCACGACCCACTGAAGAAGCCTCAGGTCCTGGCCTGGCACGCTTCGGGCGCCGAGTATCTGCGGGTGCAGGTGTTCAACAGCCAGGTCGGCGAATCGGCCACGACGTATTACCATGCCGGCAAGCGCATCACGGCCAAGGCCTTTCCTAAGCCAGTGCTGTCCGAAGGCGAGCGCCTGTACGAGCTGGTGCTGGAGGCCAAAGACGGCGCGCTCGCCAACGAGGTCAAGGCCGGGGCTTCGCCCAATGCCACGGCCGATGGCGTGCCCATCATGGTGCTCGCCCTGCGCGCAGGCCTGGTGAAGTCGGTGCGCGCCCTGCACGATGCCGGGGTGGACTGGTCCGCCTGTCTGCCCTGGGCGGCCGAGGTGGCCGAACTGATCGGTGCCTGCGGGATGGTGGTGAGCTGGACCATTGGCACGACGGACGCTGAACTGGTCAACACCATGGTGGATGCTGCCATAGAGACTGTGACGGCAACCAGCGACCGACCAGTGGTCCACTCAGACCGCGGAGGGCACTACCGCTGGCCACGCTGGCTATCGAGAATGAGCGACGCGAACCTTACCCGTTCAATGTCCCGCAAGGCATGCTTGCCGGACAACGCAGCCTGCGAGGGGTTCTTCGGTCGGCTGAAGAATGAGTTGTTCTGTCCTCGGGACTGGAAAGGCACGACCTTTGAGCAGTTCATTGAGGTAGTCGATGACTACATCCGCTGGTACAACGAGAAGCGGATCAAGATCTCCCTTGGCTTCCTCAGCCCTGTCGAATACCGGGCGAGCCTTGGACTTGCGGCATAAAACCAGTCCAAGTTTTTATCCGCACTCCCTGCTGATCACGATTGCACTGGCGCTAACAGTCCAGCGGCACATAGCCCGCGCACGCGACGACCATTGGCAAGCACCCCCCGCACGAGCTTGGCGATGGAGTAGGCGGTAGTGATGCTGCGTCTCGAGCATCCTGCCTGGGGTAGTCGCAAGATCGCCCGCCCTCTGGCGGATCATCTCAGTGCCCCTGCCAGTACCATTCTCGAGATATCGCGCAGGACATAAATTATGTTAGTGGGCGCCGCGTTAGTGCTGTGGCGCTAGGTCGGCGACGGCCGCACCCTCGATGCCATGGCGCTTGAGCGCCGCGGCGACAAAGCCGCTCGCCTTCATGCGTTCCACGAAGGCATGCAGCGTGGTCCGCGCCAGCGGCGGGCGGCTGGCCGGCACGCCCATGGCCTGCTCGATCACCATGAAGCGGCCGGGCAGCACTCGCACACCGGGCACGCGCTGCGCATCGGCCTCCAGCTGCTGGCGTACGCCCGCCGCCACGTCGAGCTTGCGTGACAGGAATTCGTCGACCACCTGCGGCGAGGTGGGGGCCCGCACCAGCGTGGCCTGCTTGATCTCGCGGGTGAGGAACAGGTCGTAGGCACTGCCCTTGCCGACCACCACCGTGGTCCCGGGCCGGTCGACCTGGGCGTTGGCGGTCAGCGGCGAATCGGCGCGCACCAGGTAGGCGCCCTCGATCACCACGTAGGCCGCGGTGAACGACACGCCTTCGCCGCGCACCGGGTCGATGGCGAAGAAGCCAACGTCGGCCGCGCCTGCACGCACCACCTCCACCGATTTGCCGGCCGCATCCACGGCCTTGAGTTCCAACGGCATGCCGAGCTGCCGAGCGAGCTCCCGTGCCAGATCGACCGACACGCCCTTGAGCGCGCCCGTGGCCGCATCGCGCGAGGCCAGCACCGGGTTGCCGAGGTTGATCGAGGCCCGCAGCGTCCCGTCCGGTGCCAGTGCCCGGACGGCTTCTGCCGGCAGGGGCGGAGAGGACGACGACCCGGTGGGCGCCACAGCGGCGCAGCCTCCCAGCAGGGCTGCGCACAGCAGGGGCGCCAGGCTGTGCGGTAGTGGGAGACGGGCAAGAGGGCTGGGCAGAGGCAAGGCGGTGCTCCTTGTTTGATCGGGGCGATGGGGGCGCCGGGGTGGCAGCCCAGGGCCGACGGATTGTGTCACCGGCCCCGAAAACGGCAAACAATGGATTTCCCTAAGTCAACTTAAATGGCAAAAGTGTTGACAGTTTGGCGGGTTGGTGAAAACAATCAGCCATCTTGTTCTGGAACTGCAAATGCCCCATTTGCCCGCATCCTCAGCGCTATCGCGCTTTCGCGTCATCGACCTGACCCAGGTTCGTGCCGGGCCCACGGCGTGCCGCCAACTGGCCGACTGGGGCGCCGACGTCGTGCAGGTGCAGATGCCCGAGCACATGCGCGGTGATGACACGCTGGGTGGCCAGGATGGATCCGACTACCAATACACCCACCGCAACAAGCGTTCGATCACGCTCAACCTCAAGGAGGAGGAGGGCATCGCCACGCTCAAGCGCCTGATCGCCACTGCGGACGTGGTGGTGGAGAACTTCCGGCCGGACGTGAAGTACCGCCTGGGCATCGACTACGACAGCTTGGCCAAGGACCATCCCGGCCTCATCTACGCCAGCATCTCGGGTTTTGGCCAGACCGGGCCGCTGGCGCAGCGCCCGGGTTTCGACCAGATCGCGCAGGGCATGGGCGGCCTGATGTCGGTGACCGGCCTGCCCGGCGAAGGGCCGATCCGCGTGGGCATCCCCATCGCCGACCTGTGCGCCGGCATCTTTGCGGCCCAGGGCATCCTGGTGGCGCTGCTCGAACGCGGAGCGTCGGGCAAGGGGCAGTGGCTGCACACCTCGTTGCTCGAATCCATGGTCTACATGCTGGATTTCCAGACTTCCCGTTTTCTCATCGATGGCGAGGTGGCGACGCAGGCCGGCAATTTCCACCCGACCAGCATTCCCACCGGGGTCTACAAGGCCCGCGACGGCTACATGAACATCGCCGTCTTCGGCTCCAAGATCTGGGAGCGCTTTTGCAACATCCTCGGTGCGGCGGAGTGGATCGGCGACCCGCGCTACCACGACAAGCCCTCGCGCTCGGTCAACCGCGACACCCTTAACGCCGAGATCAACCTGCGCCTGGCTGCACAGGACCGCGCACACTGGGTCCAGAAGTTCAATGAGGGCGGCGTGGCCTGCGGCCTGATCAGCGACATGCGCGAGGTGTTCGCTGAGCCGCAGATCGAGCATCTGGGCATGGTCAAGGAGGTGGTGTCCGAGCGCCTGGGGCCGCAGCGGCTGGTGGGCCAACCGGTGCAACTCGAACGCACCCCCAGCACCATCGTGCGCGCCGCGCCGCGCCGAGGCCAGCACACCGAGGAGGTGCTGCAGGAACTGGGGCTCTCGGCAGAGCACATCGCCCAGATGAAGGAACAAGGAGTTTTCTGATGTCCGAACCCATCTATGAATCCGGCACCGAGCGGGTGCTTTCCTGGCTTGACGGCAGTGCGCTGCACGTGCAGTTCAACAACCCGGCACGGCACAACGCCCTGTCCGTCGACATGTGGGAGGCCGTTCCCCGGCTGCTGAAAGTGGCGAAGGGCGACGACCGCGTGCGCCTGGTGGTGTTCTCGGGCGCGGGCGACAAGGCCTTCGTATCCGGGGCGGACATTTCGCAGTTCGAGGACATGCGGGCGGCGCGTGAGGCCGTGGCGCGCTACGAGGCCATGGCCGAAGAGGCGCTCATGGCCATCCATGACTTTCCCAAGCCCACCCTGGCCAGCATCCGCGGCTACTGCATCGGCGGCGGTGTGAACGTGGCCATCAGCTGCGACATCCGCATTGCGGCCGACGATGCGGTGTTCTCCGTGCCGGCGGCCCGCCTGGGACTGGGCTACCGCTATTCGGCGATGAAGAACCTCGTCGATCTCGTTGGCCCGGGCGTCGCCAAGGATCTGTTCTTCACCGCCCGCCGCATCGACGCGGGAGAGGCCCGTGCCGTCGGCCTCATCACCCGCACGGCCCCTGTCGAAGCGCTGGCCGCGCTGCTGGCCGAATACACCGGCACCATTGGCCAGAACGCCCCGCTGACCATCGCCGCCGGCAAGGCCATCACGCGCGAGATCCTCAAGCCCTCGACGGATATCGACCTGCCGCTATGCACATCGCTGATCCAAGGGTGCTTTCAGAGTACCGACTACACCGAGGGCCGCACGGCTTTCATGGAAAAGCGCAAGCCAGTCTTCACCGGCCGCTGAATCCCTCACCACAAGGAACCGACCCATGGGCCCGAAACAGATGCAGTCCTACTGGATGCAGCAAAACGACGACTCATCGCTGCTGGAGCAGCGCAGCGTGCCGGTGCCCACACCGGGCGCGCAGCAACTGCTGGTGCGTGTGCGTGCCGCATCGCTCAACCGCGGTGAGTTCGTTGCCGGCCATGGGCTGCACGGCGCTCCCGGCAGCTGGAAGGCCATTGGCGGCGAATGTTCGGGCGAGGTGGTGGCGCTGGGGGAAGGCACCACCGGCTTTGCCATCGGCGACCGCACCATGGGCCGCTGTGCGGGGGCCTTCGCGGAGTACGCGCTGATCGATGCCGCCGAGGCGATGCACGTGCCGGCCGCCTTGTCGTGGGAGGAGGCGGGCAGCATTCCGCTGACCTTTCTCGTTTCCTACGACATGCTGGTATTGCAGGGCGGGCTCGAAGCAGGCCAGTGGGTGCTGATCAACGGCGTGTCGTCCGGTGTGGGCGTCGCCTCGCTGCAGCTGGCCAAGGCGCTGGGGGCCCAGGTCATCGGTACCTCCGGCTCCAGGGAAAAGCTCGAACTTCTGGCTTCCCTCGGCCTCGACCTAGGCATTCCCACCCGGGCCCCGGATTTCTCTGGACGGGTGCTTGAAGCGACCGCAGGCAAAGGTGTCAACCTCGCCATCAACACGGTGGGTGGTACGGTCTTCGCCGAGAGCATCCGCTGCCTGGCCTTCGAGGGCAAGTTGGCAACCGTGGGCTACGTGGATGGCGTGGTGCATGGGGATATCGACCTCGGCGCGCTGCATGCCAGGCGCCTGACCGTCTTCGGCGTATCGAACAAGCTGCGCAGCAAGGCACAGAAATCCGCAGCGGTTCCGCGCTTCGTGGTCGAGGTGCTGCCCTTGTTCGCCACGGGCCGTATCCGCCCCCGGATTGATGAGGTGGTGGACTTCGCGCAGCTGGCGCAGGCCAAGGCGCGCATGGAAGCGGGCGCGCATGCCGGAAAGATCGTTCTGCGCATGCCCACGTAGACCCCGCAACGGTATACCAGGAGACAAACCAATGAACCACAACAAGCTGCTGATGGCGCTGGCGCTCGTGGCCTGCGCCACCAGCGCCATCGGCCAGTCCACGCCGGCCAATTACCCCACCAAGCCGATCCGGCTGGTGGTGGGCTTTGCGCCCGGCGGCGCGGCCGACTACGTCGCCAGGGCGATGGGCGACGCCTTCTCCAAGGAGCTGGGCCAGCCCGTCATCATCGACAACAAGCCGGGCAACGGCTCCAGCATCGCCGCCGACATCGTCGCCAAGTCGGCGCCCGACGGCTACACCCTGCTCATCGCCAGCCCCAGCAGCATCTCGGTCAATCCGGCGCTCAACCCCAAGCTCACCTACACCGCCAAGGACCTGGCGCCTGTCACCCGGATCACCACCTCGCCCCTGGTGCTGGCGGTCAATCCGTCCACCGGCATCCAGTCGGTGCAGGACCTGATCAAGGCGGCGCAAAAGGACCCGGGCAAGCTCAACTATTCGACCTCGGGCAATGGCTCGGCCCCGCACCTGGGCGCGGCGCTGTTCAGCCAGGTGACGAAGACCGAGATGACGCACGTGCCCTACCGGGGCGGCAGCCTGGCAATCCAGTCCGTCATGGCCGGCGACACCCAGGTCACGTTCGGCACCTCGCCGTCGGTGCTGCCCATGACCAGCAGCGGCAAGCTGCGCGCCCTGGCGGTGAGCACCCGGGAGCGCTCGCCGCTCGTGCCGCAGTTGCCGGGCATGCGCGAAGCCGGGTTGCCGGATTACGACCTCGAGTTCTGGTACGGCATGTTCCTGCCGGCCAACACGCCCGCGCCCATCCTGCAGAAGGTGTTCGCGGCCACCGTGGCGGCCATGCAGAAGCCCTCGGTGAAGGCCGCACTGGCCCGCGACGGGACCGAGGTGTCCCTGTCCAGTTCGCCGGCGGACTTCGGCCGGTTCCTTGACGAGGACGGCAAGTTCTGGGTCGGCCTCGTCAAGAGCGCCAATGTGAAGGTCGAATGAGCGCACGGTCCCCGCAGCGGGCGCAGGTACGATCCACCCCCATGACGACATCCCCTTCGGTCCCCCGCGGCGCAGGCCTCTCGAACTCCATCGTGGAGCAGCTCAAGCAGCTGATCTACACGGGTGAGTTCAAGCCGGGTGACCGCCTCAACGAGGCGGCGCTGGCCCTGCGCATGGGCACGAGCCGCGGCCCCATCCGCGAAGCCGTGCGGGTGCTGGCCGGGCTGGGCATCGTCACCGCGGTTCCGAACAAGGGCGTGTACGTTCGCCAGCTCACGCTGCGCGAAGCCCTGGAACTGTACGAACTGCGCGCCCTGGTGTTTGGCTACGCGGCCGAGCGCGCCTGCGACCACATGACGGAAGAGCACCGCCAGCGCTGCGAGGCGCTGCTGGCGGGCATGGACCAAGCCTGCGAGGCAGGGGAGGGCACCGTCTACTACGAGCTCAACCTGCAGTTCCACGCGCTGATCATGCAGCTGTCGAACAACCGGCGAGCGCAGCAGGCCTACGACGACTACGTCAAGGAATTGCACCTGGTGCGGCGCCGCTACTTCAATGCGCCGGGCAACATGCGGCGCTCCAACGTCGAGCACCGCGCGATCTTCGACGCCATCGCAGCCAACAATGCCGCGCGGGCCCGCGCCGCTGCCGAGCGCCATGTGCAGGCGGGGCGCGTGCGCCTGATGGCCTTCTTCGAAGACAGCTGACGCAACCAGGTGCCTGGCGCGCCATGCGGCGTGCCAGGCACCTGGTAGATGGAAAAAAGGTGCTGCCTGTTCGGGCACCTCGGCGGCACACGGGCTGAGGGCACAGCCTCCCAGCGATGGCGGTCTGCCCTGCAAGGCCGCCACGCAGAACCACCACAGGAGACAGACATGAGCATGCAACGACGGCGCATTCTGCAGGCGGCCCCTGCCTTGATCGTCCCGGCCGGCCTGGGATGGCAGGCCGCGCGGGCGCAGGCCTACCCGGACAAGCCCATCCGCTACATCGTGCCCGTGGCGGCCGGTGGCGGCAGCGACCTGATCGGCCGCACCGTCACCGAGCGCTGGGGCCGCACGCTCGGGCAGCAGTTCGTGGTGGAGAACGTCGGCGGCGGCGGTGGTGTCATTGCCTGCCAGAACACGGCGCGCGCGCCCGCCGACGGCTACACGCTGATGCAGGGCTACGTCGCCACCCATGGCACCAGCCCTGCCACGCGCAAGGTGCCGTACGACCCGGTCAAGGACTTCACGGCCATCGGCATGATCGGCGCCACTCCGAACGTGCTGATCGTGGATGCCAACCTTCCGGTGAAGGACTTCAAGGGCTTCGTCGACTACCTCAAGGACAACCGCGGCAAGGTGAGCTACGGCTCTGCGGGTGCCGGCTCGCTCACCCACCTGACCATGGAGCTGCTGACCCAGCAGCTCGGCACGCCGCTGACCCACGTGCCCTACCGCGGCGTGGCGCCCGCCATCACCGACGTGATCGGTGGCCAGACGCAGGCCTGCTTTCCGGGCCTGGCCGCCGCACTGCCGCACCTGCGCTCGGGCCGGGTGCGGGCCATCGCCGTCACCGGGCTGGCGCGTGCGCAGCAGATCAAAGACATTCCCACCTTCGAGGAACTGGGCTTGAAGAACCTGGATGCCGTGCAGTGGTATGGCGTGGTCGGCCCCGCAGGCCTGCCCCCGGCCATCGTCGCCCGGCTCAACGAGACCCTGGGCGCCGTGCTGCGCGCTCCCGAAATGCTCGACAAGCTGGCCGGCGAGGCCGTGGAGCCATCGCCCATGGCGTCCGCGGAGTTCAGCGCCTATATCCGCAACGACGTGGCACGCTGGACGGCCCTGGCCAGGGAACGCAAGATTTCGCTGGACGCATGAGCAGCGCTTCCGGCCACGACTGCCCGCAGGAACCCGGTTTCTGCCGCTGAGTGCCTGGCGCACCGGCCCCGTTTTTTCATCCAATCCCAAGTCACACATACCATGGCACGCAATACCCAGGTCGCCGCCGACCACAACGCCCCTCCCATCACCCGCATCCTGGCCGAGCACGTCGCGCAGCATCCCTCGCGCGGCTGGAGCGACGCCGTGGAACACGAAGCGCACCGCACCTTCCTGAATTGGCTGGGCTGCGCCATCGGTGCTGCGCGCCACGAAACCGCCGACATGGCGCTGGCCGCCATCGCCGTGCTGCAGCCCGCGCCCCAGGCCACGGTGGCCGGGCGCAGCGAGCGCGTGGACATCGCCAGCGCGGCGCTGGTCAACGGCATCACCTCGCACACCTTCGACTTCGACGATACGCACCTCAAGACCATCATCCACCCGGCAGGCCCGGTGGCCTCTGCGGCGTTTGCGCTGGCAGAGCACACCGGCGCCAGCGGCCGCCAGCTGATCGACGCACTGGTGCTCGGCATCGATGTGGCCTGCCGCGTGGGCAACACCATCTACCCGGACCACTACGACCGCGGCTGGCACATCACCGGCTCCACCGGCATGCTGGGGGCCGCTGCGGCCTGTGCCCGCCTGCTGGGGCTGGACGTGCGCCAGACCCAGATGGCCCTGGGCATCGCGGCCTCCCAACCGGTGGGCCTGCGCGAGCAGTTCGGCACCATGACCAAGCCGTTCCACCCAGGCGCCGCAGCGCGCGCGGGCCTGATGTCGGCGTTGCTGGCGCAGCAGGGCTTCACCGCCAGCGAACGGGCGCTGGAGGCGCCGCGCGGCTTCGTGCAGGTGATCTCGCCCAAGGCCACCTGGTCGGAAGTGACCGACGAACTGGGCCAGCGCTTCGAGATATCGTTCAATGCCTACAAGCCGTTTGCCTGCGGCATCGTGATCCACCCAAGCATCGACGCCTGCGTGCAGTTGCGCGCCCAGGGCGTGCGGGCGGATGACGTCGAGCGCATCGAGCTGCGCGTGCATTCGCTGGTGCTGGAGCTCACCGGCAAGAAGGAGCCGGCCGACGGCCTGGCCGCCAAGTTCAGCGTGTACCACGGCTGCGCGGCCGGCTTGGTCTTCGGCAAGGCCGGCGAAGGCGAGTACGACGATGCCATCGTCAACCGCGAGGACGTGGTGGCGCTGCGCCGCAAGGTGCTGGCCACCGTGGACGACTCCATCGACGAGGCCGCCGCAGACGTGACGGCAGTGCTCCGGGATGGCCGCCGCGTGCACGTGCGCGTTGACCATGCCATCGGCTCACTGCAGCGGCCCATGACTGATGGTGACCTCGAAGCCAAATTCAATGAGCTGGCCGCTGCCGTCATCGGCGCGCAGCGCTCGGTTCAGTTGATCGCTTCGTGCTGGCAGCTCAGCCAGCTGGCGGACGTGCGCGGGCTGGCGCAAGCCTCGCGCCCGGCATAGCAGCCCGGCTCTTTAGCCCGATGGAACTGAGACAAC
>NZ_AKJX01000165.1 GCF_000276605.1 Acidovorax sp. CF316 | reverse complement strand
GGGGGGGGGGCGGCGTTCGCTCCCGCGCTCCGATGCAATGCACGGGGATCGCGGGCAGGACAGGGGTGTCGGCAGAGCGACCCCGCGATGATTGCACAGGCGCTAAGCTCCTTTGGGTCCATGGCGCAGATCTGGCGCTTCTCTTTTTTCATCCCTTGTTCCAAGGAGCATCCCATGCGCAGTGTCGTTTTCGAATCCTTTGGCGAACCCTCCGAAGTGCTGGTCCTGGCCGACCGCCCGCAGCCCCAGCCCGCCGCCGGCCAGGTGCGGGTGCGCATGGCGATGTCGCCCATTCACAACCACGACCTGGCCATCATCCGCGGCAAGTACGGCTACAGGCCGCCGCTGCCGGCGGTTCCCGGTACGGAGGCGGTGGGGGTGGTCGACGCGCTCGGCGAGGGCGTCACGCACCTCCAGGTCGGCCAGCGTGTGATGCTGGCCGGTGCCAGCGCCACCTGGGCCGAGTACTTCCTGGCCCAGGGCGCCAAGCTGATCCCGGTGCCCGATGCGCTGTCGGACAGCCTGGCCTGCCAGCTCATCGCGATGCCGCTGTCGGCCGCCATGCTGCTGGAAGACCTGCAGCTGCAGCCCGGCCAGTGGATGGTGCAGAACACCGCCAACGGCGCCGTGGGCAAGACCGTGGCCATGCTGGCCCAGGCGCGCGGCGTGAAGGTGGTGAACCTGGTGCGCAGGGATGCTGGCGTGGCCGAGCTCGACGCCCTGGGCATTGCCAACGGTGTCTCGACCGAGCAGGCCGGCTGGGAGGAGCGCGTGCAGGCCATCACCGCTGGCGAGCCCATCGTGCGGGCGGTGGACTCCATCGGTGGCGATGCCGCCAACCAGATCATGAACGTGGTGGCGGCCGGGGCCACGCTGGTGTCCTTCGGTGCCATGTCGGGCCAGCCGCTGGTGCTGAGCGCCAACAACCTGATCTTCAAGCAGGCCACGGTCAAGGGCTTCTGGGGCGCCAAGCGCTCCGAGGCCACGCCACCAGCCGAGATGGCGCGGCTGATCGGCGAACTGATCCGCCTGGCCGCCAGCGGCGAACTGCGCCTGCCGGTGGAGGCGTCCTTCGACATTGCGGATGCGGCCAGGGCTGCGGCGGCCAGCGACGTGCCGGGCCGCGCCGGAAAAATCACGCTCACCGCCTGACGGGCATTCCCCAAGGATCTGCACGCCATGCCCGATGCATCCCCTTCTTCCGGCCCGCTGCGCTGCGTGTTCGTCTACGGCACCCTGCGCAAGGGGGGCTCCAACGACATCACACGGCTGCAGCCGGCACCGCGTTTCATCGGGTTCTCGCGCATTGCGGGCACGCTGTACCACCTGGGGGCCTACCCCGGGCTGGTGCTGGGCGGCACCGTGGACGTTGTCGGCGAGGTCTACGCCATGGAGCCGGCGCTGGAGCGGCGCCTCGACGCCATCGAGGAAATCTCCGGTGCACCCGACGACGAATACTTCAAGCGCGAAATCGCCCTGGAGGTGGGCGGCCGATCGGTGGACTGCCTGGTGTACGAGATCAACCCCAGCCGGGTGCGTTCGGCGGCGCGCATCGATGGCGGTGACTGGATGCGCGACGTGGCGCGTGCACCCAGGGCTTGACGGGGCCAGGCCGGCCTGGCAGTGCGGGTGCACGGGCTCCTGAAATCCCCTGATCAGCAAATTTCACATTGCAAAAATTGCTTTTGGCAATGCGGAATGCAAGAATGCTGCGGTGCGGCAATTTCTCTCAATACGAGAAAATGGTTTTCACATTGAGGAATTTGAAGCATAAAGTCTTGTTTTATAAGGGAAAAATTTATCTCTTATATAAGACATAAGAGCTTGTGCAACTCTTATACAAGACTTAAAGTTCTCTCCATGGGCAGCAGACGCAGCCCGGTGTTTTCAACCAACCTCAGGAGTAGACCCCATGCCCCAATCCTTCAACGAACAACTGAGCCGCGAACAGCAGATTGCCGCCCTGGAAAAAGACTGGGCGACCAACCCCCGCTGGAAGGGCATCAAGCGTGGCTACACCGCTGCCGACGTGGTACGTCTGCGCGGCTCCTTTCAGGTCGAACACACGCTGGCCCGCCGCGGTGCCGAGAAGCTGTGGGACCTGGTGAACAACGAGCCCTACGTGAACTGCCTGGGCGCGCTGACCGGTGGCCAGGCCATGCAGCAGGTGAAGGCCGGCATCAAGGCCATCTACCTGTCGGGCTGGCAAGTCGCTGCCGACAACAACGAGTACTCGGCCATGTACCCCGACCAGTCGCTGTACCCCGTGGACTCGGTGCCAAAGGTCGTGGAGCGCATCAACAACTCCTTCACCCGCGCTGACGAGATCCAGTGGTCCAAGGGCATCAACCCCGGCGACAAGGGTTACATCGACTACCACGCTCCCATCGTGGCCGATGCCGAAGCCGGTTTCGGCGGCGTGCTCAACGCCTACGAACTGATGAAGGCCATGATCCGCGCCGGTGCCGGTGGCGTGCACTTCGAAGACCAGCTGGCTTCCGTGAAGAAGTGCGGCCACATGGGGGGCAAGGTGCTGGTGCCCACCACCGAAGCCTGCCAGAAGCTGATCGCCGCCCGCATGGCTGCCGACGTCTACGGCGTGCCCACCCTGGTGATCGCCCGTACCGATGCCGAAGCCGCCGACTTGCTGACCAGCGACTACGACGAGAACGACAAGCCCTTCCTGACCGGTGAGCGCACCGCCGAAGGCTTCTACAAGACCAAGAAGGGCATGGACCAGGCCATCTCGCGCGCCGTGGCCTATGCCGAGTACGCCGACCTGGTGTGGTGCGAAACCGGCACGCCGGACCTGGAGTTCGCCCGCAAGTTCGCCGAAGCCGTGCACGCCAAGCACCCCGGCAAGATGCTGGCCTACAACTGCTCGCCTTCGTTCAACTGGAAGAAGAACCTGGACGACGCGACCATCGCCAAGTTCCAGCGCGAGCTGGGCGCCATGGGCTACAAGTACCAGTTCATCACGCTGGCTGGCATCCACTCCATGTGGTACAACATGTTCGATCTGGCCCAGGACTACGTGGCCCGCGGCATGTCGGCCTACGTCGAGAAGGTGCAGGAGCCCGAGTTCGCAGCCCGCGACCGCGGCTACAGCTTCGTGTCGCACCAGCAGGAAGTGGGCACGGGTTACTTCGACGAAGTGACCACCGTGATCCAGGGCGGCAAGTCCAGCGTGACCGCGCTGACCGGCTCGACCGAAGAAGAGCAGTTCCACTGATCCGAAATCCCTCGCCAAGGGGGATGAGGAGACTGCAAGAAGCCACCCTGCGGGGTGGCTTTTTGCTTTGGCTTGCCGGGGTGGGCCTGTTGTCGGGGCGCGACTGGCGGGGGCGATGCCGGGCGGTCAGATGGTCTGCGCCGTGCACCCTTCGGCGAACATGGTTAAAATGGCGGCATCAACTGTTTGATTTCCCACAAGGGCGAGAAAGGCAATCTGGTTATGACACCGCGAACTACAACGGAGTTCTCCACCGGCCACTAGTGGCTGGCCGTTCGCGCCTGCACGAGATTCACCTCTCCCCAATCAAAAGCGCGGCCGGTTCCGCGCTTTTTTGTTTTCCGATTCCGGCTGGCGTGCGCCGCAGCACCTGCCCCGCGATCGACCCCCATACCCACCATCCACGGATTAGAGACCCATCATGATTCACATCACGCTCCCCGACGGCTCGCAGCGAGAGTTTCCCGGCCCGGTCACGGTCGCCGAAGTGGCGGCATCGATCGGCACGGGCCTGGCTAAGGCCGCCCTGGCCGGCAAGATCGGCGACAAGGTGGTGGACACCAGCTACCAGATCACGGCCGACAGCCCCCTGTCCATCGTGACGGCCAAGGACGCCGACGGCCTGGATGTGATCCGCCACTCCACGGCCCACTTGCTGGCCTATGCCGTCAAGGAGCTGTTTCCCGAGGCGCAGGTGACCATCGGCCCGGTGATCGAGAACGGCTTCTTCTACGACTTCGCTTACAAGCGCCCCTTCACGCCCGATGACCTGGTGGCCATCGAAAAGCGCATGGCCGAGCTGGCTGCCAAGGACGAGCCCGTGGTGCGCCGCGTGCTGCCGCGCGATGAGGCCGTGGCCTACTTCAAGGGCCTGGGCGAGCACTACAAGGCCGAGATCATCGCCAGCATCCCGAGCAACGAGGATGTGAGCCTGTACCGCGAAGGCGCGTTCGAGGACCTGTGCCGCGGCCCCCACGTGCCCAGCACCGGCAAGCTCAAGTTCTTCAAGCTCATGAAGGTGGCCGGCGCCTACTGGCGCGGCGACCACCGCAATGAAATGCTGCAGCGCATCTACGGCACGGCCTGGTCCACCAAGGATGAGCTGCAACAGTACCTCACCATGCTGGAAGAGGCCGAAAAGCGCGACCACCGCAAGCTCGGCCGCGAGCTCGACCTGTTCCACATGGACGAGCATTCGCCCGGCACGGTGTTCTGGCACCCCAAGGGCTGGGCCCTGTGGCAGGAGGTGGAGCAGTACATGCGCCGCGTGTACCGCAACAACGGCTACCAGGAGGTCAAGGGCCCGCAGATCCTGGACAAGCAGCTGTGGGAGAAGACCGGCCACTGGGACAAGTACCACGAGAACATGTTCACCACCGAGTCGGAAAAGCGCGAGTACGCGCTCAAGCCGATGAACTGCCCCGGCCACATCCTGATCTACAAGCAGGGCATCAAGAGCTACCGCGATCTGCCGCTGCGCTACGGCGAGTTCGGTGCCTGCCACCGCAACGAGCCCACGGGCGGCCTGCACGGCATCATGCGCGTGCGCGGCTTCACGCAGGACGACGGCCACATCTTCTGCACCGAAGAGCAGGTGCTGGAGGAGTGTGCCAACTACACGGCGCTGGTGCAGAAGGTCTACAAGGACTTCGGCTTCACCAACATCATCTACAAGGTGGCCACGCGCCCCGAGGCGCGCATCGGCACCGATGAATCGTGGGACCGCGCTGAGAAGGCGCTGATGGACGGCCTGCGCCATTCGGGCTGCGAGTTCGAGATCGCCGAGGGCGAGGGCGCCTTCTACGGCCCCAAGATCGAGTACACGCTCAAGGATGCCCTGGGACGCCAGTGGCAGTGCGGCACGATGCAGATCGACCCGAACCTGCCCGAGCGCCTGGACGCCGAGTACGTGGCCGAAGACGGCAGCCGCAAGCGCCCGCTGATGCTGCACCGCGCCACGGTGGGCAGCATGGAGCGCTTCATCGGCATGCTGATCGAGCACTATGCTGGCGCCTTCCCCGTGTGGCTGGCTCCGGTGCAGGTCTCGGTGCTCAATATCACCGACGCGCAGGCCGATTACTGTCGCGAAATTGTTGAACGGCTGCAAAAAGCACTGCCGAATCAAGACCTTAGGGTGGGCCTGGATCTGCGCAACGAGAAGATTACGTATAAAATACGCGAGCATTCGTTGCAAAAGCTGCCGTACATCCTCGTCGCGGGCGACAAGGAGAAGGCCGCAGGCGCCGTTGCAGTACGCGGCCGGGGCAATCGTGACCTCGGAGTGATGTCGATCGAAGCGTTCGCTGAGCTGATCGCCAATGACATCGCCACCAAAGCCTGAGTTTGATTCAAAACGCGCTTTGTCGCTTGCCAACTGTACGGTTGTAGCTACATTTTTTGTAGTATTTTGATTGAAGGAAGATAGCCATCGCTACTGAATTTCGTGATCGTCGCCACCGTGAAGAGCGCAAGCACCGCCTGAACCGTGAAATCATGGCCCCGGAAGTCCGTCTCTCCGGGCCGGAGAATGAGCCTTTGGGCGTGGTCAGCCTCATGGAAGCCCTGCGCATGGCAGGTGAGCTGGACGTGGACCTGGTGGAAATCGCCGCCACGGCCAATCCTCCGGTGTGCCGCCTGATGGACTACGGCAAGTTCAAGTACCAGGAGCAAAAGCGCGCTGCCGAGGCGAAGGCCAAGCAGACGGTGATCGAGATCAAGGAAGTCAAATTCCGTCCGGGTACGGACGATGGCGACTACAACATCAAGATGCGCAACATCCGCCGCTTTCTGGCCGAGGGTGACAAGTGCAAGATCACGCTGCGTTTTCGCGGCCGTGAAATCACCCACCAGGAGCTGGGTCTGGCGCTGCTCAACCGCATTCGCGATGAGCTGGCCGACACCATCATCATCGAGCAGTTTCCCAAGTTGGAAGGCCGCCAGATGATCATGATGATCGCGCCGGGCAAGAAGAAGCCCGCCGCCGCCAAGGCGGCCGCGACGGAAGGCACGCCTTCGGGCAGTGCCGCCTGAGGCGGGTCCGCTGCACAGAGACAAGGATTTGCCAGGCAGCCCCTGCAAGGGGGTTGCCCGGCGATAGGCAGTGCGAAAGCACTGCCGCACAGCCGGTGAAAGCCGGCTGAAAAAGTGGCTCGGGGCCAACAAGTTTGCAAATCGTTTTGCAAACGCCTCACGAGCACAACGAAAAGGAGCATTCACATGCCCAAAATGAAGACCAAGAGCAGCGCGAAAAAACGTTTCCGCGTTCGTCCCGGTGGCACCGTCAAGCGCGGTCAAGCCTTCAAGCGTCACATCTTGACCAAGAAGACCACCAAGAACAAGCGCCACCTGCGTGGTGCAGTGAATGTGCATGAGACCAACATGGGCTCTATTGCACAAATGCTGCCCGGTGCTGGCCTTTAATAACGACGAACAAGGAGTACTCACATGCCTCGCGTCAAACGTGGTGTAACGGCCCGTGCCCGTCACAAGAAAGTTCTCGCCCTCGCAAAGGGCTTCCGTGGTCGCCGCGGTAACGTCTTCCGTATCGCCAAACAGGCGGTAATGAAGGCTGGGCAATATGCCTACCGTGACCGCCGCACCAAGAAGCGCGTGTTCCGCCAGCTGTGGATCGCCCGTATCAACGCCGCTGCCCGTGAACTGGGCCTGACCTACAGCCAGTTCGCCAACGGCCTGAAGAAGGCATCCATCGAGATCGACCGCAAGATGCTGGCCGACCTCGCAGTGCACGACAAGGCTGCCTTCGGCAGCATCGTGGAGCAAGTCAAGGCCAAGCTGGCTGCTTGAGTTCACGACAGGCGGCCGTCTCTCACCGGACGGCTGTTTGCGCAATAACAGCAAGGGCTAGGGCTTGTGAAGGCACTAGCCCTTGTTCATTTTCAAGAGTCGATATGAACGAGTTGGATACCCTGGTCGAGAGCGCGACGCAACTGTTTGCGCAAAGCGCCACCCCTGCTGATCTGGAAAACGCCAAGGCGCAGTTCCTGGGCAAGTCGGGTCGCGTGACCGAGCTCATGAAGGGCATGGCGCAGCTGTCGGTGGACGAGAAGAAGTCCCGCGGTGCCGCCATCAACGTCGCCAAGCAGGCCATCGAAGCTGCGCTCACTGCGCGCCGCCAGGCGCTGGCCGATGCGGAGCTGCAGGTCCAGCTCAAGGCCGAGGCCCTGGACGTGAGCCTGCCAGGGCGCCAGCGCGGGCAGGGCGGCCTGCACCCGGTGTCGCTCACGTTCGAGCGCATCGAGGGCATCTTCGGCTCCATGGGTTTCGACGTGGCCCAGGGCCCCGAGATCGAGACCGACTGGTTCAACTTCACCGCACTGAACACGCCGGAAGACCATCCCGCGCGTTCCATGCACGACACCTTCTACGTGGAAGGCGGCACCCCCGAGGCGCCCAACCTGCTGCGCACGCATACCAGCCCCATGCAGATCCGCCACGCGGTGCAGCATGTGAAGAAGCACCGCGCTGCGCTGGATGCCGGCCAGTCCATGCCCGAGGTCCGCGTCATCGCGCCGGGCCGCACCTACCGTGTGGACAGCGATGCCACGCACTCGCCCATGTTCCACCAGTGCGAAGGCCTGTGGATCGGCGAGAACGTGAGCTTCAAGGACCTGAAGGTGATCTTCACGGCCTTCTGCCGCACCTTCTTCGAAAGCGATGACCTGGTGCTGCGCTTTCGCCCGAGCTTCTTCCCCTTTACCGAGCCCAGCGCCGAGATCGACATCCAGTTCCAGACCGGCCCGCTGGCCGGCCGCTGGCTGGAGGTGGCGGGCTCGGGCCAGGTGCACCCCAACGTGGTGCGCAACATGGGCCTGGACCCTGAAAAGTACATCGGCTTTGCCTTTGGCATGGGCATGGACCGCCTGACCATGCTGCGCTATGGCGTGAACGACCTGCGCCTGTTCTTCGACGGCGACATCCGCTTCCTGTCGCAGTTCCAGTAAGAAGGGCCGGCCCCCGCTGCAAGGCAGGGCCACCCGCCGTTTTCGCCCTGGCGCGCGCCTTGAGATCCTGGCCGCGCAAGGCACTTTCCGTACAAGAGTTCGACTATGCAATTCCCTGAATCCTGGTTGCGTGAGTTCTGCAACCCACCCCTTTCGACCGCCGAGCTGGCCGAGACGCTGACCATGGCCGGCCTGGAGGTGGAAGAGCTGCGCCCCGTGGCGCCGCCGTTCGCAAAGATCGTCGTGGGCGAGATCAAGGAGGCCGTGCAGCACCCCGATGCCGACCGCCTGCGCGTGTGCCAGGTGGACGTGGGGCAGGGTGCCCTGCTGAACATCGTCTGCGGTGCGCCCAATGCGCGCGTGGGCATCAAGGTGCCATGCGCCCTGGTAGGGGCCGAGCTGCCGCCCAGCGACGACGGCAAACCCTTCCTGATCAAGGTCGGCAAGCTGCGCGGCGTGGAAAGCCAGGGCATGCTTTGCTCGGCACGCGAACTCAAGCTGTCGGAAGACCATGGCGGCCTGCTCGAGCTCGACGCCTCCGCGCCCGTTGGCCAGGACATCCGCGAGCACCTGAACCTGGACGACACGCTGTTCACGCTCAAGCTCACGCCCAACCTGGCGCATTGCCTGAGCGTCTACGGCATTGCCCGCGAAGTTTCCGCGCTGACGGGCGTGCCATTGCAGCAGCCTGCCTTCCCGGCCGTGGCATCGACTGTGGCAGACAAGCTCGCGGTGCAGGTGAGCGCGCCCGACCTGTGCGGCCGCTTCAGCGGCCGCGTGGTGCGCAACGTGAACACGCGCGCCACCACGCCCCAGTGGATGCTCGATCGCCTGGCGCGCTGCGGCCAGCGCGGCGTGTCGCCGCTGGTGGACATCTCCAACTACGTGATGTTCGAGCTGGGTCGTCCCTCGCACATCTTCGACCTGGACAAGATCCACGGCGGCCTGGACGTGCGCTGGGGCAAGGCGGGCGAGCAGCTCAAGCTGCTCAACGGCAACACCATCACCGTCGACGAGAAGGTCGGCGTGATCGCCGACGCCCAGCAGGTCGAATCGCTCGCCGGCATCATGGGCGGCGATGCCACGGCCGTGTCGGACGACACGAAGCACATCTACATCGAGGCCGCGTTCTGGTGGCCCAAGGCCGTCGCCGGCCGCTCGCGCCGCTACAACTTCTCGACCGATGCGGGCCACCGCTTCGAGCGCGGCGTGGACCCCGAGCTGACGGTGGAGCACATCGAGCGCATCACCCAGCTGGTGATCGACATCTGCGGCACGCCCGAGACGGCCTGCGGCCCGATGGACGACCAGCGCGTGAACCTGCCGGTGCCGGCACCCGTCACGCTGCGCGTGGCGCGTGCGTCCAAGGTCATCGGCATGCCGCTCACGCAGGCGCAGTGCGCCGACGTGTTCCAGCGCCTGGGCCTGCCGTTCACCGAAGGTGAAGGCACCATCACCGTGACCCCGCCGGCCTACCGCTTCGACATCACCATCGAGGAAGACCTGATCGAGGAGGTCGCGCGCATGGTGGGCTACAACAACCTGCCCACCACGGCGCCGCTGGCACCGATCACCCCCAAGCTGCCGGCCGAGGCCACGCGCAGCCCGTTCGCCGTGCGCCGCACGCTGGCTGGTCTGGGCTACCAGGAAACCATCAACTTCAGCTTCGTCGAAGAGCGCTGGGAGCAGGAGCTGGCGGGCAACGCCCAGCCCATCAAGCTGCTCAACCCCATCGCCAGCCAGATGAGCGTGATGCGCTCTAGCTTGCTGGGCTCGCTGCTGCAGGTGCTCAAGTTCAACCTGGACCGCCGTGCCGAGCGCGTGCGCGTGTTCGAGCTGGGCCGCGTGTTCCTGCGCGACGCCAGCATGAAGAACACCGACACCACGGTGGAGGGCTTCCACCAGCCCATGCGCGTGGCCGGTGTGGCTTATGGCGCGAACGACATGCTGCAATGGGGCCGCAAGGAGCAGGGCATCGACTTCTTCGATGTGAAGGGCGATGTCGAGGCCTTGCTGGCGCCACTCAAAGCCACCTTCGAACCGGGCGAGCACCCGGCCATGCACCCCGGCCGCTGTGCCCGCGTGCTGGCGCAGGGCCGGGCCATCGGCTTCGTGGGCGAGCTGCATCCGCAGTGGCGCCAGTCGTGGGAGCTGCCGCTGGCGCCCGTGATGTTCGAGCTGGAGCTCGATGCCGTGCTGCAGCGCGTGGTGCCGCAGTTCAAGTCGGTCGCCAAGCACCAGGCTGTCGAGCGTGACCTGGCCGTGGTCGTGGCCGAGCGCGTGACGCATGCCGAGGTGGTAGCGGCCGTGCAGGCTGCCGTGCCCGGTGGCATGCTGCGCTCTGCCGTGCTGTTCGACGTCTACCGACCCAAGCCGCTCAAGGCCGGCGAAGAGACGCCGGCCGGCGGCCTGGCACCCAGCGAGAAGAGTCTGGCCGTGCGCCTGACCCTGGGCAGCGACGAAGCCACGCTGACCGAGGCCGAGATCGAGGCCGCCGTGCAGGCGGCTGTGACGCAGCTCACACAGCGCGTGGGCGCGCGGCTGCGCGGCTGAGGATCACGGCGACAATAGCCCAAGCGAACACAACAACATGACGATGCTGACGGGGAGAGATACCGTGATCGAATTTGCAGTCGAAAGCCTGGAAACCCCTGCGCTCACCAAGGCGCAGCTGGCGGATCTCTTGTTCGACCAGATCGGGCTGAACAAGCGCGAGTCCAAGGACATGATCGACGCGTTCTTCGACCTCGTCTCGCAGAGCCTGGTGGAAGGCGACGACGTGAAGCTCTCGGGCTTTGGCAACTTCCAGATCCGCACCAAGGCGCCGCGCCCCGGGCGCAACCCGCGCACCGGCGAGGCGATCCCGATCCAGGCGCGGCGCGTGGTCACCTTCCACGCCAGCAGCAAGCTCAAGGAACAGATCCAGGCCGCGGCCGGATTGTGAATTTTTGCCTGATCGGCGGCTGAATCCGCGCTGGCGGTCTGGCGGTTCCTGCCGGCCTGCAGTACCCTTGCAGGCTTTCCCGTTTGATTGCTGAATCACCCATGGGCACTGTGCTTCCCGCCATTCCTGCCAAGCGCTACTTCACCATCGGTGAGGTGGCGGAGCTGTGCGGCGTGAAGCCGCATGTGCTGCGCTATTGGGAACAGGAATTCACCCAGCTGCGCCCCATGAAGCGGCGCGGCAACCGCCGCTACTACCAGCACCATGAGGTGCTCATGATCCGCCGCATCCGCGACCTGCTGTACGACCAGGGGTTCACCATCAGCGGTGCGCGCAACAGGCTGCAGGAGCTGGCACTGCCGGCGCGCAGCGAGGCAGGGCAGGGCGAGCACGATGCACCGGACAGCGAGCTGCCGAGCATGTTGATCGACGAGGCGCACGGCCTGTCCATCGGTTCTTCGGCCTTCGCTTTTGACTCGAATGCAGTGCGCCAAGAATTATTTGAGATCCGAGCCCTACTTTCTCCGAACTAGCCAAATTTGTGCATATAATCTAAGTCTTGTCGGCGTGTAGCGCAGCCTGGTAGCGCACTTGCATGGGGTGCAAGGGGTCGCGAGTTCGAATCCCGCCACGCCGACCATTTTCTTCGATGAACAACGGGCTATCGCCACAAGCGGTAGCCCGTTTTTCTTTGTGCGCTCGCATCTTGTGGTGCGGTGATCGGCGCACCCGTCGCTGTTGATCGGATGTGTTGGAGACGCGCAGGCAGGCCTGGCTTTCGCGCTTGTTGCCGATGGCTTCATTCAAGCGCGCGGACGTATCGCTTCACTGGCCCTGGCCCTGGGCCTGGGCCACCGCCGCCGCTGGCGGGCGTTTTCTTGTTTGTGTATCCATGTGTTTCTGGTAAGGTTTTGCGCTCGGAAGACCAAGACCTCTCTTTTCCAGGACTGCTTTTTTATGCGTGTTTCCCGAATGACGTCGGCGGGGGTGGTGCTGTGCACCGCGGCACTGCTGGGTGGCTGTGCCACCTGGTCCACGAGTTCCGTTCACCATGCCGCGCCGGCCACTGAGGCCACAGCCAGCGCGCCCCGGCTGAGTCCCTCGCAGGTGTCCATCACCGACAAGGACATCGTGGACCGGCGCTACGCCGCGTTGGGCGATATCACCGTCAGGGTCAACAAGACCACGATCTTCCATCCTGCGCCGACACCCGAGCTCGTGAACGACAGGCTGCGCGAGAAGGCCGCCGCGATGTGGGCCGATGCCGTGGTCCTGGTGCGCTATGGCGACGTGGGCATTTCGATGATGAGTTGGGGCACCCTGGAGGGCAAAGGCCGTGCAGTCAAATTCGTACCTTAAGGTTCTGGGCGGCGCGGCCGCATTGGTGCTTGTGGCGGGTTGCGCAACCCGGGCACCCCGGCTGCCGGACGCCAGGGGGCCGGATCCGAGGGCCTTGGATGCCAGGGTTCCTGCCGGCAGCGGCGACCAGGCGGCACCGCCCACGACCTTGCTCATGCCGTTCGCTCCGCCTTCGGCTCCTGTGGCAGGCGTGGTGCAGGACCTCCGGCCGGATGCCGTGATCGCCTCCCGTGTGTGGGAGGGCCTGACCGAGGCCGAGCGTGCCCGGCTCAAGCTGCAGTATGCAACGCAGGTGCTGCGCGCCGATGGCTATGGCGCCATCGTCGATGTGCAAGGGGTTGATCGCTCGATCCCCGGCACAACGGCAGGCGCGCACCTGGGTGGCGCCATTGCGGGTGCTGCCTACCTCGACCGCGGCCTGCGTGGGGGCAACTACTCCGCCGGGGGCGCGCTGGCTGCCACCCTGGTGGGGGCGGTCATCGGCTCGGCCATGGACCGCAGGCACCAGGCGCGCTACCAGTTTCGCTACACGGTGCGCCAAGGCGACGGCGAGATGCGCTATGTGGATGACTTCACCACGACCCCATTCAGGCATTCGCCTGGTCTGTGCGTGCGGGTGCCCGAGCTGACGCAGGTGGGGCAGCATGTGTGCGAACAGACGCCGGAGTCGGTGCGCCAGCGCTACCTCGCGATGGAGTGGACGCCGCCCGCCGCTGCGGCAGAGCCTGCGCCCCAGGCCCTCGGCGCTGTGGTGCCCGTGGTGCCTCCTGCCAAGCCTGTGCAGTAGGGCCAGTCCAGGCGTACGCCTGCCGCACGCCCTGCCTGTCGAAGGGCTCCGTGCCTGTCGGATGCCTCAGCGCCCCAGCCGGGCCAGTGACTGCTGGATGTTGGCAAAGGCCTGGGTGAGCTTGTGGGTGGCGCGCTGCAACTCTTCGGGCTTGACCTCGCTGGTGCGGCGGCACCGCGGGCAGGTGATGCGCGGGCTCAGCTTGAGCTTGCCCAGCCGCTCCTTGATGGCCTGCTGGCAGTGCGGGCAGGGCAGTTCGATGCTGGCGTCGTCCAGAACAGTCATGGTGTCCCCTCTCGAAAGATGGTGGGTGCGAACTGGTGGAGCTTGCCAAGCCATTGTCACCGGTTTGCCGGCGCGCGCCAAATGGGGCCTGGGCGGCCGGGCGGCGTTGTGTGCCCGAAGTCTGCCGCCAGTGTCGCGTGCTTGCAGCACCGCGGTGCGCAAGGCACTTTGTTTGAGGGGCCGGTGGTTACAATACGTACTGGCTTTTGGATGGATGTGCGTGCTGCCCGTGGCGGCTGTGCGCAGGTCATGAGACAGGACGCCGTGCGGGTTGGTCCGGGGCCGCGGGGCAGTTCTGCTCCGGGGCGGGCCATTCTTTCAATGGGGTGCGGGGCGTGGTGGTTGCCATGTGCTGGCGAACTGCTGCGGTCTAGCGCTCCTTTGAAAAGCCCGTGTCGGCGGCGACCCCATCATTCACGGCAAGAGCCCAGAGCCAATTGGTCCTGGGCTTTTTTTGTGGACAGGGGCGGCGTGTTTTTCGAGACTGCTGTGTTCCGGCCGGGTGGGCGGGGGCGATGGCCCCGGCAAGAACAAACCGACAACAAGTGCTGGATGGGGATTGCATGATCGATGGACTGATTTCGGGCCGTCTCTACGGGGGCCCAGAGCGGCGTCTGGACAAGGTAGGAAAGCCTTACATGGTGGCCAAAGTGCGGGCCCCGAGTGCAGAGGGCGAGATGCTGTTCGTCAACGTCATTGCGTTCGATGACGACGTGTGCCTGGCCATGGAGCAGCTGCACGATGGCGAGTCCATCTCCGTCGCGGGCTCCGTGACCCCCAAGGTGTGGACCGACAAGCAGGGCAATGTGCGCCCGGCACTCGACATGGTCGCCCACCGCGTGATGAGCGCGCGCGACGCGTACCAGACGCAAACCAACTGATCTGCCTGGCTGGGGCCGCGCTGCCTCAGCCGTGGCTGGGTGGTCGACCGGTGTGCATGCCGCCGGGCCTGGCCTGGGTGCCGCTGCTGGCAAAGCCCATGGCTTCCAGCTCTTCGGGTGACGGATGCAGCTCGCACACTTCGGGCTGGCGATGCTCGATGGAGCGGCGCCGCTCGTGCTTGTCGGGCGGGCCGTCTTCACGTTGGCGGCGATCCATGCCGCTGCGTCGTTCAATAGGGACAGTCTTTTCCATGGCGTGGGCCTGAGGGTCTTTCTGGAGGCTGGCGGTCAATGCCCGCGGCCCGTGGCTTGTCGGCCATGGGTTCGTTGCATAGAGAGTCCGGGAGCCTGCCGGCAGGGTGGGTGCCAGTATGCCCTTGTGGTGGCCGGAAATAGACGGAAGTATCCCGGCTGCAAGACTTGTTGACGTTTGGGGTGTGGCCCAGGCCGTCATCGGGTTTCTTGGCCCCATGCCTGTGCACCTGGCCTGCGGCTGCTGGCACGAGCTGCATGCCGATCACCGGTGCTTTGCTGCCGCGTTGGAGGTGTGCGGTCGAGCGGTTCGAAGTGCCATGCTGCGGGAGAGGTACGAACCAAGCAAAAAGCCCCTGACTCTTGCGAATCAGGGGCTTTTCATTTGGTGCCGGAGAGATGAATCGAACACCCGACCTTCTCATTACGAATGAGCTGCTCTACCGACTGAGCTACACCGGCGTAAGACTTAGATTATAGCGTGGAATGGTAGCTTGTCACGCGTTCGACCTCATTTTTTGATCCGAGGATCACGCTGACGCGCTCATGCAACTGCGTGGGCTCTATGTCCATGATGCGCTGTTTGCCGTTGGTCGCGGCACCGCCGGCCTGCTCGACAAGCCAGGACATGGGATTGGCCTCGTACATCAGGCGCAGCTTGCCGGGCTTGTTGGGTTCGCGCTTGTCCCAGGGGTACATGAAGATGCCGCCGCGCGTGAGGATGCGGTGCACGTCGGCCACCATGCTGGCGATCCAGCGCATGTTGAAGTCCTTGCCGCGCGGGCCGTCCTTGCCCTGCAGGCACTCGTCGATGTAGCGCTTCACGGGAGCGTCCCAGTGGCGCATGTTGCTCATGTTGATGGCGAATTCCTTGGTGTCCTCGGGAATGCGCACGTTCTCTTCGGTGAGCACGAAGGAGCCCTGCTCACGGTCCAGCGTGAACATGGCCACGCCGTCGCCCACGGTGAGCACCAGCGTGGTCTGCGGGCCGTAGATGCAGTAGCCTGCCGCCACCTGGGAGGTGCCGGGCTGCAGGAAGTCGCCAGCCTCCACGCCGCGGTCGTCATCGGGCTTCTTGAGCACGCTGAAGATGGTGCCGATGCTCACGTTCACGTCGATGTTGCTCGAGCCGTCGAGGGGATCGAACAGCAGCAGGTATTCGCCCTGCGGGTAGCGGTTGGGCACCAGGTAGATGCCGTCCATTTCCTCGGAGGCCATGGCGGCCAGGTGGCCGCCCCATTCGTTGGCTTCGATCAGCACCTCGTTGGCGATGATGTCCAGCTTCTTCTGGATCTCGCCCTGCACGTTCTCGCTGGACGCCGTGCCGAGCACGCCGCCGAGTGCGCCCTTGTTGACGGCCTGGCTGATGCTCTTGCACGAGCGGGCCACCACTTCGAGCAGCAGGCGCAGCTGCGAGGGGATGAGCCCGTCGATGCGTTGCTGCTCGACCAGGTAGCGGGTGAGGGAGATGCGGGAGCTCATCGGTAGATCGTCCTTGGCTTGGGTTCTTTGGTGGAATTACTTGGATTGCTGCTCGCGTTCGGACAGCTCGGCCAGCGTCGCCTGTGCTTCTTCGAGCAGGTTCTCGTCGCCGCTGGCGCGGGCAATGGCCACCCGTTGCGTGAGCAGGCTGCGCGCCAGGGCGTCGTCGCCGGTCTCATGGGCCAGCACGCCTTGCTGGAACAGCGTGTCCAGCACGATGCCATCGTCCTGCAGTGCCTGGCCCAGGGCCAGCCGCTGCTGCAGATAGCTGTGGGATTGGGCATGCTCGCCCAGTTCGTAGGCGTTCTGCGCCAGGTTGTTGATGAGGCCTGACAGGCGCAGGTCGGTATCCGAGCCGAAGACCTGCCGCGCGTCGGTCAGCAACTGCTGGTTGTGCGCCAGGGCCTCGGCAAAGCGGCCGGCCTCGTGCAGGGCGTAGCCGATCTCTTCGCGGATGCCCAGCTTCTGGTCGGCGCTCAGCGTTGCACCCTCCTGGTCGGCCCAGTGGGCCGACTGGCGCAGGTGCTCGATGGCGGTGTCGTACTCCTCGGACTGCAGCGCCGACTCGCCGATGGCGTAGTGCTTCTGGCAGCGGTCCGCCGTGGTGAGATCACCCAGCGCCGAGCGGATGGCCAGGGCGCGCAGCCCCAGGGGCAGGCCCTCGTCGTCCATCTGGCGCTTGGAATACACCACGAACTGCAGCCACAGCAGCTGGGCCAGCTCGGGTGACTCCGCGCCCAGGCCCTCGGCCAGCGGGCGCAGGGCGGCCAGGTCGGCCGACATGGCCGTGCCGCTGAACATGGCGTCGGCGTCGTACACCGTGTCGAGCAGCTGGTTGAAGCGCCGCGCGAACTCTTGTGCGGAATCGGTGAATGCCATGGTGCGTCGCGTGCGATCGATCAGTCTGCCAGCGCGCGGGTGACCACCTCGCGCACGTCGTTGCTCAGGTCCGGGCGCGTGGCCACGCGGGCAATGGCCTCGCGCGCCGCGGTGCGCCAGGGCTCGGCCAGCTTCTTCCAGCGGTCGAGCGCTCGCGCCAGGCGCGCGGCGACCTGCGGGTTGATGGCGTCGAGCTCGATCACGCGGTCGCTCCAGAACACGTAGCCCGCCGCATCGGTGCGGTGGAAGGCGCCGGGGTTGGCGCTGCAGTAGCTGAAGATCACGCTGCGCGCGCGGTTCGGGTTCTTCAGGCTGAAGTCTGGGTGCTGCATGAGCTGGCGCACGGCGGGCAGCACGTTGCCGCCCTTGTCGGGCGCACCGGCCTGCAGCGCGAACCACTTGTCGATGACCAGGGGCTCGTCCTTGAACAGCGCGTGAAAGCGCGCCAGCGCCGCAGCCGCATGCGTGCTGCCGCTGGCCACCAGGGCCGTGAGGGCGTTGAAGCGGTCCGTCATGTTGCTGGCCACCTTGAAGCGCTGGTAGGCCTTGCCGGGCCAGACCTCGTCGCCCGTGCGCTGGGCGGCGATGCACAGCATGTGCAGCGCCATGCCGCTGAGCGAGCGGCGGCCGGACGAGACCGGGTCGGGGCTGTAGCCGCCGGTGTCCTGGTTCTGCTCCCAGGCCCACTCCCAGTCGGCCTGCAGGGCCACGGCCAGTTGCTCGCGCATGGCCTCGCGCACGGCGTGGATGCGCTGCGGGTCCACCACGTCGAGCTGCTCGGCGATGTAGGTCTCCGACGGCAGGGTCAGCACCAGCTCCTTGAAGGCCGCATCCAGCGCCGGGCTGCGCAGCACGCTGCGCAGCGCATCGACCACGGCAGGGGGCAGGATGTCGCCGCCGGCGGGGCCACTGCCGGTGATGGCATGGATGGCGGTGCGCAGCGCCAGGCGCTGGCCCGCTTCCCAGCGGTTGAAGGCATCGGTGTCGTTGGCCAGCAGGGTGAGCAGTTGCTCGTCGGTGTACTCGATGTCCAGCACCACCGGGGCGCTGAAGTCGCGCAGCAGCGAGGGCACGGGTTCGGCGTCGAGGCCGGTGAACACCAGGGTCTGGCTGGCCTCGGTCAGCACCACGGTGCGCGATGGCGCGCCCGCGGCGTCCTCGCCCTGCAGCTGCAAGGGCAGGGCGGCGCCCTGGTGCGTGAGCAGGCCCAGCCCGACGGGAATCACGAAGGGCAGCTTGTCGGCCTGGCCCGGCGTGGGCGCGCAGCTTTGCGCCAGGGTCAGGGTGTAGGTGCGCGCGGCGGCGTCGTAGCTGCCCGTGGCCTTCACGCGCGGCGTGCCGGCCTGGCTGTACCAGCGCTTGAACTGGGGCAGCAGGCGTGCCAGGTCGCTGGCGGGGTTGGCATCGGCAATGGCCTGGGCGAAGTCGTCGCAGGTCACGGCCTGGCCATCGTGGCGCTCGAAGTACAGCTTCATGCCCTTGGCAAAGCCTTCACGGCCCACCAGGGTGTGCATCATGCGCACCACCTCGGCACCCTTTTCGTAGATGGTGACGGTGTAGAAGTTGTTGATCTCGATGTAGCTGTCGGGCCGCACCGGGTGGGCCATGGGGCCCGCGTCCTCGGGGAACTGGGCGGTGCGCAGCACGCGCACGTCCTCGATGCGCTTGACGGCGCGGGCCGAGGGGCTGCCGGCCAGGTCCTGGCTGAACTCCTGGTCGCGGAACACCGTGAGGCCTTCCTTCAGGCTCAGCTGGAACCAGTCGCGGCAGGTCACGCGGTTGCCCGTCCAGTTGTGGAAGTACTCGTGGCCGACCACGCTCTCGATGTTGGCGAAGTCCACGTCAGTCGCGGTCGACTCGCTGGCCAGAACGTACTTCGTGTTGAAGATGTTCAGGCCCTTGTTCTCCATGGCGCCCATGTTGAAGTCGCTGGTGGCGACGATCATGAAGCGCTCCAGGTCCAGCGGCAGGCCAAAGCGCGCCTCGTCCCAGGCCACGCTGGCCATCAGCGAGTTCATGGCGTGCTCGGTCTTGCCCAGGTCGCCCGGGCGCACGTAGACCTGCAGCAGGTGGTCGGTGCCGGCGCGCGCGCGGATCTTCTGCTCGCGGGCCACCAGCTTGCCCGCCACCAGGGCGAACAGGTAGCAGGGCTTCTTGTGCGGGTCGACCCATTGGGCGAAGTGGCGGCCATCTTCCAGGTCGCCGCTGTCCACCAGGTTGCCGTTGGACAGCAGCACCGGGTACTGGGCCTTGTTGGCGCGCAGCGTGACGGTGTAGCTGGCCATCACGTCGGGGCGGTCCAGAAAGTAGGTGATGCGCCGGAAGCCCTCGGCCTCGCACTGCGTGAAGAAGGTGCCCTGGCTCACGTACAGGCCCATCAGGTGCGTGTTCTTGGCGGGGCAGCAGGTGGTGAAGATCTCGAGCGCGAAGGCGTCAGGGCCCGTGGGCAGGTTCTCCAGCACCAGGCGCGAGCCCTCCATCTTGAACGAGGTGCCCTGGCCGTTGACCAGCACGCGTGCCAGGTTCAGGTCCTCGCCGTCGAGCTTGAGCGGCTGCTCGGCCACGTCCGGGTTGCGGCGCAGCGTCATGCGGTTGAGCACGCGCGTCTTGGCGGGGTCCAGGTCGAAGGTCAGCTCGACGCTGTCGATCCAGTAGGCGGGGGCGGTGTAGTCCTCGCGGCGGATGGCGAGGGCCGGTCCCGCTCCACTGGCGTCTGCGTTAGGCGATGGCAACATGGATGCGCTCCAGAAAGTCGGTGTTCATGAGTTCGTGGTAGTCACGCACGGCGGCCAGCACATGGGGGCCCGCCAGTTCCTGCGCGCTGTGGGTGCTGCACACCGCCACGGCATGCATGCCCGCGCGGCGCGCGGCCTCGATGCCGAAGGGGGCGTCCTCGAAGACGATGCAGCGTTCGGGTGCGGCGCCGATGCGGCGTGCCGCTTCGAGAAAGATGGCCGGCTGGGGCTTGCCGGGCAGGCCCTCGTCGCCGCGCACGATGGTCAGGGGCTCGGGCTCCATGGACAGGCGCGCCATGGCGAAGGCCACGTTGTGGATGTCGCCCGCCGTACCCACGGCCAGCTTGTAGCCGCGTGTGGAGACCTGCGCCGCAAAGGCGCGAAAGCCCGCCACCTCGGCAAAGGCCGGGCCGAACAGCTCGCGGTAGATGTCTTCCTTCTCGCGCGTGAGGGCATCGGCCTCGGCCTGCTCCACCTCGCGCTGCAGCAGCTCGCGGATGCACTCTGTGCCATTGCGGCCCGTGGTGCGGGCCATCAGGTCGGGCACGTCTATGGCCATGCCGCGGCGGCGCGTGAACTCGACCCAGGCCTTGGCGTGCCAGGGCATGGAGTCGATCATGGTGCCGTCCATGTCGAAGATGAAGGCTTCGACAGGGATCGCGCCGCGGCCTGGGGCCGTGGCGTCGACGGTGGTGGCGGCTGCTGCGTCGCGCTGCATCACACGCCCTGCTTGAGCGAGGCTTCGATGAAGGCGTCCAGGTCGCCGTCCAGCACCTTTTGCGTGGCGGAGATTTCCACCCCGGTGCGCAGGTCCTTGATGCGGCTGTTGTCCAGCACGTAGCTGCGGATCTGGTGACCCCAGCCCACGTCGGTCTTGGTGTCCTCGAGCTTTTGCTGCTCTTCCTGGCGCTTGCGCATCTCGTGGTCGTACAGGCGCGAGCGCAGGCGCTGCCAGGCGATGTCGCGGTTGCCGTGCTGGCTGCGGCCGTCCTGGCACTGCACCACGATGCCCGTGGGGATGTGGGTCAGGCGCACGGCCGAGTCGGTCTTGTTGATGTGCTGGCCGCCCGCGCCCGATGCGCGGTAGGTGTCGGTGCGCACGTCCGATGGGTTGATGTCGATCTGGATCGAATCGTCGATCTCGGGGTAGACGAACAGGCTGGCAAAGCTGGTGTGGCGCCCGCCCGACGAGTCGAACGGCGACTTGCGCACCAGGCGGTGCACGCCCGTCTCGGTGCGCAGCAGGCCGTAGGCGTACTCGCCCTCGACCTTGATGGTGGCACTCTTGAGCCCGGCGATGTCGCCCGGGGTCTCTTCCTCGACCGTGGTCTTGAAGCCCTTGCGCTCGGCGTACTTGAGGTACTGGCGCAGCAGCATGCCGGCCCAGTCGCAGGCCTCGGTGCCGCCGGCGCCGGCCTGGATGTCGACGAAGCAGTTGAGCGGGTCGGCCTCGTGGCGGAACATGCGGCGGAATTCCAGCTGCTCGATCTCGGGCTGCAGCTTGGCGGTCTCGGCCTCGATGGTCATCAGGCCGTCTTCGTCGCCGTCTTCCTTGCTCATGTCGTAGAGCTCGGTGTTGTCGGCCAGCTCACGCGTGAGTTTTTCGAGCGTGAGCACCACGCCGTCCAGCGACTTCTTTTCCTTGCCCAGTTCCTGGGCCTTCTTCGGATCGTTCCAGACCGAAGGGTCTTCCAGCGAGGCGTTGACGGTTCTCAGGCGTTCGAATTTGGCATCGAAGTCAAAGATACCTCCGTAACTCTTGCGTGCGCACGGTCAGGTCGCTCAAGGTGTTGCCGATGAGGTTGATGCGTTCTGCGTCCATGGTGGTGTCCTGGTAGGTGTGTTCTGTAGAGGGTGACAAGGCCGAACGGGCCCCGTGTGCGCTGCGCTGGTGTGCGCACGCAAGGGGAGGACCCGCACCGAGGCGGGTCGGTTCAGCATCGCCCGAATCGGCCATTTTCTCATGGATGGGCATGGGGGCCGGCAATGCCCCTTGCGCCCTCGAAAACGGCCGCGGAACCGTGCCGCAGGAGGGGTCAGGAAGACAGGTGCTCTTCGATCAGCCGCGCCACCGCTTCGGGCTGGTCATGGTGCAGCATATGCGCGGCGTCCTGCACCACGGCCGTGCGGCAGTCGCGCACGTGGGTCAGGCGCTGGTGGTATTCAGGCAGGGCATAGCGGCCCTTCCACCACTGGCCCAGGCTGTCGTCGCTGGCCTCCACGGCCAGCACGGGGGCGGCAATGCGCTCGTACAGGGCCAGGGCCTCGTCCAGGCGGTACAGCTGCGAGCTGGTGATCTTGTGCGCCGGGTCGCCCAGGATCTCCCAGCGGCCCTCTGCGTTGGGCTCGGCCCAGTGCTGCGCCAGCCAGTCGGCCTTGTCCTGCGACAGCCGCGGGTTGGTCTTCATCAGGCGCTGGGCCACGCCGGCCACGTCGTCGTAGGCCTTGAGGGCCATGTCGCCCGTCTGCAGCTTCTTGATCTCGTCGATCCACTGCGCATAGCGCCTGGGTGCCTGGTCGGGTTTGGTGGCGGGCATGCCGAAGCCCTCCAGGTTCACCAGGCGGCGAATGCGCTCGGGCCGCACGCCCGCATACATCATGGCGATGTTGCCGCCCATGCTGTGGCCCACCAGGTCCACGGGCTGATCGCCCACGTAGTGGTCGAACAGCAGGTCCAGGTCGGCCAGGTAGTCGGGAAAGGTGTAGTGGTCGCAGGGCGTGGGCAACTTGCTCAGGCCGAAGCCGCGCCAGTCGGGCGCGATGATGTGCCGGCCTTGCGCGAACGCGGCCGAGAACGCGTCCACCACGAACTGGTAGGAGGCGCCCACGTCCATCCAGCCATGCACCAGGACCAGCGGGGGCCTGGCAGAGGCCGGGGATGCCTCACCCCAGTGGCGGACGTGGTAGCGCAGGGTGCGGATGGGGACGAACTCGCTGCGCGAGGTGCGGACGGTGGAATACATGGAGAGCAGCGGGGTGAAAGGATGGACAGGCGTTGTTGCTCCAATGGTACGTCGGCAGCCCTGCGGCCGTGGCTGCGGGGGTGTCGCATGGGCGCCTGCCGGTCCATGGGTATGGAAATTGCTGAGGTTGACGCATATCAAAGCGGTGCGCCCCGACGCGTGCTGCGCCTCCTTCCCCCAGCCCCCACGCGAGGTCTCTGTCCGATGGTTCCCCTGTCGTCCGCCCTGTCCCTGGATCTGTCGGCGCTGCAGCAGCGCCCGCTGTTCACGTCGGACCTTCGGGTGGACTCCCATGACCTGGTGGCGCGCGAGTTCTCCGACCATGGGCTGAAATGGTGCGGCGGGCCGGTGGCCACCTCGCTGTCCAAGGTGCGCGTGCGCCAGTTGCAGCTGTTCATGCTGCAATACGGTGCGGAGGTGGAGATCCGCCCGCGCCCGTTCGACGACTTCGTGCTGGTGCACCTGTCGCTCTCGGGCACAGCGCAGCTGGTGTCCGACGGCGTGCCCGTGCGCCTGCCCGCCGGTGCCGCCGCGCTGATTGCACCGCGCCACAACCTGCACATGCACTGGCAGCAGGGCGCGCGACAGCTCATCCTCAAGGTGCCGTGCAGCCTGCTGCGCGCCTGGGCGCCCGAGTCGCTGGTGGGCGACTCGACCTTCGTGCACCCGCTGCTGCCGCTGAGCGCGGGGCAGGGCCAGCAGTGGCACTTTCTCATGCAATCGCTGCTGCATGTGAGCCAGCAGGCGGTGGAGAGCACCGCGCATGCGCGCTGGGTGGACCACATGGAGAGCAACGTGGCGCTGTTCCTGGCCTCCTGCGCGCAGAGCGTGCCGATGCCTGCGGCGCCGCTGTTGTCCCTGGGGGCGCTGGACATCGACACCGCCGCGCCGGTCCCCCATGGCGACATGGGCCGGCTCGACCGGCTCGATGCCTACATGCGCAGCCGCCTGTGCGCGCCCGTGGCGCTCGAAGACCTGGCGCGCGCCGCCGGTGTCAGCGTGCGCGGCCTGAATGCGCTGTGCCAGCGCCACCATGGCGAATCGCCCATGGCGCTGCTGCGCAACATGCGGCTTGACGCGGTGCGTGCGCGCCTGCAGGAGCGCCCCGGCCACTGCGTGACCGATGCGGCGCTGGAGTTCGGCTTCGGCCACCTGGGCCGTTTTTCGAGCTACTACCGCGAGCGCTTTGGCGAACTGCCGAGCCAGACCAGCTTCAATTGAGCAGGCACCACTGCACATTTGCAAGAACCGGACAGGCCCGCAGCGCCGCGTGCCGATAGTGGATAGCGGGGCAGGGCGTTGATTTCTAGCATGGAGGCATACCAATCGAAGAGGCCGTGCCCATGTCTGAAATCCCCGCCGTCGAAGTCGCTGCCCCCGTCTCGCTCAAGGCGCAGCGGCAGGTGTTCTTCCCGCAGCCCGATGGCTCCAACGTGCCCTACCGGGTGTTCAGCTCGCAGGAGGTCTACGACCGCGAGCAGGAGCGCATCTTCCGCGGGCCGGTCTGGAGCTTTCTGGGGCTGGAAGCCGAGATCCCGAATGTGGGCGACTTCAAGTCCACCTTCGTCGGCGACACTCCCGTGGTGGTCACGCGCACGGCCGACGGCCTGGCCTGCTGGGTCAACCGCTGCGCCCACCGCGGCGCCATGGTCTGCCGCGAAAAGCGCGGCAACGCGGCCAGCCACACCTGCGTGTACCACCAGTGGAGCTTTGCCGCCAACGGCGACCTGCAGGGTGTGCCGTTTCGCCGCGGCCAAAAGGGCATGGTCGGCATGCCCAAGGATTTCAAGACCGAAGAGCATGGCCTGCAGAAGCTGCGCGTGGACAGCTACAAGGGCTTGCTGTTCGCCACCTTCAGCGACGCGACGCCGCCGCTGCCCGAGTACCTGGGCGAGCAGATGCGGCCGTGGATCGACCGCATCTTCCACAAGCCCATCGTCTACCTGGGCTGCACGCGCCAGTACTCCAAGTCGAACTGGAAGCTGTACTTCGAGAACGTCAAGGACCCCTACCACGCCAGCCTGCTGCACCTGTTCCACACCACCTTCAACATCTTCCGCGTGGGGATGAAGGCGCGCTCCATCCCCGATGCGAACCACGGCCTGCACAGCATCATCACCGTGACCAAGCCCGAGGTGGAGACGGACACCGCCGCGGCCTACAGCGCGCAGAACATCCGCTCCATGGACGAAGGCTTCGAACTCGAAGAGCCCGCGCTGCTCGGCCAGATCCAGGAGTTCGACGAGATGACCACCAACCACATCCAGCCGATCTTTCCGCAGCTGGTGGTGCAGCAGATCCACAACACGCTGGTGGCGCGCCAGCTGCTGCCCAAGGGCCCGGGCAACTTCGAGCTGGTGTTCCATTTCTTCGGCTACGCCGATGACACGCCCGAGCTGCGCGAGCTGCGCCTGCTGCAGGCCAACCTGGTGGGCCCTGCGGGCTACATCTCGATGGAGGACACCGAGGCCACCGAGCTGGTGCAGCGCGGCACCGTGCGCGATGGTGACAAGCACTCCTACATCGCCATGGCGCGCGAGGCGCCCGAGCAGATGGACACCGTGATCACCGAGAACCTGATCCGCCGCTTCTGGGTGGGCTACCAGGGACTGATGGGCTACTGAAGGACTGCACGCCATGACCACGATGACCACCCCTACCGCCCCCATCGACATCAGCCGCCAGGAGCGCCTGCAGCTGTGGACCGAGCTGCTCGAGCTGCAGCACCGCTATGTGAGCGCGCTGGACAACAACCGGCTCGAAGAGTGGCCCGGCTTCTTCGTCGAAGAGGGCCGCTACGAGATCATCCCCAAGGAGAACTTCGACGCCGGCTTTCCCGCGCCCATCATGTACTGCCGCAATGCCGGCATGCTGCGCGACCGCGTGCTGTCGCTGCGCAACGCCAACATCTTCGAGGACCACGTGTACCGCCACGGCACCTCGGGCCTGGTGATCACCGCCGTCAAGGACGGCGTGGTGCACACGCAGTCGAGCTACGTGGTGGTCATCACCGGCACGGCCGGCGAGTCCAGCGTCTACCAGGCCGGCACCTACCTGGACGAGGTGGTGCAGCACCAGGGCGAGTGGCGCTACCGCAGCAAGCGCGTGGTCTACGACACCTCGCGCGTGGCCACCTTGCTCGCCACCCCCATCTGAGGACCCGCACCATGCAGACAACGACCGATAAGGCACTGGAACAGGGCGCGGTAGCCGCCTGGCACGACGTGGGCGAGCCCGAGGATTTCCCGGACGGCGCCGTGTGGCCCGTGGTGGTGCAGGGGCTGCCCGTTGCGGTGTTCCGCGACGGGGAAGGGCTGTTCGCCCTGTACGACCTGTGCACCCACGGTGCCGCCAAATTGTCCGACGGCTGGGTGGAAGACGGCTGTGTGGAATGCCCCTTGCATCAGGGCACCTTCGACATCCGCACGGGGGCGCCCTGCAAGGCGCCCGTCACCGAAGCGGTGCGCACGTTCCCGGTGCGCGTGGTGGCAGGGCGTGTCGAGGTCGGGCTCTGAAGCCCCGCCTGCGCGGCCCCTGGTTCTCTTTTTTTGTTGATGGATAAGGACTGACGATGGCACAACTCTCCCGCACCTCGCTTCGCAAGCGTCTTGAAGCAGTCGCTCTGGCTGCCCTGGCCACCCTGGCGGCCTGCGCCAGCTTCACCGCCGCAGCGCAGCAGGGCCCCATCAAGGTCGGCATGGCGCTCGACATCTCGGGCCCGTTCGCCGGCCCCGGCGCCGATGCGCGCGATGGCTTCAACCTGGCCATTAAGCAACTCGCTGGCAAGCTCGGCGGCCAGCCGGTGGAGTTCGTGCAGACCGACATGGCCGGCAGCCCCGACCAGGCCAAGCAGCTGGTGGACCGCTTCGTGCAGCGCGAGAAGATCGATCTGTTCACCGGCCCCATCGCTTCCAACGTGGCATTGGCCGTGGCACCCACGCTGTTCGCGGCCAAGGTGCCCTATCTGTCGAACAACGCCGGCCCGAGCCAGCTGGCCGGCGCGCAGTGCAATGCCTACTTCTTCGGTACCGCCTACCAGAACGACCAGTACCACGAGGCCGCAGGCCAGTTCGCAGCCGACCGCGGCTTTGGCCGCATGGTGCTGATCGCCCCCAACTACCCCGCCGGCAAGGACGGGCTCACCGGCTTCAAGCGCAAGTTCAAGGGCACGGTGGTCGACGAGGTGTACACCAAGGTCGGCCAGATTGACTACGCGACCGAGCTGGCGCAACTGCGCGCCGCCAAGCCCGAGGCCGTGTACTTCTTCCTGCCCGGAGCCATGGGCATCAACTTCATCAAGCAGTTCGTGGGGGCCGGCCTGTCCAAGGACATCATGCTGGTGACCAGCGGCTTCTCGGCCGACGAGGACATCATCGGCGCGGTGGGCGAGCCCATGCTCGGCCTGTTCAACACCTCGCACTGGGCGCACGACCTGGACAACGCGGCCAACAAGGCCTTCGTCGCGGCCTTCCGCAAGGAATACGGCGGGCGCTACCCGTCCATCTACGCCGCACAGGCCTTCGACGTGATCAGCGCCATGGACGCGGCCGTCAAGGCCGTGGGCGGCAAGGTGGCCGACCGCGAGGCCCTGGCCAAGGCGCTGGCCAAGGCGCAGTTCCCCTCGGTGCGCGGCAGCTTCCGCTATGCCAACAACCACTACCCGGTGCAGAACTTCTACCTGCGCACCATCGGCAAGAACGCCGAGGGCCGCGTGACCAACAAGACCATCAAGACGGTGCTTGAGAACTACGGAGATGCCTTCTCTGCCCAGTGCCCGTTGAAGTGACCTTGTCCCCACCGCTTTCGCGCATTCCAAGCACACCATGAACTGGATCCTCGTCATCGAGCAATTGCTCAACGGAGCGGGCTACGGGCTCATGCTCTTCCTGATCGCGGCCGGCCTCACGCTGGTCTTCGGGATCATGGACGTGATGAACCTCTCGCACGGCTCGCTGTTCATGGTGGGCGCCTACGTGGCGGCCACGGTGCATGTGCACAGCGGTTCGTTCGCAGGAGCAGTGCTGGTGGCCATCGCCGCCACCGTGTTCGTGGCCGTGCTGCTGGAGGTGACGCTGATGCGCCGCCTCTACGGGCGCGACCACCTGGCCCAGGTGCTCGCTACCTTCGGCGTGATCCTGGTAGCCGATGACGCGGTGAAGATGGCCTGGGGCCCGTCGCCCGTGATGGCGCCCACACCGGCCCTGCTCTCGGGCCCGGTGGAGCTGTTCGCCGGCCTGCCGTACCCCTCGTACCGGCTGGTGGTGCTGGTGGCCGGGGTGCTGGTAGCGGGCCTGCTGTACCTGCTGGTCAACCACAGTCGCGTGGGCATGCTGGTGCGGGCCGGCGCGTCGGACCGGTGGATGGCCGAGCTCATGGGCGTGCGCGTCAAGCGCGTGTTCTGCGGCATCTTCGTGCTGGGGGCTGCTCTGGCGGCCCTGGCCGGCGCCCTCATGGGGCCGCTGATGGCCGTGCAGGTGGGCATGGGCGAAGCCATCCTGATCCCGGCGCTGGTGGTCATCGTCATCGGCGGCATCGGCTCGGTGCGCGGGGCCTTCGTGGCTGCGCTGCTGGTGGGGCTGGTGGACACCATCGGCCGGGCCTTCCTGCCGCTCTTGCTGCGCGCCACGCTGCCGCCCTCCGTGGCGGCCGACCTGGGCCCGCTGTTCGCCGAGGTTGCCATGTACGCCCTGATGGCCGCCGTACTGAGCTTTCGCCCCGCGGGGCTGTTTTCTGCCAAAGCATGAGTGCCATGTCTGCCTCCTTGACCTCATCCCCCTCGCTACCCTCGCCGCCGATGGCTGCGCCGCGCTGGCGTGGTGCCATCGTGCCGTTGGTGCTGCTGGCCGCGTTGGCCGCCTTTCCCTTGGTCGCGCCGGCCCTGGGCCTGGATTTCTACATCGGCTTCATGCGCCGGGTGCTGGTGGTGGCCCTGGCCGCGGCCAGCCTGAACTTCATCATGGGCTTTGGCGGCATGGTGGCGCTGGGGCATGCGGGCTTCGTGGGCGTGGGCGCCTATGCGGTGGTGGTACTCAGCGATGCGGGCGCCACCTCGGCCTGGGTCGTCTGGGGCGCTGCCATGGCTGCGGCCGCGCTGGTGGCCGCACTGGTGGGCGCCATCTCGCTGCGAACCAAGGGGGTGTACTTCATCATGATCACCCTGGCCTTCGCGCAGATGCTGTACTTCGTCTTCGTCTCGCTGCGCAGCTATGGCGGCGACGACGGCTACACGCTGCCCCTGCGGCCGGCGCTGGGCATGGGCCTTGATGTGATGCACGAGCCCACGCTGTACTGGGTGGTGCTGGCCCTGGTGGCGCTGGTGCTGTGGTGGCTGGACCGGGCCACGGCCTCGCGCTTCGGTGCGGCGCTGGCGGGTATCCGCGACAACGAGACGCGCATGCGTGCCCTGGGCTACCCGGTGTACCTGCTGCAGCTGGCGGCCTTCACGCTGGCCGGCGCCGCCGCGGGCCTGGCGGGCGCGCTGCTGGCCACGGGCAACAGCTTCGTGAGCCCATCGATGATGCACTGGACGCAGTCTGCCACGCTGATCGTGATGGTCGTCATCGGCGGCCTGGGCCGGCGCTGGGGCGGGCCGGTGGGCGCGGCTGTGTGGCTGGCACTCGAAGAAGCGCTCAAGCTGCACACCGACTACTGGCACATGCCGCTGGGCGTGCTGCTGATCGCCACCGCGCTGTATGCGCCCAAGGGCCTGGCGGCGCTGGCGGACCTGCGCGCAAGGAGCAAGCCATGAGCCTTTTCCAAGTGCAGGGCCTGGTCAAGCGCTTCGGCGGCCTGCTGGCCACCGACCATGTGAGCCTGTCGGTGGGGCATGGCGAGGTGCACGCCCTCATCGGCCCCAACGGCGCGGGCAAGACCACGCTGGTCAACCAGATCTCGGGCCTGTTGGCGCCCGACGAGGGGCGGGTGCTGCTGGACGGCGCCGACATCACCGCGCTGCCCATGCACCGCCGGGTGGCCAAGGGCCTGTCGCGCTGCTTCCAGGTCACGCGCATTTTCCCCAGGCAAAGCGTGCGCGACAACCTGCTGCTGGCCGTGCAGGCGCACAGCGGCTCGAGCTTTCGCTTCCTGCAGCCGCGCTCGCAGGCGCGTGGCCTGTACGAAGCCGCCGACCGGCTGGCCGAGCGCGTGGGCTTGCAGGGCCAGCTCGATGAGATCGCCGGCGCTCTGCCGCACGGCGCGCAGCGCACGCTGGATGTGGCGCTGGCGCTGGCCTCCGGACCCAAGCTGCTGCTGCTCGACGAGCCCATGGCCGGCATGGGGCCCGACGAGTCGCAGCAGATGGTGCAGCTCATCGAGACCCTGCGCCAGGACATGGCCGTGCTGCTGATCGAGCACGACATGGAGGCCGTGTTCCGCCTGGCCGACCGCATCTCGGTGCTGGTCTATGGCCGCGTGCTCACGGCCGGCACGCCCGACGAGATTCGCAACAACGCCGAGGTGCAGGCTGTGTACCTGGGCACCGAAACCCTGGAGACCACCCCATGAGCGCGCCCGAACCCTTGCTGAGCTGCCAGGGCCTGGAGGCCGGCTACGGCGTGAGCCAGGTGCTGTTCGGCATCGATCTGCAGATCGGGGCCGGCGAGGTGGTGTCCCTGCTTGGCCGCAACGGCATGGGCAAGAGCACCACCATCAAGACCCTGGTGGGGGCGCTGCGCCCCACGGCGGGCGATATCCGCTTTGCCGGCCAGGCGACCGACCGCCTCAAGAGCGATGCGATCGCCCGCCTGGGCCTGGCCATCGTGCCCGAGGGGCGCCATGTGTTCCCCAACCTCACGGTGCGCGAGCACCTGCAGGCCTTTGCCGACCACCGCAACGGCCTGCGCGACGCCTGGGACATCGGGCGCATCTACGGCGTGTTCCCGCGCCTGAAGGAGCGGCAGAACAACCTCGGCAACCAGCTCTCGGGTGGCGAACAGCAGATGCTGGCCATCGGCCGGGCGCTGTCGACCAACCCGCGCCTGCTCATTTTGGACGAGGCCACCGAAGGCTTGGCCCCTGTCATTCGCGAGGAGATCTGGCGCTGCCTGGCCACGCTCAAGGCCGCGGGCCAGACCATCCTGGTGGTGGACAAGTACGTGCACCGCCTGGTGGGCCTGGCCGACCGCCATGTGATCCTGGAGCGCGGGCGCGTGGTCTGGCAGGGCGATTCCGCCGCGCTCAACGCCGACCGCAGCCTGTGGTCGCGCTACCTTACCGTTTAAGCCTATCAGGGTTTCCCATGCAGATGATCGAAGAGGCCGGCGCAGCCGTGGCCGAAGCGCCTGTGCACGCCATCACCCTGTTGCCGTCCGGCAAGACCTTCTCTTCCCCAGCGGGTGAAAGCGTGCTCGACGCCGCCCTGCGCCAGGGCATCCTGCTGCCCCACCAGTGCAAGACCGGCACTTGCGGCGCCTGCCGTGCCCGCGTGGTCGATGGTGAGGCCGCCTGCCTGCCAGGCGCCCAGCCTGCAGCGCTTTCACCGGAAGAGGCGGGGCAGGGCGTGCACCTGCTGTGCTGCACGCAGGCGGCGAGCGACCTGCGCATCGAATGTGCCGAGATCCCGCACATCCCCGGCATCGCCGTGCGCAAATTGCCGGTGCGCGTGGTGGCCATGGAGCGCCTGGCGCCCGACGTGATGCGCGTGCAGCTGCAGCCCCCGCCGGGCCAGCAGCGCCTGCATTACGCGGCAGGCCAGTATGTGGACGTGCTGCTGCCCGGCAACCGCCGGCGCAGCTATTCGCTGGCCACGACGGCCCGCGAGGGGCAGGACCTGCTGGAGCTGCACATCCGCCACCTGCCGGGCGGGCTGTTCACCGACCAGGTGTTCGGCAAGCTCAAGGCGCGCGATGTGCTGCGCATCGAGGGGCCGTTCGGTACCTTCGGCATGCACGACGACGCCTCGCAGGCGCCGGCCATCCTGCTGGCCAGCGGCACCGGATTTGCACCCGTGAAGGCCTTGGTGGAGCAACTGCTGGCCACCGGCAGCGGGCGCCGCGTGCACCTGTACTGGGGCGGCCGCGCACGGCAGGACCTGTACCTGCACAGCCTGTGCCTGGAATGGGCGCACGCCCTGCAAGGCCGGCTGACCTACGTGCCTGTGCTGTCCGATGCGCCCGAGGCCGACGCGTGGGCTGGCCGCACCGGCTGGGTGCACCAGGCCGTGCTGCAGGACCATGCGGACCTTTCGCAGCACGAGGTGTATGCCTGTGGTGCCCCGGCCATGGTGGATGCGGCCCGGCGCGACTTCGCCACCCTGGCAGGCATGCGGCCCACGGCCTTCTTTGCGGACGCCTTCGTGGCGCAGCCGGGGTGAGCCGGACTCAGTGGGTTTTGCCCTGCCGCAGGCGGGTGTCCGAGGGTGTCTCGCCAAAGCGCTTGCGGTAGCCCTCGGCAAAGTGCCCCAGGTGGAAGAAGCCGTAGCGCGCCGCAATGTCCGAGACCTGCGGGGCGCGCTCGGACCGGGCGGGCTGCTGCAATGCCGCACGCACCGCATCGAGCCGCAGCTCGCGCAGGAAGGCCATGGGGCTCCTGCCCGTGCACTGGGCAAACGTCTGTTGCAGCGACCGGGCGCTGACGCCCACGTGCGCGCACACATCGGCCAGGGTGATGGGCAGCTCCAGCTGGCTGTGCATGAACTCCTGCGCCCGCTTGACCACGCGTGGCAGCACCACGGGTGCGCTGCCCGGCAGGGCCGTGCCCGCTGCCAGCGCTGTGGAGTAGTTGTGCTGCGTTGACAGCAGCAGGCTGGTGAGCAGGTGGTTCTCGGCCTGCTCGGCCAGCACCGGGTGGCCCAGCAGGAAGGCCTTGGTCTCGACCGCCGAGCGCAGGTAGGCAATGAAGCTGGCCATGCCCATGAGCGTGGGGTTGGCCAGGTCCACCCCCAACTCGAATACCAGCGGCTTCTGCACCGGCGCCTGCAGCAGGGCCGACAGGCGCGCCTGCAGGGCTTCGCGGTCGATCTTGACGATGAACTGCGGGCTGTCCTCGTGCCAGCGCATGGACAGCGGCTCGGTGGGCGAGGGCAGCGAGGCCATGAGCGCGTGCGACTCCAGCGCCTGGCCGCCGCAGCGCACGCTGGCACCACCGCGCAGCGGTATCTGCAGCAGGTAGAAGCCCGCGAGGTGGCCGGGCTCGATGCGCACGGCCGGGCCGTACTGCACATAGTTCAGGCTGGCGTCCCGGTGCAGGGGCACGCTGTGGTGGCAGGCATCGAGCTGCGCGCCCGGGTGCAGCGTGGCCAGCTCGTGCGGGCAGAACACCCGGCCCACGAACTCGCGCGCCTCGTCCAGGTCGTGGCTGTCGAACAGGCGGTAGTGCGCCAGCGGTAGCGGGTGCGCGGTGCTGCTGCTGCACTGCTGGGCGGTGGGCATGTGTTTCGGCCGGTGGGGCGTCGTTTCTTCTGGAGCAAGCACGAAGCACGCCACGGCAGGGGCGCGAAAACATGCGTTTGCGGGATACGCCCTGCGCTTTCGGGATGCCGATGCGCGGGCTGCTTTCCTATTCTTGTGCATGCCCCGGATGCTTTGCAAGAGCGTTAGCACCCGGGTGCACCGGGGCGGGTGTGACGGTGTGTTACCGCTGCTGCACCGCAACATGTTTCAGTCAGCACAGGAGTCAGCATGGTCCAGGGATTCGAAGGCATGCGCGGCAAGAGCGCGATCGTGACCGGGGGCGCCACGCTCATCGGCGCCGGGGTGGTGCGTGCATTGCACCAGGCTGGGGTACGGGTGGTGGTGGCCGACATCAACGCCGAGGCCGGGCAGGCGCTGGCGGACGCGCTGGGGGATGGGGTGCTGTTCAGCCGCACGGACATCACCGATGACGCCCAGGTGGCCGCCTGCGTGGCCCTGGCCGCCGAGCGCCATGGTGGGGTGCACTACCTGGTGAACCTGGCCTGCTCGTACCTGGACGACGGCATTGCCTCGCCGCGCGAGGACTGGCTGGCCTCGCTCAACGTCAACCTGGTCAGCGCGGTGATGGTGCTCAAGGCCGTGCGCCCGCACTTCCAGCGCGCGGGCGGCGGGGCGGTGGTCAACTTCACCAGCATCTCCTCGGGCGTGGCGCAGACGGGGCGCTGGCTCTACCCCGTAGGCAAGGCGGCCATGGTGCAGCTCACGCGCAGCATGGCCATGGACCTGGCGGGCGAGGGCGTGCGCGTGAACAGTGTCTCGCCCGGCTGGACCTGGTCGGCCATCATGGACCAGCTCACCGGTGGTGACCGCGCCAAGACCGACCGCGTGGCCGCCCCGTTCCACCTACTGCGCCGCGTGGGCGACCCGGCCGAGGTGGCCAATGTGGTGCTGTTCCTGTGCTCGGACCTGGCCAGCTTCGTGACCGGTGCCGACTATGCGTGCGACGGCGGTTACTCGGCCATGGGCCCTGAGTCCTATACGCCCGCCATTCCCCAACTCATGTCGTGAAGGAGCAATGGCCATGACCATCCGATCCGTAGGCATCATCGGTGCCGGCTTTGCCGGCCTTTCCACGGCCAAGGTGCTGCGCGCCTTCGGCTTCGAGGTGACGGTGTTCGAGAAGGAGCCCGACGTGGGCGGCGTCTGGGCCGCCTCGCGCCGCTACCCGGGCCTGACCACGCAGAACCCGCGCACCACCTATGCGCTGTCGGACTTTCCGATGCCAGCCGACTACCCCGAGTGGCCTTCGGGCCAGCAGGTGCAGGCCTACCTGCACGCGTATGCCGAGCACTTCGGGTTGATTCCCCACCTGCGCATGTCCACCACGGTGGAAAGCGCGGTGCTCGACGAAGAGGCCGGCGTCTGGACCGTGAAGGCGCGCCGGGCCTTGGCCGGGCAGGGCGGCGCCCTGCCGGCCGAGGTGCACCGCTTCGACTACCTGGTGGTGTGCAACGGCATCTTCAGCGAGCCCGCCGTGCCGCAGTACCCGGGTGCCGATGCCTTTGAGGCGGCGGGCGGGCGCGTGTGCCATACCAGCCAGTTCAACGACGCCGATGAGGCGCGCGGCAAGCATGTGCTGGTGGTGGGCTACGGCAAGTCCTCGTGCGACGTGGCCAATGCGATTGCGGCCGACAGTGCCAGCACCACAGTGCTGGCGCGCCAGCTGATCTGGAAAATCCCGAAGAAGTTCATGAACGTGCTGAACTTCAAGTTCCTGCTGCTCACGCGCATGGGCGAGGCGCTGTTCAAGTACATCGAGCCCAAGGGCTTCGAGAAATTCCTGCATGGCGCGGGCCTGCCGGTGCGCAACTCCATGCTGGGCAGCGTGGAGTCGGTGGTCACGCGCCAGCTGAAATTGCGCGAGATCGGCCTGCACCCGGGCACGCCGCTCGAAACCATTGCCCGCAGCACCGTGAGCCTGGTGACCGATGGCTTTTACGAGAAGGTGGCAGCCGGCACCTTGGGCGTGCGCAAGGGCGTGAGCATCCGCGCGCTGCAGCCCGGCCAGGCGGTGCTGAGCAATGGCGAGACGGTGCCAGCCGACCTGGTGGTCTGCGGCACCGGCTGGCAGCAGCAGGTGCCGTTCTTCGACAGCAGCGTGCTGCAGCGCGTGACCGATGCGCGCGGAAACTTCCGGCTGTACCGTTCCATCCTGCCGGTGGGCATGCCGCGCCTGGCCTTCAACGGCTACAACTCCTCGTTCTTCAGCCAGCTCAACTGCGAGATCGGTGCGCTGTGGCTGGCCAACCACCTGCGCGGCGGGCTGCAGCTGCCCCCGCAGGACCAGATGAACGCGCAGATCGACCGGCGCCTGGCCTGGATGGAGGAGCGCACCGACGGCAAGCATTCCAAGGGCACCAACATCATCCCGTTCTCGGTGCACAACATCGACGAGCTGCTGCAGGACATGGAACTGCCGCTGGGCGCCTTCACCCGCTTCAGGCAGTGGCTGGAGCCCGTGAACCCGTCGGACTATGCGGTGGTCACCCGGCAGTTGCTGGCGCGGCATGCGGGTGCCCCCGCCACGGCTGCCGCGCCCCAGGCCACCTCCGGTGCCGCCGCCTCCTGAGTCTTCCCAGAAATTACCACCACCCACAAGGACCCCCACCATGCCTGGACAATGGACCACGCTCGACGCCGCAGACGGCAGCGGCCGCTTTCGCGCCTACCTTGCCACCCCCGCCAGTGGCAGTGGCCCGGGGCTGGTGCTCGCGCAGGAGATCTTCGGTGTCAACGCCACCATGCGCGACGTGGCCGACTACTACGCCGAAGAGGGCTATGTGGTGCTGGTGCCCGACCTGTTCTGGCGCCAGAAGCCGGCGGTGGAGCTCGATGCTGCCAGCGACATGCCGCGCGCCTTCGGGTTCTACCAAGGCTTTGACGAGGCGAAGGGTGTGCAGGACCTGCAGGCGGCCATCTCGGCGCTGCGTGCGCGCCCCGAGGTTCGCTCGCAGGGCGGCAAGGTCGGCGTGCTGGGTTTTTGCCTGGGTGGCCAGCTGGCCTACCTGGCGGCCTGCCGCACCGATGCCGACGTGGCCGTGGGCTACTACGGCGTGGGCATCGAGGCCGCGCTGGCCGAGGCTGCGGACATCCAGTGCCGCCTGGTGCTGCACATTGCCGAGCTTGACGGCTTTTGCCCGCCGCCGGCGCGCGAGGCCATCGTGCAGGCCCTTTCGGGCCGCGAGAACGTGGAGCTGTACGTCTACCCCGGCACCGACCATGCGTTTGCGCGCGTGGGCGGCGACCACTTCCACAAGCCCTCGGCGCTGATGGCGCACCAGCGCAGCGTGGCCGCGCTGCGCCGCGCCATGGGCCCGCACTACGACCTGTCGGCCCTGTGGGACAAGCACTGCGAATACGAGTTCGCCACGCGCGACGTGGACGCAACCATGTCCACCATGGTGGCCGAGCCCTACGTGAACCACATCCCCACCATGACGGGCGGCGTGGGCTACCGGCATCTGCACGATTTCTACACGCGCCACTTCGTCAACAGCAACCCGCCCGACACCAGCCTGACGCCGATCTCGCGCACGGTGGGCGCCACGCAGGTGGTCGACGAGATGCTGTTTTGCTTCACCCACACCACGGAGATCCCCTGGATGCTGCCCGGCGTGGCGCCCACCGGCCGGCGCGTGGAGATACCGCTCTTGGCGGTGGTCAAGTTCCGCGGCGACAAGCTCTACCACGAGCACATCTACTGGGACCAGGCCAGCGTGCTGGTGCAGGTGGGCTTGCTCGACCCCAAGGGCCTGCCGGTGGCCGGTGTGGAGACCGGCCGCAAGCTGCTCGATGAGACCCTGCCGTCCAATGGCTTGATGGAGCGCTGAAGTCACCCGCTCTCCTAGGTGATAACCCGACAGGTCTTGTGACTGATGTGCCGCATCAGAAACAATGATTGGCACAGGCCGTCGGCGCGCCCTACATTGGGGCCACTAGAACATCGAGGAGACAAGCATGCAGCGCATTCTTTGTGCCGGAGCCCTGGCCGCCGGTCTGTTCGTGCAAGGCGCCCAGGCGGGCACCGTGACGGTGCTCACGTCCTTCCCCAAGGAACTGACCACGGCCTACCAGAAGGCCTTCGAGGCCAGGAACCCGGGGATCAAGATCGAGATCCTGAACAAGAACACCACGGCGGCGATCGCCTACGTGCGTGAGCTGCCCGAGGGCCAGCGCCCCGACATCATGTGGGCCTCGGCCCCCGATGCCTTCGAGGTGCTGGCGCGCAACAAGCTGCTGCAGGCCGCACCCGACACGAAGAACCCCGCTGCGCCGGCCAAGATCGGCAACTACCCGCTCAACGACCCGCAGGGCCTGTACTACGGACAGGCGCTGGCGGGCTACGGCATCATGTGGAACACGCGCTACCTGCAGGCCAACAAGCTGCCCGCGCCCAGGGAGTGGGCCGACCTCACGCGGCCCGAGTACTTCGGCCACGTGGCGATCTCCTCGCCCTCGCGCTCGGGCACCACGCAGCTCACGGTGGAGACCATTTTGCAGGGCGAGGGCTGGGACAAGGGATGGTCGCAGCTGCTGGCCATGATGGGCAATGCCGCCGCCGTGACCGACCGCAGCTTTGCCGTGCCCGATGGCGTGAACAACGGCCAGTACGGCATCGGCATCGTGATCGACTTCTTCGGCCTGGCGGGCAAGTACTCGGGCTTTCCGGTGGACTTCGCCTACCCGGCCATGACGGCGGTGGTGCCGGCCAACATCGCGCTGATCGCGGGCGGCAAGAACACCGATGAGGCCAGGAAGTTCATGGCCTTCAGCATGTCCACCGAAGGGCAGCAGCTGCTGTTCGACCCCAAGATCAGCCGCCTGCCCATCCTGCCCTACAGCAGCCTCAAGGCGCCCGCGGGCTACCCCGTGCCGCAGGACGTGGCCAAGCGCGCCAAGGTGCAGTTCGACGCCGATCTGTCCGAGAACCGCTACCAGGTGGTGACCAGCCTGTTCGATCAGATGGTGACCTTTCGCCTCAAGGAGCTGCAGTCCGCCACGCGCGCCATCCACGACGCCGACAAGGCCCTGAAGGCCAAGCCCAACCCCAAGGGGTCCGAGCTGCTGGCCCAGGCGCGCAGCCTGGCCTACACCTCGCTGGTGGGCGAGTCCAACGTGAAGAACGAGGAGTTCCTCGCGCTGTTCCGCAAGAACCGGCGCGACGTCGAGGTCTCCAAGCAGCTCACAGGCCTGGAGCAATTGTGGGCCACCAAGGCGCGCGAGAACTATGAGCGCGCGCGCGGCCTGGCACAGCAGGCCCAAGGCCTGGCCAAGTAGCCGCATCGCATCCCTCTCATCCAAGGGCGCCCCTCGCGGGCGCCGGGAAGCCCCCGCCATGTCTGCTGTCTATTCCGAACCCGGTGCCGCCGGGCCCGGTGCGGCCCGCCCGCGCCGTTTGCTGCACGCCCTCACGGGCGTGGGGCCCTGGCTCGCCTTCGGGCTGATCCTGGCCTTTCTCGCGCTGTTCCTGCTGATCCCCGTGGGGCTCGTGGTCTACACCGCCTTCATCAACGAGACGGGCGCGCTCACCATCGGGCACTTCGCCAATTTCTTTGCGCAGTCGGTGTTCCGCGAGTCGTTCTTCAACAGCCTCGTGGTGTCGCTGGCCAGCGTGTTCTTTGCGAGCCTGATCGCCGTGCCGCTGGCCTACCTCACGGTGCGTTTCGAGTTCCGCGGGGCGCTGCTGATCCAGACCCTGGGCGTGCTGCCGCTGATCATGCCGCCCTTTGTCGGCGCGGTGGCGCTGCAGCTGATCTTCGGGCGCAATGGCTCGGTGAACCTGCTGCTCAATGAATACCTGGGCTTCACCGTGCCCATCATGGACGGTCTGGTGGGCGTGACCTTCGTCGAGAGCATCCACTACTTTCCGTTCATCCTGCTGAACCTGGTGGCGTCCATGCGCAACATCGACGGGGCCATGGAGGAGTCGGCCCTGAACCTGGGGGCGCGCGGCTGGCGGTTGTTCCGCCGCGTGATCTTCCCGCTGGCCATGCCGGGCTACCTGGCCGGTGCTGCGCTGGTCTTCGTGAAGGTGTTCGACGACCTGGGCACGCCTCTGGTGATGGGCGTGACCAACATGCTCGCGCCCCAGGCCTACCTGCGCATCACCTCGGTGGGCATCGACGACCCGCTCGGCTATGTGATCAGCGTGATCATGATCGCCTTCTCGATCCTGGCGCTGTGGATGGCGGCGCGCGTGATGAAGGGCAAGGACTACGCCACCCTGCAAAAGGGCGGCAGCTCGCTGCAGCGCCGACGCCTGTCGGCCTGGGAGTCGGTGCTGGCCTATGGCTGGATAGGGCTCATCCTGCTGGTCACGCTGGCACCGCACATCGGCATCCTGCTGATGTCGTTCTCCAAGGTGTGGAGCTTCTCGGTGCTGCCCGATGCCTACACGCTGGAGCATTACGCCACGGTGTTCACCGATTCCAAGCAGATGATCGGCAACACGCTGCTCTACTGCTTCATCGCGGCCGGGCTGGACGTGGTGATCGGCACGGCCATCGCCTACCTGATTTTGCGCACGCAGCTGCCGGCGCGCCGCTGGCTCGATTACCTGGCATCGGCCGCGCTGGCCATTCCGGGGCTGGTGCTGGCGATTGGCTACCTGCGCATGTTCAAGGGCGTGAACCTGCCGTTCACCGACACGCCGGTGGTCACCACCTGGGTGCTGATCATGCTGGCCTATGCGGTGCGGCGCCTGCCGTATGCGCTGCGCTCGTGCATGGCGGCGCTGCAGCAGGTGCATGTGTCGCTGGAAGAGGCGGCGCAGAGCCTGGGGGCATCGCGCCTGTCCACCATCCGCCGCATCATGGTGCCGCTGATGATGGGCGGCATCCTCGCGGGCTTCGTCACCAGCTTCATCACGGCCGCGGTGGAGCTGTCGGCCACCATCCTGCTCGCCTCGGCGCAGAGCCAGGCGCCCATAAGTTACGGCATCTACCTGTACATGCAGAGCATTTCGGGCCGCGGCCCGGGCGCGGCCCTGGGCGTGCTGGCCGTGGTGGTGGTGGGCCTGGGCACGTATTTCTCGCACCGCTTCGTGGAGCGCTCGCGCACCACGGTGCAGGCCAAACAGGGGTGAACATTCCATGCATCTGAACAAAGTCTCTCTCGAAGCCCGGCACATCAGCCTGAGCTATGGCAGCACCGAGGTGCTGCGCGACGTGAACCTGCGCATCGAGCCCGGCGAGTTCTTTGCGCTGCTGGGCCCCTCGGGCTCGGGCAAGTCCACCCTGCTGCGGCTGATCGCCGGCTTCAACCAGCACCAGCGCGGCGAGCTGCTGGTGGACGGGCAGGACATCACCGGCACGCCGCCGCATGCGCGCAACGTCGGCATGGTGTTCCAGAACTACGCGCTGTGGCCCCACATGACGGTGTGGGACAACGTGGCCTTCGGCCTGGTGGAGCGGCGCGAGACCAAGGATGCCATCCGCCGCAAGGTGGGCGCGGTGCTGGAGCTGGTGGGCCTGGCCGACTACGCGCAGCGCCGGCCCGGTCAGCTCTCGGGCGGGCAGCAGCAGCGCGTGGCGCTGGCGCGCACGGTGGTGATCGAGCCCAAGCTGCTGCTGCTCGACGAGCCCCTGTCCAACCTGGACAAGCAGCTGCGCGTGCAGATGCGCGAGGAGCTCAAGAACCTGCAGCGCAAGCTGGGTCTGACCACCATCTTCGTCACGCACGACCAGGAAGAGGCCATGACCACCGCCGACCGCATGGCCGTGCTGGACAAGGGCATCCTGCAGCAGGTGGGGGCCGCCACGGGGCTGTACGACTTTCCCATCAACCGTTTCGTGGCGGGCTTCGTGGGCACGGCCAACCTGCTCGAGGGGCAGGTGCTGTCGGTCGGCGGCGAGACACTGGTGTTCCGCGTCGAGGGCCTGGGCAATCTCACGCTGCCCCGGCCGGCCGACCCGCCCGCCGTGGGGGCGGCAGCCCTGGCCTTCCGGCCGCACCAGGTGAGCATCCGCGTGCGCGACGAGCAGGTCGATGCCTCGCGCCTGTGGCTCAACGGCCTGGTGGAGAGTGCCGAGTTCCTGGGCGAGTTCTCGCGCTACCGGGTGCGCGTGGGCGAGGTGGCCATGGTCACCGACCAGCCGCACTATGCGGGCCTGGCCATGTTCGCGCCGGGCGCCGAGGTGCGCCTGGGCATCGAGCCCACGCAGGTGCGCTTTCTTGACCAATGAGAAGGTGTGAACGAACCCGCCATGCCCGCTCATGCCGCCAAAACACGCGCGCTCGTCGTTGCAAATGCTCGCCATAGCCCCCGCTATGGCTGCGCTTTGCGCCTGGATCGCGCGCGTTTTGACTGCCTGCTCGGACACGCCGGATTCATTCGCACCTTCTGACCACGCCACAATGCAGCCCGATGCCTGAACCTTTCTTTTGCCTTCACTCCGTGGCCTGAGCGGCATGGAGATCTACCAACTGCGTGCCTTCGTCACGGCGGCCAAGCTCGGCCATGTGACGCGCACGGCCGAGGCCCTGCACCTGACCCAGCCGGCCATCACCGCCCAGATCAAGGCGCTGGAGGAAGAGCTGGGCGTGGCCCTGTTCGACCGGCGGCCGGGCCGCATCAGCCTGACCCGGGCCGGCGAGGCCCTGCTGCCCGAGGCCGAGAACGTGCTGACGGCGGCCGGCCACCTGCTGGGCAAGGCGCGCGACCTGCAGGGCGAAGTCACGGGTTCGCTGACCCTGGGCACCGTGGCCGATCCGGACACCCTGCGCCTGGGCTCGCTGCTCGGTGCGCTGGTGCGCAGCCTGCCGCTCCTGGAGATCCGCACGCGCAATGGCGCGGCCGAGGAACTGCGCGAGCAGGTTGCGGCCGGGCTGCTGCAGGGGGCGTTCTATATCGGCCCCAATATCCCGCGCGAGGTGATGGGCCTGGCGCTGCAGACCATCCACTACCGCATTGCCGGGCCGGCCAGCCAGGCGGCGCAGGTACTGCATGCGGGCTGGCGCGACATCGCGGCGATGCCCTGGATCGGTGCGCCGCCGCTGCACCACGTGCAGACGCTGATGCGCGACATGTTCGCGCGCCAGGGGCTCACGCCGCACCAGGTGATCGAGTCCGACGAGGTCTCGCTGCCGCAAAGCCTGGTGCGCGCCGGGGTGGGCCTGTCGCTGCTGCGCGAGGACGTGGCGCTGCCCGCCAGCGAACGCGGCGAGGTGGTGATCTGGCCGCATGCCCGGGTCGGGGCGCTGCTGAGCTTCATCTACCCGCGTGCGGCCGAGCACGACCCGGCCACCGTGGCCACGCTGCAGCTGCTGCGCACGGTGTGGGGGCTCTCTGGATAGGGCGTCGTCCTTATTCGGTGGCGGCAGAAGCTCATGCCAGCAGAGTTTGCTGGCAACCCGTAAACTGCGCGGCTTGCCAACGGAGTCCGCATGAAAACCATCCAGCTCGGCCAGAGCGATCTGCACGTCACCCCCATTTGCCTGGGCACCATGACCTTTGGTGAACAGGTCAACGAATCCGATTCCCACGACATCCTTGCCCGCTCGCTGGCAGGGGGCGTGAATTTCATCGACACGGCCGAGATGTACTCGGTGCCCGCCAAGGCCGAGACCTTCGGCGCCACCGAGACCATCATCGGCAACTGGTTCGCCAAGAACCCCGGTGCGCGCGAGAAGCTGGTGGTGGCTACCAAGGTGGCCGGGCCCTCGCGCGGCATGCCCTGGGTGCGCGAAGGCAAGGGCATGGCGCCTGCCGACATCGTCGCCTCGTGCGAGGGCAGCCTGCGCCGCCTGCAGACCGACGTGATCGACCTCTACCAGATCCACTGGCCCGAGCGCCATGTGCCGGCCTTCGGCACCATGTACTACGACCCGGCCAAGGAAACCTCGCAGACCCCCATCCATGAGCAGCTCGATGCGCTGGCCGGCCTGGTCAAGGCCGGCAAGGTGCGCACCATCGGCCTCTCGAACGAAACGCCCTATGGCGTGCACGAATTCGTGCGCCTGGCCGAGCAGCATGGCCTGCCGCGCGTGGCCACGGTGCAGAACCCGTACTGCCTGGTCAACCGCACCTGGGAAAACGGGCTGGACGAGACCTGCCACCGCCTGAACGTCTCGCTGCTGGCCTACTCGCCGCTGGCCTTCGGCCTGCTGACTGGCAAGTACGACGTGAGCGGCACCACCGGCCCCGATGCCCCCAAGGGTGCACGCATCTCGTCCTACGAATCGGTGCGCAAGCAGCGCTGGGGCCGCCCCGAATCGCTCGAAGCCGCGCGCCGCTACAACGCGCTGGCGCGCGCCAACGGCCTCACGCCGACGCAACTGGCGCTGGCGTTCTGCTACACCAAGTGGCAGGTGGCCAGCACCATCATCGGCGTGACCTCGGTGGCGCAGCTCGAGGAAGACCTGAACGCCTGGGGCACCACGCTCTCGCCCGAGGTGCTCAAGGCCATTGACGCGATCCGCCAGGAACTGCGCGACCCGGCGCTGTGACGAACGGGTGACGGCCCGGCCGGCCGCCACGTCTTCAGGCGGCGCTGGCCTCGGCGGGCAGCGCGCCTTCCTTCCACGGCACACCCGCAGACTCGCCCAGATCCCAGAACAGCCCGGCCATCACGGCCAGGCCTTCGCGGGCCACGCTGGCCAGCAGGTGCTCGTTGGGCGCGTGCTGTGCACAGGCGGGGTACGAGTGGGGCACCCACAGCGTGGGCAAGCCCAAGTCGTCGGCAAAGATGTCGTTGGGCAGCGAGCCGGCCAGGTTGGGCAGCAAGGTGGCGGGTTGGCCCGCGCTGTGCTGCATGGAGGCCAGCGCCCAGTCCACCCAGGGGTTGTGCAGGTCCAGGCGCGTGGCGCCGCACTGCATGCCGAGGTCGATCTCCACCTCGGCAAAGCCGTGGGCATCCAGGTGGGCGCGCACGATGTCCTGGAGCTTGCGCCAGTCCGTGCCGACCACGAAGCGCAACTGGCAGTGCGCCACGGCACTGGAAGGAATGGCGTTGACGGGCCGTGCGGGCGAACCTGCGCCCAGGGCCAGCACCTCCAGCGTGTTCCAGCCCACCAGTTGCTCTCCCGGTGTCAGGCCGGGTTCGCCCCAGCCCGGGGTCAGGGCCGGGTCGTCGGCGCCGCCGCCGATCACCACGTCCTTCATGGCCGTGCGCAGCTTTTCCGGGAGGGGCGGGGGGAGCAGGCCGGGCACCAGCATGCGGCCGTGCGCGTCGACCATGCTCGCCACGGCATGGGCCAGCACCGTGGCCGGGTTGGACAGCACGCCGCCCCAGTTGCCCGAGTGGTAGGCCCGCGGACGGCTGTTCACCTTGAGCGAGAAGTTGATCGCGCCGCGCGAACCCAGGAACAGCGTGGGCCGCGCCGCGTTCACGCGCGGGCCGTCGCTGGCGACGAACAGGTCGGCCTTGAGCGCCTCGCGCTGCTGCTGGCAGAAGGCGGCCAGGCCTGGCGAGCCGGCTTCCTCGCCCATCTCCATGAGCAGGGTCACGTTGTAGCCCAGGCGCCCCTGGCGGGCCGCAATGGCCTGCGCCAGGGCCGTGAGCACCACCGTGTGCTGGCCCTTGTTGTCCGCCGTGCCGCGGCCGTACCAGCGGTCGCCCTCGATCTTCAATTCCCAGGGCGACAGGCCTTCGCGCCAGTTGGCGTCCTGTCCGTTGACCACGTCGCCATGGCCGTAGGTCAGCACCGTGGGCAGGTCGGCCGATTCCACACGGCGCGCCAGCAGCACCGGGCCGCCGCGTGGGTCGGGGTTGTCGAGCACCTCGCAGGCAAAGCCCAGCGGCTCGAGGCCGGGCACGATCTCGTCGGTCAGGTACTGGCGCAGTGCCGGGGCGCCGGGCTGGCCGGTGTCGCTTTCGGTGCGCCAGCCGACGCGGCGGCGCAGGTCGGCCTCAAACTGGCCCGCATCGAAATGGCGGTGGACGCTGGCGAGCAGTTGGTCCCGGTTCATCGTCGTTGTCATGTCGTCGTCACTCCACAATGATTTTGGCGCGGTGCGCCAGGGCGCGGTAGCGCCCGATTTCGTCGTCGATCACGGCCCGCGTGGCCACGGGCCCCAGGTGCACGGGCTCCATGCCCTGGGCGCGCATCTGTTCCTGGATGGCGGGATCGCGCGTGACGGCCTCGACCTCGCTCACCAGGCGGCGGATGACTGTCTGCGGCGTGCGCGCCGGTGCGGCGATGGCGTACCAGGCGTCGAAGGCCGCATCGGGCAGCTTGAGTTCGGCCACGGTGGGAACACCGGGCAGCATGCTGGAGCGGGCCTTGCCCGCAATGGCCAGGGCGCGCAGCTTGCCCGCGCGGATCTGCGGTGCAGCAGCGGCCACGGTGTCGATGCCCAGCTGGATCTCGCCGCCGATCAACGCCATCAGCGACTGGCTGCTGCCGCGGTAGGGCACATCCTGCAGCTGAATGCCCGCTGCCTGTTCGAGCAGCGCGCCTGCCAGGTGCGGGCCCGAGCCGGAGCCGAAGGTGGCGTAGTGGATGGTCTTGGGCGCGGCCTTGGCAGCCGCGATCAGGGCGTTGAGGTCCTTGTAGGGTGCATTGGCGCTGACCACCATGACCAGGGGCGCGCGTGCCACGGTGGCCACGGGCACCAGGTCGTTGAGCGGGTCGTAGGGCAGCTTGGCGCGCAGCGCGGGGTTGACCGAGTAGCTGGTGGAGCCCGAGACCAGCAGCGTATAGCCGTCGGGCTTGGCGCGCACCACGGCCTCGGTGCCGATGATGGTGGAGGCGCCGGGCTTGTTGTCCACCACCACCGGCGTGCCCAGGCGGGTACCGAGCTTCTGGCCGAGGGCGCGGGCCACCGCGTCGGTGCCGCCGCCGGGCGGGAAGGGCACGACCAGGCGCACGCTCTGGTCGGGCCAGGTGTCCTTGGCGGCCGCGGCTGTTTGCGCACCGGCCATGCCGCAGGCTGCAGCAAGCGCGGCCATCAGCAGGGGGACTCGAAGGCGTTGTGTCATGGGGGCTCCAGGGTAGGGCGCCGGGCTTTGCACCGCAAGGGGCGGGCGCGGCGTGGCGATGGGTTGATTGGAGCCTCGATGCACGCAAGATCGATGCTGGTTTACCATTGCTATTCGTAGAGAATAAGCAACTGTCTATTGCCTCAAAGGCAATACAAAAGCATCCATGCCCTTGTCCCTGCTGAGCCTGCCCCTGCGCTACTTCCTGGAGGTGGCGCGCACCGGCTCGGTCAACCAGGCCGCGCAGCGCCTGCATGTGGCCGCGTCGGCCGTGAGCCGGCAATTGGGCAAGCTGGAGGATTCGCTGGGCGTGGCGCTGTTCGAGCGGCAGTCGCGCGGCATGCGCCTCACGGCCGCGGGTGAGCGCCTGCTGGCGCATGCGGGCGCGCATGCGCAGGAGTCGGCCCAACTGGTGGAGCAGCTGCAGGGCCTGGCTGCGCAGGAGGCTCGGCGTGTGCGGCTGGCCTGTACGGAGGGCTTTGCAGCGGGCTTCATGCCCCTGGTGATGGCGCAGTTCCGCGGAATGCACCCCGAGGTGGAGCTGCAACTGCACGTGGGCACGCCCGAGGAGGTGTCGACCCAGGTGCTGCGCGGCGACGCGGACCTGGCCCTCAAGTACAGCGTGGCGCCCGAAAAGGGCCTGGCGGTGCTGCATTCGGCCATTGCGCCCGTATTCGCCATCACCGTGGCTGCGCACCCCCTGGCGCAGCAGCGCAGCGTGAGCGTGGCCGATGTGGTGCGCTACCCGCTGCTGCTGGGCACGGCCGGCATCACGGGGCGCCAGCTGTTCGACCTGTCGTGCACGCTGCAAGGCCTGCGCTACACACCGGCCGTGGTGAGCAACTTCTCGTCGGCCCTGCTGCCGCTGCTGGGCCCGCGCGACGTGGCGCTGGCCAGCTACCTCACGGCCGCGCGCTGGGTGGAGGAGGGCGTGCTCGCCGCCCGCCCGTTCGAGGACGTGCAGCTGCAGCAGCGCCGCCTGCAGGTGCTGGCGCTGGACGGCCGGGCGCCGCCGCCGCTGGTGCAGGAGTTCACGGGCGTGCTGGTGGCGGCCATCGAACAGTACGGCAAGCGCAAGGTGGGGCGGCGCAGGCGCTCTGGCTGATTCGGGCGGGTACCATCGGTGCACCATGGCCAAGAAAGAACATGTCTCCGAAACCCCCGCCACCCAGCTTCTCAAGGCGCACAAGGTGGCCTTCACCGAGCACCCCTACGAGTACCTGGAGCGCGGCGGTGCCCTGCACAGCGCCGAGGTGCTGGGGCTCGATCCCTTCACGGTGGTCAAGACCCTGGTGATGCAGGACCAGAATGCCAAGCCCCTGATCGTGCTGATGCACGGCAACCGCAAGGTCTCCACCAAGAACCTGGCGCGGCAGATCGGCGCCAAGTCGGTCGAGCCCTGCGCCCCCGAGGTGGCCAACCGGCACAGCGGCTACCTGGTGGGCGGCACCTCGCCCTTCGGCACGCGGCGCGAGATGCCGGTCTACATCGAGGGCAGCATCCTCGCGCTGCCGCGCATCGCCATCAATGGCGGGCGGCGCGGTTTTCTGGTGCAGATCGACCCAGAGGTCTGCGTGCAACTGCTCGGTGCGCAGACCGTGCACTGCGCGCTGGCAGAATAGCGGCCCTGCGCCGCTGTCGGCACGCACCCCATCCAAGGAACTGAATTGACCGCCGTGTACCCCATCCTCGCCACCGTGGCGGCCTACCTGCTCGGCTCGCTGTCGTTTGCCGTGATCGTGACGCGCGCCATGGGCATGCGCGACCCGCGCACCTATGGCAGCAAGAACCCGGGCGCCACCAACGTGCTGCGCTCGGGCAGCAAGGTGGCGGCCGTCGTCACGCTGCTGCTGGACGCCGTGAAGGGCTGGCTGCCGGTGGCGCTGGTGGCCTGGTTCGGCAAGCCCTACGGTCTGCAGGAGGGCACCATGGCCCTGGTGGGCCTGGCGGCCTTCCTCGGACACCTGTGGCCGGTGTTCTTCCGCTTCGAAGGCGGCAAGGGCGTGGCCACGGCGCTCGGCGTGCTGCTGGGCGTGAGCGGCTGGCTGGGTCTGGCCACGGCCGTCACCTGGGTGATCATCGCCTTCTTCTTTCGCTACTCGTCGCTGGCCTCGCTGGCGGCAGCCCTGTTCGCGCCGATGTACTACCTGCTGGCCGATGGCGTGGTCTGGAATGCCGACAACCGCATTGCCGGTGCCATCGTGGTGATGGGCCTTTTGCTGGCCTGGCGCCACAAGGAGAACATCCAGCGCCTGCTCGAAGGCAAGGAATCGCGCCTGGGCAGCAGCAAGGTGGGCAAGGCCAAGGGCGCCAAGGGCTGAGCCCTGGCCCATTGACTGGACTGTTCGTTATCTAGCGCGCCCCAAGCGATGCGGGCGCCGTAATGAGCGAGCGCATGCCCGAGATGCGCTGTGCGGCATACAGGCCCAGGCGCACCATGGTGCGGTGGTTGAGCTCCACCTTGACGGCAGAGCGCGCCACGGCCGACTGGATGCGCGGCTTGCCGCTGGCCGTCTGGTACAGGTTGGGCAGGTTCTGCTGCTGGCCCACCGGGTCCAGCAGGCTGGCCACCAGCGGGTAGTTGGCTTTTTCGCTGCGGCGCAGCACGATGGCCACCTCGCCGTTGTCCAGCCGCACGAAGGTACCGGGCGGGCACAGGCCGATGGAGCGCACGAGCGTGTAGCTCACTTCGTCGCGCTGGTCCACTTCCTGGCCCACGATGGCGCGCACCGAATCGGTGGCGCTGCGCCCCGCACGCGATTTGCGCGGGCTGATCATGGCCGCGTAGCGGTCGATGGTGCCCAGGATGCGTGTCAGGCGGTCTTCGGGGTTCTGCTGGGCCAGGGGAACCTGGTCGGCCATGTTGGTGTGGTGCTGGCCCACGACGTCGAGCCACAGCTGGTCGTTCACGAACAGGCGCTCCAGCAGGGCCTGGCTTTCCTCGGGGTGGCTGCGGATGGCCTCCTGCTGGGCGCTGCTGGGGCGCTCGCGCTGCTCGGCCAGCTCGTCCTGCAGTGAGGTCATGCCGATGTTCATGGTGAGCGCGGCGCGCACCAGGCTGTCGCGCTCGCTGGGCGCCAGGCGCAGGTCCTGCGCCATGATGTGGCACAGGGTGCCGCAGACCAGCGCATGCGCTGCGCTGTAGCCCACCGACGAGGTGGAGGCGAGCTGGAACATGAGGTACAGCGCCGCATCGATGTCGTGCGCCACCAGTTCCTGCAGCCACAGGTCGAAGCTGCGCACCTTGCCCGGGAAGTCCTGCACCTGCAGCGGCTTGGACAGCAGCACCGACAGGCCAGACTCCAGGTCCGACCACAGACTCAGCAGGTCCTCGTACTCGCCTTCGGGCGGGCTGTTGCTGGGCAGGGCGATGGCGTTCATGGGGGGGTGTGGCGGGCCGAAGCGCTCAATGGCGCTTTTCCAGCACCATCTGGTCGTTGTTGCGTGTCATCTGGAACTGGGTCAGAAAGCTGTTGCCCAGCAGCACGAAGGGCATGCCCGTGGGCATCACCACACCCTCCACGTCCAGGAGTTCAACGTCCCCAAGACGTACCGATTTGAGGCGTACCCGCCAGCCTTCGGCAACGCCGTTGGCCGTGGCCATGACCACTTTCATCTTGTCGTCAACCTTGATGCCCATGCGCTCCGCATCGGGCTTGCCAACGGCGACCACCGACGCGCCGGTGTCCACCATGTATTTCATGGGCTTGCCATTGATGAAGCCGTTGTTGACGAAATGGCCTTGGTTGTCGGCCATGAGGACGACACGCTTGCCGCTGCCGCTGGAACCCAGCGCCACGGGGGATTCGCCGAGCCGCAACAGGCGCCGGATGCCCTGGACTTCCACGGTGGCTTCGTCGCGCGTGACGGACAGCACCTTCACGCCCTGGTGCGTCTCTCCGGGGCCGACGGCACGTGGCTCCCCGCCATCGACCACCAGCAAGGCCTTGCTCCCCAGCATGCCGGCCAGCGCGATGGACTGACCGGATGGCTGCGCCGCCAGCGGGCATGCCAGGCCGGCGGCGAGAGCGAAGGAGAGGGCGGAACGCAGATGGCGCATGGTGAGAACGCGTCAGTCGCGGAAGTTGTCGAACGACAGCGGCACGTCGGTCACGTCCTTGCGGATCAGCGCCATGGCCGCCTGCAGGTCGTCGCGCTTGGCGCCGGTGATGCGCACCTTGTCCTCCTGGATGGCGGCCTGCACCTTGAGCTTGCTTTCCTTCATGAGCTTCTGGATCTTCTTGGCCAGCTCGCTCTCGATGCCGTTGCGCACCTTGATGACCTGCTTGACCTTGTCGCCACCCATCTTCTGCACGTCGCCCATGTCCAGGAAGCGCACGTCCACATTGCGCTTGGTGAGCTTGTTGCGCAGCACGTCCTCGATCTGGGTCAGTTGGAAGTCGGCGTCGCCGATCAGCGTGATCTCCTTGTCCTTGATCTCGATGCTGGCGGAAGTGCCCTTGAAATCGAAACGGGTACCGATCTCCTTGGCGGTGTTTTCTACGCCGTTCTTCACTTCGACCAGGTTGGCTTCGCAGACGGTATCAAAAGATGGCATGGTGGTGGCTCTCAATCTATCTCGGGAATACGGGTTTCGCCCCAGCGCTCCAAGGCGACACTGAATAAGTCTTCGCGATGGCGCGTGCCCTGATTTGGGATGGGCTGCCAGGCGCAAAGCGCAGCCATAGCCAGTGCTATGGCGAGCATTTGCAACGCCGCAGACCGACCAAAGCGGGGCGCGCGGCGCGCGAGGGACTTGTTCAGTGTCGCCTTAATGCGTGGGTGCGACAATCGGGCCAATGGTAGTCGAGAAAAACGTCCCTTTGCAGCCCTGCAATACCTTCGGCATTGCGGCGCGCGCCCAGACACTGGTGCGCGTGCACTCCGCCGATGATATTTCGGCCTTCCTGGCCGATAAAGAACTGTCTGGCAGCCCGGCCTTCGTGCTGGGCGGCGGCAGCAACATCATCCTGACGGGCGACGTGCGCCCCGTGGTGCTCAAGATGGAGATCAAGGGCCTGCGCCTGGTTGAGGAAACACCCAAGGCCTTCATCGTCGAGGCCGGTGCCGGCGAGGTCTGGCACGACTGCGTGGCCTGGACGCTGGAGCAGGGCTACCCAGGCCTGGAAAACCTGGCCCTGATCCCCGGCACCGTGGGGGCATCGCCTGTGCAGAACATCGGCGCCTATGGCGTGGAGCTGCAGGACCGCTTTGAATCCCTGGATGCCATCGACCTGGCCACGGGCGAGCGTTTCACGCTCGACGCGGCGCAGTGCGCCTTTGGCTACCGCGATTCGGTGTTCAAGCACGCCCCTGCGCAGCCCGAGGTGCCTGGCGGCCTGCCGCGCGGCATGGGGCTGGCCGGGCGCGCGGTGATCACCCATGTGCGCTTTCGCCTGCCACGCCCCTGGAAGCCGGTGCTGGGCTACCTGGAGCTGGAGCGCCGCAGGGCCGAGGCCGGCATCGAGAACCCCACGGCCCGGCAGATGTTCGACTGGGTGTGCGACATCCGCCGCGCCAAGCTGCCCGACCCGGCCGTGGTGGGCAATGCCGGCAGCTTCTTCAAGAACCCCACGGTCTCGCCCGAGCAGTGCGCCGACATCATCGCGCGCGAGCCCAAGATCGTGCACTACCCCATGGCCGACGGCAGCATCAAGCTGGCCGCCGGCTGGCTCATCGACGCCTGCGGCTGGAAGGGCAAGTCGATCGGCAAGGCGGGAGTCTATGAGAAGCAGGCCCTGGTGCTCGTCAACCGCGGGCGCGGCGAGCAGAGCGTGACCGGAGGCGAGGTGATGACCCTGGCCAAGGCCATCCAGACCAGCGTGTACGAGCGCTTCGGCATCCGGCTGGAGCCCGAGCCGGTCGTCGTGTAGCGCCACGAAGTAAAAAAAGCCACCCGAGGGTGGCTTTTTTCATGGGGGCGAAGCGAACGCTGCTGTTTACCCGCCGCGCTCGTCGTTGAGCTGTGCCAGTGCGGCATTGCCACCCAGGGACAGCAGGCCGGCGCGCGAGTACACGCCAAGCTTGGCGCGCGTGTCGATGATGTCCAGGTTGCGCATGGTCAACTGGCCGATGCGGTCCGCTGGCGAGAACGGCGCGTCTTCCACCTTTTCCATGCTCAGGCGCTCGGGCGCGTAGGTCAGGTTGGGGGATTCGGTGTTCAGCAGCGAGTAATCGTTGCCGCGGCGCAGTTCCAGCGTGACCGTGCCGGTGATGGCGCGGGCCACCCAGCGCTGGGCGGTTTCGCGCAGCATGATGGCCTGGGGGTCGAACCAGCGGCCCTGGTAGAGCAGGCGGCCGAGCTTGAGGCCGTTCATGCGGTACTGCTCGATCGTGTCTTCGTTGTGGATGCCGGTCACCAGGCGTTCGTAGGCGATGTGCAGCAGCGCCAGGCCCGGGGCTTCGTAGATGCCGCGGCTCTTGGCCTCGATGATGCGGTTCTCGATCTGGTCGCTCATGCCCAGGCCATGGCGGCCACCGATGCGGTTGGCTTCCAGGATCAGGGCCACGGGGTCGCTGAACTCGACGCCGTTCAGGGCCACGGGCTGGCCTTCCTCGTAGCGCACCGAGACTTCCTCGGCCTTGACCTGCACGTCGTCCTTCCAGAACGCGACGCCCATGATGGGATTCACGATGCGGATGCCGCTGTTCAGGAATTCGAGGTCCTTGGCTTCGTGCGTGGCACCCAGCATGTTGCTGTCGGTGCTGTAGGCCTTCTCGGCGCTCATCTTGTAGCCGAAACCTTCCTTGGTCATGAAGGCCGACATCTCGGCGCGACCGCCTAGCTCGTCGATGAACAGCTGGTCCAGCCAGGGCTTGTAGATCTTGAGCGAAGGGTTGGTCAACAGGCCGTAGCGGTAGAAACGCTCGATGTCGTTGCCCTTGAAGGTCGAACCGTCGCCCCAGATGTGGACGTCGTCTTCCTTCATGGCGGCCACCAGCATGGTGCCGGTGACGGCACGGCCCAGCGGCGTGGTGTTGAAGTAGGTGATGCCAGCGGTGCTGATATGGAAGGCGCCGGCCTGCAGGGCGGCAATGCCTTCGTGCGCCAGCTGCGTGCGGCAATCGACCAGTCGGGCCTTCTCGGCGCCGTATTCCATGGCCTTGGCCGGAATGGCGTCGTAGTCGGGCTCGTCGGGCTGGCCCAGGTTGGCCGTGTAGGCGTAGGGCACGGCGCCCTTGTTCTTCATCCAGCGCAGTGCGGCGCTGGTGTCGAGGCCGCCGGAGAAGGCGATGCCGACCTTCTGGTCGATGGGCAGGTTCTGGAGGATGGTGGCCATGACGGTCAGGACTTTCTCAGGGCTCAGCCGAAATGGCAGATGTAGTGGTAGGCGCTGGCGACGCGGATCTCGAACTTGGAGTTGCCTGGCACGCTGAACTTTTCGCCCGCGCCGGACTTGACCCAGGCATCGGTGCCGTCGAGCTTGTACTCGCACTCGCCGCCCACGCATTCCATGATCTCGGGCGCCCCGGTGTTGAAGGTCAGCGACGCGGGCAGCACCACGCCCACCGACTTCTTCGTGCCATCGGGGAAGGTGATGTTGTGGCTCACGCACTTGCCGTCAAAGTACACATTGGCCTGGGTGGTGACGGACACGCCGTCGATTTTTTCGGTGGTCATGGATGCGCGTTGGTTAGAGGGAAACCCCTGATTTTAGGCCACCGTGCCGCATTGAAGCTTTCGATCCGGCACAAGGCAAAAAAAAGAGCCCCGAAGGGCTCTTTGAAGACTGGCGCAAGGGGAGGGCAGCCGTCAAAGGCAGTGGTCACTGGGCCGGCGGCGTGCTCATGCCGCCGGCTGCCCGGGCTGCCCGCCCGAATCAGCGCCAGTAGGGATTGCGGGGGTGGTGGTAGGAGCGGTCGTAGCCGTACTCGATCACCGTGACCGGGGGCGTCACGTAGGTGGGGGGCGGTGCCGGGTAGGTCGAGGTGACCACGCCCGGCTGGGCATAGCCCTGCTGGTACGAGGGCTCGGTGGAGTAGGTCTGGCCTGGCTGCACGCTCACGGGGATCCAGCGGCCCGGGTCGTACTGGGTGCGCGTGGTGTACTGGCGGCCTGCGTACTCGTAGGTCACGTTGTAGCCCACGGTGCGGTTCTCGTAGTAGGTCTGGTTGTGGCAGCGCTGCACGTTTTCGTACTGCGGCTGGCCATTGCCTTCGATATTGTTGCCCAGCACGGCGCCACCGATCAGGCCCAGCGCCGTGGCGGCAGCGCGGCCGCTGCCCTTGCCGATCTGGTTGCCCACGGCCCCGCCGGCGATGGCACCGATCACTGCGCCGCCGCCGGTGGTGCGGTTGCCGCTGTACACGGTTTCGTTGTTGCACACCTGCTGGGGCACGGCCACCTGCTGCACGATGGGGGTGGACGAGAGCACGCGGCCCTGTTCCTGGGCTGCGGCCATGGAGGCAATGGCTGCCATGGCGGAAAAAACGACGATCTTTTTCATGGAGAAACTCCTTTCAGGTCGGTACATAACGCACCAGACTGTCGAAAAGTTTAGGCGCTACCCGTCAATACCGGGTGGGCAGGCCGTAAAACTGCGTAAAGATTTGTGCAATATCTCCGGTTTCAGTGCACTGCATCCGGGCGATTTCAGCGGTTGGAGCCCGCCTGGCGCCATTCGTTCCAGGTTTCAGGCACAAAACCGACCGAAATACGGGTCGTGCCGCCCTGGCTCCACTCCACCAGCGGGCGCTTGACCACGCTGGGCTGGGCCTGCAGCAGGGCGCTGGCGCTGGCATCGTCCTGCACGGCGGCCTGGGTGTCTGCGTCGAGCTTGCGCCAGGTGGTGCCCTGGCGGTTCACGAGCCTGTCGCGCCCCACGGCGGAAAACCAGCCGGGCAGGCGGTCGGCCGGAACGCCCTGTTTCTTGAAATCGTGGAAGCGGTATTCCAGGCCCTGGTCGGTGAACCAGGTGCGGGCCTTTTTCACGGTGTCGCAGTTGGGAATGCCATAGAGGGTGATGGTGTGCTGGCTTGTCATGGGTAATTGGGGCTGAAGATGTGCGCGACCGTGGGCTGGGCGACAATCGCGGGCTGTATGCACACCAATAATATCGACACCCTGGAAGGCTGGCTGCAGCATTGCGAGCAACTGCACCCGCACAACATCGACATGGGCCTGGACCGGGTCAGCGAAGTGGCCCGCCGCATGGCGCTGCGCTTCGACTGCCCGGTGATCACCGTGGCGGGCACCAATGGCAAGGGGTCCACCTGCGCCATGCTGGAGGCCGTGGGCCTGCAGTCGGGCTACCGCACGGGGGTGTACACCTCGCCCCACCTGGTGCATTTCGAGGAGCGCTGCCGCGTGCACGGCGAGATCGTGGCCGCCGCCGACCTGGTGCCGCACTTCGCGGCCGTCGAGGCCGCCCGCACGCAGGGCGGCGAAGCCATCTCGCTGACCTATTTCGAGTTCAGCACCCTGGCCATCCTGCGCCTCATGAGCCAGTCGCGCCTGGACCTGGCCATCCTCGAGGTGGGCCTGGGCGGCCGGCTCGACGCCACCAACATCATCGATGCCGACTGCGCCATCATCACCAGCATCGACATCGACCACACCGAATTCCTGGGCAAGGACCGCGAAAGCATCGGCCGCGAGAAGGCCGGCATCATGCGCGCCGGCCGCCCGGCGATCGTGAGCGACCCCATGGCCCCGCAGAGCGTGGTGGACCATGCGGCGGCCATCGGCGCCGACCTGTGGCGCTCGGGCCGGGATTTCAATGTGTCGGGCGACAAGCAGCAGTGGAGCTGGGCCGGCCGCGGCCGGCGCTATGCAGGCCTGGCCTACCCCTCGCTGCGTGGCGCCAACCAGCTGGTGAATGCCGCCGGTGTGCTGGCGGCCTTCGAGGCGCTGCGCGAGCGCATCCCCGTGACGGCCCAGGCCGTGCGCACCGGCATGGCCATGGTGGAGCTGCCCGGGCGCTTTCAGATCGTGCCGGGCGAGCCCACGCTGGTGCTGGACGTGGCACACAACCCGCATTCGGTGGCAGCCCTCACGGCCAACCTGGATGCGATGGGCTTTTTCCCCACCACGCATGCGGTGTTCGGTGCCATGGCCGACAAGGACCTGGCCACCATGCTGGCCAAGGTGGGCCCGCTGGTAGACCGCTGGTACTTCACCAGCCTGCCCACGGCCCGGGCCGAGACGGGCGCGGCGCTGCAGCAGAAATGGAATGCCCTGCAGATGGTGGCCGGCGGGCGCCGCGAGGTGGCCACCAGCGTGCACCAAGACCCCATGCAGGCACTGCAGGCCGCCGTGGCGGCGGCAGACCCCGCTGATAGAATCGTGGTCTTTGGCTCGTTCTACACGGTGGGCGGGGTATTGATCAACGGCACCCCCCGCCTGCACGCCAAACATCTGGGCGCGTAAGCACCCCGCACGAGTCGCAACTCCATGGCATTTTTCAAGTTTCGGTGGCCCGGTCAGAGTGAACCCGCACCGGCCGACAAGCCGGCCAAACGCTCGCGCGCAGCGCCCCCGGCCGAAAGCATCGAAGCGATGCGCCGGCGCGCGCGCCACCGCCTGATCGGCGCGGCCGTGCTGGTGGCCCTGGGCGTGGTGGGCTTTCCACTGCTGTTCGATACCCAGCCGCGCCCTATCGCGGTGGATATTCCCATCGAGATCCCTGATCGCAACAAGACCGCGCCCGTGGTCGTGCCCGCCCCCGCGCCTGCCGCAGCACAGGCGCCATCGCCTGCTCCGGCTCCGGCCTCTGCCGCCGTGGCACGCCAGGCGGCGCCAGCGACCGCTCCTGCCGCGCCGTCCGGCAGCCGCTCCGCGCCGACAGGCCAGGGCAACGCCGGCAATGGACTGAGCGAGGGCGAAGAGATCATTCCCAGCCCCAGGCCCGCACTGGTGCCCAAGCCGCCCGCAGTGGCGGCCGCACCCAAGCCGGAGCACAAGCCCGAACCGAAGCCCGAGCCCAGGCCGGCCGTGGTGGCCGCCACGCCCGCACCCGCACCGGCGGCGCCGGCGCGTGCCAACGACGAAGCTGCCCGCGCCCGCGCACTGCTGGAAGGCCGCACCGCGGCGCCGGCCGTTGCAGCAGCCGCCGCCTCGGCCAGTGCCGAGGATGCCCGTTTCATCGTCCAGGTGGGGGCGTTCGCCGATGCAGACAAGGCCCGCGAGGCGCGCACCAAGGTGGAGCGCTCTGGCCTCAAGACCTTCGTGCAGGTGGTGGATACCAAGGATGGCAAGCGCACCCGGGTCCGCGTGGGGCCCTTCAACAACCGGGCCGATGCGGACAAGGCGGCCGGCAAGATCCGTTCGCTGGAGCTGTCGGCGTCGGTGCTGACGCTCTGATGTGATGCCAGAGCAGGCTGCGCCGGTGATGGCGGCGCTGGACTGGGTTTTCGTGGCCGTGCTGCTGGCCTCCATGCTCATGGGGGCCTGGCGCGGCCTGGTGTACGAGGTGCTGTCCCTGGTGGGATGGGTGGCGGCGTTTTTTGTGGCGCAGTGGCTGGCCGACGATGTGGCGGCGCTGCTGCCCATGGGGGAGTCGGCCAGCGGTCTGCGCTATGCGGCGGGTTTTGCCCTGGTGTTCATCGCTGCGGTGTTCGCGTGCGGCTTCCTGGCCTGGGTGGCCAAGAAGCTGGTGGAGTCCATCGGCCTGCGCCCGGCAGACCGCACGCTGGGTGCGGTCTTCGGGGTGCTTCGGGGCATGGTGCTGCTGCTGGCCGTGGCTGTGGTGGCCGGGCTCACGCCGCTGCACGAGGCCGCCTGGTGGCAGGAGTCGCGGGGGGCGCCGGTATTGGCCCAGGTGCTCGAAGGGTTGAAACCGGCACTTCCGGAAGAATTTACGAGGCACTTGCCTTCGTGAGGCGGCAACGGCCAGAAGCTGTTGTCGTGGGTTTGCAGCGGGGATGTTCCCGCAAACGGATGGAAACGAACTATGTGTGGAATCGTCGGCGTCGTCAGTACCGCGCCCGTCAATCAGTTGATCTATGACGCCTTGCTGTTGCTGCAGCACCGGGGCCAGGATGCCGCCGGCATCGTGACCCAGCAGGGCCGCAAGTTCTTCATGCACAAGGCCAAGGGCATGGTGCGCGACGTGTTTCGCACGCGCAACATGCGGGCCCTGCCCGGCAATGTGGGCCTGGGCCAGGTGCGCTACCCCACGGCCGGCAACGCCTACAGCGAGGAAGAGGCCCAGCCCTTCTACGTGAACGCGCCTTTCGGCCTGGTGCTGGTGCACAACGGCAACCTGACCAACGCACAGACGCTGCGCACGGAGCTGTTCCAGACCGACCACCGCCACACCAACACCGAGAGCGACTCGGAAGTGCTGCTCAACGTGTTCGCGCACGAGCTCGAGCGCGCCACTGCCGGCGTGCCGCTGCGCCCTGAAGACGTGTTCACCGCCGTGCGTGCCGTGAACAAGCGCATCAAGGGCTCCTACGCCGTGATCGCCATGATCGCCGGCCACGGGCTGCTGGCCTTCCGCGACCCGCATGGCATCCGCCCCCTGGCCATTGGCCGCAGTGCCGACGGCAACGTCATGGTGGGCAGCGAATCCGTGGCGCTGGAGGGCACCTCGCATGTGTTCGAGCGCAATATCGAACCCGGCGAGGCCGTGTTCATCACGCTCGACGGCACCGTGCATTCGGCCCAGTGCGCCGAGAACCCGCAGCTCAACCCCTGCATCTTCGAGTTCGTGTACCTGGCGCGCCCCGATTCGGTGCTCGACGGCATCTCGGTCTACCAGGCGCGCCTGAACCTGGGTGAGGCCCTGGCCAAGCGCGTGGTCTCCACCGTGCCGCCCAACGAGATCGACGTGATCATCCCCATCCCCGAGTCGAGCCGCCCCAGCGCCACGCAGCTGGCGCACCTGCTGGGCGTTCCGTACCGCGAAGGCTTCGTGAAGAACCGCTACGTGGGCCGCACCTTCATCATGCCGGGCCAGGGCGTGCGCAAGAAGTCCGTGCGCCAGAAGCTCAACGTCATCGCCAGCGAGTTCAAGGGCCGCAACGTGCTGCTGGTGGACGACTCCATCGTGCGCGGCACGACCTCGCGCGAGATCGTGCAGATGGCGCGCGATGCCGGCGCCCGCAACGTCTACCTGGCCAGCGCCGCACCACCGGTGCGCTACCCCAACGTCTACGGCATCGACATGCCCACCAGCAGCGAGCTGGTGGCCCATGGCCGCACGGTGGAAGAGATCCGCCAGGTCATCGGCTGCGATGCGCTGATCTACCAGGACGTGGATGGCATGAAGCGCGCCATTGGCTCGCTCAACAAGGCCATCGTCGGCTTTGACGCATCGTGCTTCGACGGCACCTACGTCACGGGCGACATCACCGCCGAGGACATCGCCCGCCTGAACGAAGGCCGCGTGGGCGTGGAAGAGAACGAAGAGGACACCTCTCGCCTGGCCCTGCCCAACGCCCAGGACGCGTGAAAGACGCCCCCTCGGGGGCTGCCGCCTTCTTCATCGAGAAGCCTTTCGCGGGCGCGCCGATCATCCGGGGCGCCCGTGCCGTTTCAGCTGCCGGGACACCCGGCCAGGGCGCGGCACTTATCATTACCGGCATCGACCGCCGCCTTCGCACCTGCCCGGACCGCAGCAGGGCAGGGTGGCCCACCCAGCAAGACCTATGACCGACCAGAACAACACCCCCGCCACCGGCCGCGTGCGCACGCGCTTCGCGCCCTCGCCCACCGGCTTCATCCACCTGGGCAACATCCGCTCGGCCCTGTACCCCTGGGCCTTTGCGCGTGCCATGGGCGGCGACTTCATCCTGCGCATCGAGGACACGGATGTGGAGCGCTCCAGCCAGGTGGCGGTGGACGTGATCCTGGAAAGCATGGAATGGCTGAGCATGCAGCCCGACGAGGGCCCGTTCTACCAGATGCAGCGCATGGACCGCTACCGCGCCGTGCTCGAGGACCTCAAGGCCACCGGCCTGGTCTACCCCTGCTACATGGGCATTGCCGAGCTCGACGCCCTGCGCGAAAAGCAGATGGCCGCCAAGGAAAAGCCGCGCTACGACGGCACCTGGCGCCCCGAGCCCGGCAAGACCCTGCCGGCCATCCCCGACGGTGTGCAGCCCGTGCTGCGCTTCAAGAACCCGCAGGGCGGCGTGGTCGCCTGGGACGACAAGGTCAAGGGCCGCATCGAGATCAGCAACGATGAGCTCGACGACCTGGTGATCGCGCGCCCCGACGGTACGCCCACCTACAACTTCTGCGTGGTGGTGGACGACCTCGACATGGCCATCACCCACGTGATCCGTGGTGACGACCACGTGAACAACACGCCGCGCCAGATCAACATCTTCCGCGCGCTGGGCAAGGAGCCGCCGGTCTACGCCCACCTGCCCACCGTGCTGAACGAGCAGGGCGAGAAGATGAGCAAGCGCAACGGCGCCAAGCCCGTGACGCAGTACCGTGACGAGGGCTACCTGCCCGACGCCATGGTCAACTACCTGGCCCGCCTGGGCTGGAGCCATGGCGACGATGAGATCTTCAGCCGCGCGCAGTTCCTCGAGTGGTTCAACCTCGATCACCTGGGCCGCAGCGCCGCGCAGTTCGACGAAGCCAAGCTGCGCTGGGTGAACGCCCAGCACCTCAAGGCCATGGACGACGAGGCCCTGGCCGCTCTGGTGTCGACCCAGCTGCAAAAGCGTGGCGTGTCTGCCGCCGACCTGGCCGATGGCCGCCTGCCGCGCATCTGCGCACTGTTCAAGGACCGCTGCGACACCACCGTGGCCCTGGCCGACTGGGCCCAGGTGTTCTATGGCGACGTGACTCCCAATGAAGCGGAACTCGCCCAGCATGTGACCGAGGCCATCCGGCCGGCCATCGCCGCGCTGGCAGAAGTGCTGGCCACCTGCGAATGGAACAAGGCCGCCATCAGCGCTGCCTTCAAGCAGGTGCTGGCTGCGCATGGCCTGAAGATGCCGCAACTGGCCATGCCGGTGCGCGTTCTGACCGTGGGCACGGCCCATACGCCATCGGTCGATGCGGTGCTGGAATTGATCGGACGCGAAAAAATTGGCGTTCGTTTGCAAAACCGCTAAAAACCTGTCTATAATTTGAGTCTCTGATGAAGACGACATACACAGTGTGAATGAAGTCGACAAGGAGCGGTTTGGGAAGGTATTTCCAGTCGCATCAAGTGGGGGTATAGCTCAGCTGGGAGAGCGCTTGCATGGCATGCAAGAGGTCATCGGTTCGATCCCGTTTACCTCCACCAC
>NZ_AKJX01000164.1 GCF_000276605.1 Acidovorax sp. CF316 | reverse complement strand
CCCATGCGGCGCATCCGAAGCATCCACTCATCCCGATTGCACTCCAACGCGGCTGCAAAAAGATCTTGAACAGGTTCTTAGGGTCTGCGGCTGGAGAAATCAGCGGATCTGCAGCGCCGGGCGGCCGGTGCTGGCGACCTTCTTCATCAGTGGCAGGGGTGTATGCGCCGGGGCTGGAATGCCGCGCGGCGGTGCAGCGCTATCGCCACCCATTCCCGCAGTGCCCACCGCTCGGGTCCCAGCACCGGGCTGCAGCTTGAACTGGCTCACGGCCTGGGTCAGCTGCAGGGCCTGCTCGCGCAGGGATTCGGAAGCCGCGGTGGACTGCTCGACCAGCGCGGCGTTCTGCTGCGTCATGTTGTCCAGCTGGCTCACCGACTGGCTGATGTGGCCCACGTTGTCGCGCTGCTCGGCCGACGAGGCCGTGATCTCGCTGATGATGTCCGACACCCGGCGCACGCTGCCCACGATCTCGTTCATGGTGGCGCCAGCCTGGCTCACCAGGCGCGAGCCGTCTTCCACGCGCTCCACCGAGGAACCGATCAGGCCCTTGATCTCCTTGGCGGCGGCAGCCGAGCGCTGGGCCAGGTTGCGCACCTCGCTGGCCACCACGGCAAAGCCCCGACCCTGCTCGCCGGCGCGCGCGGCTTCCACGGCGGCATTGAGCGCCAGGATGTTGGTCTGGAAGGCGATGCCATCGATCACGCCGGTGATGTCGGCGATCTTGCGCGAGCTGGTGGTGATCTGGTCCATGGTGGTCACCACCTGCGAGACCACCACGCCGCCACGCCCGGCCACTTCGGCGGCCGAGGAGGCGAAATCGCTGGCCTGGCGCGAGGACTGGGCGCTCTGGCCGATGGTGCTGGTGAGCAGTTCCATCGACGAGGCGGCCTCTTCGAGGTTGGCCGCGGTCTGCTCGGTGCGGTGGCTCAGGTCGTGGTTGCCCGACGCAATCTCGGTGCTGGCCGTGGAGATGTTGCCGGCCGCCTCCTGCACCTGCTGCACCAGGCCACGCAGGGCATCCTGCATGCGCGCCATGGAAGCCACGAGCTGGCCCACCTCGTCCTGCGAGGTCACCTCCACATCGCGCGACAGGTCGCCGCCGGCGATGCGCTCAGCCAGGGCGCTGGCCTGCGAGATCGAGCGGGTGATCGAGCGCACGCTGAAGAAGGTCAGCGGGATCAGCACGGCCAGTGCCAGCACCAGCACGATGCCGATCAGCCCGGACATGGTGGTGGTCAGGGTGTTGACGCCTTCGCGCGCCTCGTCCATCTTGGTGCGTGCGGTCACGGAAAGATCAGACAGCAGCTTGTCCGTGGCCTCCATGTGCTTCTTGAGGCGGTCGGCGTAGGCACCGCCCACGGCGCCATCGATCTGGGCACGCTCGATCTGCTCGAACACGGGCGAGATGCCGGCCTCGTACTCCTTGACCTCGGCCAGCGACTTGTCGATGGCCGCCACGAAGGCCGCGTCGCCCGACTGCACCTGGCGCACGTCGGCCATGCCCTTGTTGAGCGCGGTCAGCGATTTCTTCCAGCCCTCGCGCAGGGCTGCGACTTCGACGGAGTTGTTGAAGCTGATGATGATGTCTTTTTCGAGGCGGCGCAGGTCCCCCAGGGTGGTGCGCAGCTCGGCCACATCGGTCAATGTCTGCACCCGCTGGGAGAACAGCTGGTCCAGGGTGCTGCGGGTGCGCTCCAGGGCCAGATAGCCCATGGCACCGATCACGACGAGCAGAACCAGCGAAAAGATCGTGCCGAAATAAAGACGCGCACGGATGGAAAGACGGCTGAGCAGGTTCATCGCTCTTCCTTACATTTATTGACAACTACAGCATAGCAACTTTGGTGCCACAGGACCAGTTATCCCTATGGCGCTGGTGTGCGCGCGACTGTATGCGCGCCCACAGGCTCTACCGCAGAGGGTATGTACCGCCTTGCATCCCCCAGCAGCGGAACTGCGGGGGCAGTAGCCGTGCTTATCGCACCGGCGTGAGGGGCACGTACAGCTGGCCCCCGGTGCGCTGGAACTCCGCCGCCTTGTCCTGCATGCCGGCTGTCAGGGCCTGCCCCTCCGCAACGCCCTTCTGGGCCGCGAACTCGCGCACTTCCTGGGTGATCTTCATGGAGCAGAACTTGGGCCCGCACATGGAGCAGAAATGCGCCACCTTGGCACTGTCCTTGGGCAGGGTCTCGTCGTGGTACTCCTGGGCCGTCTCGGGGTCCAGGCCAAGGTTGAACTGGTCCTGCCAGCGGAAGTCGAAGCGCGCCTGGCTCAACGCGTCATCCCGCGCCCGGGCACCCGGGTGCCCCTTGGCCACGTCGGCCGCATGCGCGGCGATCTTGTAGGCAATGATGCCCTGCTTGACATCGTCGCGGTCGGGCAGTCCCAGGTGCTCCTTGGGCGTCACATAGCACAGCATGGCCGTGCCCATCCAGCCGATCATGGCCGCGCCGATGGCCGAGGCGATGTGGTCGTAGCCCGGCGCGATGTCGATGGTCAGCGGGCCCAGGGTGTAGAACGGCGCCTCGTGGCAGGTTCGGAGCTGCTCGGTCATGTTGGCCTGGATCATGTGCATGGGCACGTGGCCGGGGCCTTCGATCATGGTCTGCACGTCGTGCTTCCAGGCCACCTGGGTCAACTCGCCCAGGGTGTGCAGTTCGGCGAACTGCGCCTCGTCGTTGGCGTCCGAAGCGCAGCCGGGGCGCAGGCCATCGCCCAGGCTGAAGGACACGTCATAGGCCTTCATGATGTCGCAGATGTCCTCGAAGTGCTCGTACAGGAAGCTCTCGCGGTGGTGGGCCATGCACCACTTGGCCATGATGGAGCCGCCGCGCGAGACGATGCCCGTGCGCCGCGCCGCCGTGAGGTGGATGTAGGCCAGGCGAACCCCGGCGTGGATGGTGAAGTAGTCCACGCCCTGCTCGGCCTGCTCGACCAGCGTGTCACGGAAGATCGCCCAGGTCAGATCCTCGGCCACACCGCCGACCTTCTCCAGGGCCTGGTAGATGGGCACGGTGCCGATGGGCACCGGGCTGTTGCGCACGATCCAGTCGCGCGTGGTGTGGATGTTCTTGCCGGTGGACAGGTCCATCACGTTGTCGGCCCCCCAGCGGATGGCCCAGACCAGCTTTTCGACCTCTTCCTCGATGCTGGAGGTGACGGCCGAGTTGCCGATGTTGGCGTTGATCTTCACGAGGAAGTTGCGCCCGATGGCCATGGGTTCCACCTCGGGGTGGTTGATGTTGGCCGGGATGATGGCGCGCCCGCGCGCCACTTCGTCGCGCACGAACTCGGGCGTGATGATCCGCGGAATGCTCGCCCCCATGGGGTTGCCGGCCAGGCGGCGCTCGCGGCCGGTGTCTGCCTGGTACTGTGCCATCCATTCGCGCTTGCCGTTCTCACGGATGGCCACATACTCCATCTCGGGCGTGACGATGCCTTTCCTGGCGTAGTGCATCTGCGTCACGTTGGCGCCGCTGCGTGCGCGCAGCGGCTTGCGCTGCAGGGCGGCCGCCTCGGCGCGCAGCTGGGCCAGGCGCACGGCATCCTCGCTCTTTTGGCCGTCGTCCAGCGCCAGGGGCGCGCGGCCCTCGTAAGCCTCGGTGTCGCCCCGGCCGGCGATCCAGCCGCCGCGCACGCTGGCCAGGCCGCGGCGCACGTCGATCACGGCACCGGGATCGGTGTAGGGCCCCGAGGTGTCGTAGACACTGACCTGCTCGCCATTGGTCAGCGCGATGTCGCGCACGGGCACGCGCAGGTCTGTGTGCAGGTGGCCAGGCAGGTAGGCCTTGCGCGAGGCCGGGAAGGGTTCGCGCGCGGCGGCCAGCAGCTCGGCGAATTTTTCGCGGGCAAGGGGATCGGGTGCATTCATGGGGCGGGTCTCCAGGTTCCGGTGGCAAAAGGAATATTTGCTCCGGAATGGACCTGGCGCCCCGCGCACGCGCCAGTGCTGGCGCATGGACGGCATTCCCCGCAGTGGCACTCCCCAAAAAAGGCGTGCGCGCGCAGGCATGAAGGTCGGCTCTTCTTCCGCCGGTATGAACCGGATCAAGTTCGTCGGGTTCGCAGGCCGCCTGATGGATCAACCATCAGGCCCTTTGCATCTCAGCGCTTTCGCACACCCCGGAGCAGCGGCCAGTATAGCCACACCTGTGTGCGGGGAAACTACAGCCGCCCGATCAGCACCACCGCAAAGAAGAACACCGCAGCGATGACGGTCCACTTGAGCACCACCAGGCCCCAGCGCTTGTAGTGCGCCTGGCCCGTGCCCGCATAGAACGCGAAGGACACCGCCGCTGCCAGCAGCAGCGCCATGACCACCCAGCGAAAGAGCAGCATGGGGGCGCGCCTACCAGGCGCGCGCGGGCCGTGCAAAGCCCTGCGGTGCCTGGCGCTCGTCCTCGAAGGTGACCTCTTCCCAGGCATCGGGCTGCGACAGCAGCTCGCGCAGCAGCAGGTTGTTCATCGCATGGCCCGAGCGGAAGGCGCTGTAGGCGGCCAGCAGGGGCCGGCCGATGATGTACAGGTCGCCCATGGCATCGAGGATCTTGTGCTTGACGAATTCGTCGTCGTAGCGCAAGCCGTCGCTGTTGAGCACCTTGTAGTCGTCCATCACGATGGCGTTGTCCAGCCCGCCGCCCAGGGCCAGGCCGTTGGAGCGCATCATCTCCACGTCGCGCGTGAAGCCGAAGGTGCGCGCGCGCGCGATGTCGCGGCTGTAGTTGCCCGACCCCAGGTCGAACTCCACGCGCTGGCCGGTGGAATCCACCGCCGGGTGGTCGAAATCGATCTCGAAGCTCAGCTTGTAGCCATGGTAGGGCACGAGGCGCGCCCACTTGGCCTGGGCGCCGCTGCCCTCGCGCACCTCCACAGGCCGCTTGATGCGGATGAAGCGCTTGGGCGCGTTCTGCAGCTCGATGCCCGCGCTCTGCAGCAGGAACACGAAGGACGACGAGGACCCATCCAGGATGGGCACCTCTTCGGCCGTGATGTCCACATAGAGGTTGTCCAGCCCCAGGCCCGCGCAGGCCGACATCAGGTGCTCCACGGTATGCACCTTGGCGCTGCCGACGCCGATGGTCGACGCCAGGCGCGTGTCCGTCACCGCGTCGGCCCGGATCGGGATGTCCACGGGCTGCGGCAGGTCCACCCGGCGGAACACGATGCCGGTATCCGGCTGGGCCGGCCGCAGGGTCAGCTCGACCCGCTGGCCGCTGTGCAGCCCCACGCCGACGGCGCGGGTCAAGGTCTTGAGGGTGCGTTGCTGGAGCATCCCCCGATTGTAAAAGGCGACGCCCAACCCCGCTTGCAACAGGACCATGGCGGGCGGCCCATGAAAAAGGGGCCCGAAGGCCCCTTTGGAGGAGTCAGGAACCGCAGGACGGTCCCGGCTCACCCACGCGATCAGTCGGCTTGCTTGCGCAAGAAGGCCGGGATCTCGAGGTCGTCCATGCCGCCCGAGGACAGCGCGTCCACGCGGGCGGCGGCCTGCGTGCGGTTGGTGCGCCAGACGCTGGGCACCGACATGCTGCCGTAGTCGGCCTGCGAACTGCCGCCGCCATGGCCGGTCTGGCCAGGAACCACGCCCATGGCGTTGCCCATCGCACCCGCGGCACCGGCCACAGGGATCTGGTAAGCCATGTTGTCGGTACCGGTGCGCAGGCCGCCCTGCACCACCGAGATCGGCTGGCGGCGGGCGTTGTGGCGCGACAGGCCGGTGGCGACCACGGTCACGCGGATCTCGTCGCCCAGGGTGTCGTCGTAGGCGGCACCGAAGATCACGTGCGCGTCCTTGGAGGCGTAGGCGTTGATGGTGTTCATCGCCAGGCGCGACTCGGACAGCTTCAGGCTGCCCTTGCTGGCCGTGACCAGCACCAGCACGCCCTTGGCGCCCGACAGGTCGATGCCTTCGAGCAGCGGGCAGGCGATGGCCTGCTCGGCTGCGATGCGGGCGCGGTCGGGGCCGCTGGCCGTGGCCGTGCCCATCATGGCCTTGCCGGGCTCGCCCATCACGGTGCGCACGTCTTCGAAGTCGACGTTCACCTGGCCGTACTCGTTGATGATCTCGGCAATGCCGCCCACGGCGTTCTTGAGCACATCGTTGGCATGCGCGAAGGCCTCGTCCTGAGTGATGTCATCGCCCAGCACTTCGAGCAGCTTCTCGTTGAGCACGACGATCAGCGAATCGACATTGGCTTCGAGCTCGGCCAGGCCGTTGTCGGCGTTGGTCATGCGGCGCCCGCCTTCCCACTCGAAAGGCTTGGTGACCACGCCCACGGTGAGGATGCCCATCTCCTTGGCGATGCGCGCGATGACCGGCGCGGCGCCCGTACCCGTGCCCCCGCCCATGCCGGCGGTGATGAACAGCATGTGCGCGCCATCGATGGCGGCGCGGATGTCCTCCACGGCCGCTTCGGCGGCATCACGGCCCTTGTCGGGCTTGCTGCCGGCACCCAGGCCGCTGGCACCGAGCTGGATCACGCTGTGCGCGGAGCTACGGGTGAGCGCCTGCGCGTCGGTGTTGGCACAGACGAATTCCACGCCCTGCACGCTGCGGGCAATCATGTGCTCGACGGCATTGCTGCCGCCACCGCCCACGCCGATCACCTTGATCTGGGTGCCCTGGTTGAAAGTTTCGGCTTCGATCATTTCGATGGTCATGTTGGAACTCCTGATTCTGTCTTCGTATGCATTGGCCAAATGTGAAAAACTGTCTCTGGGTGCGGGCAGCGGCATGGCGGTCCTGTACATCGCCATCGCCCGCCGGGCATTCGGGGACCGGCACGGGCAGGACTGTGGTGGTGGAAGTAGCGCATCAGAAGTTCCCCACGATGAAGTCCTTGAAGCGGCCGAACGCCGTCTTCATGGAGCCGCTCTTCTGCGCCACCTTGAAACCACGCAGGCGCGCCAGGCGCGCCTCCTCGAGCAGGCCCATCACGGTCGATGCCCGGGGCTGGGCCACCATGTCCGACAGCGCGCTCGCATACTTGGGGATACCGCGGCGCACGGGCTTGAGGAAGATGTCCTCGCCGAGCTCGATCATGCCGGGCATGACGGCACTGCCGCCCGTGAGCACGATGCCCGAAGACAGAACTTCCTCGTAGCCCGACTCGCGGATCACCTGCTGCACCAGCGAGAAGATCTCCTCCACGCGTGGCTCGATCACTCCGGCCAGGGCCTGCTTGCTCAGCATGCGCGGGCTGCGGTCACCAAGGCCTGGCACCTCGACCTGGCTCTCGGGGTCGGCCAGCAGTTGCTTGGCGTAGCCGCTCTCGACCTTGATGTCCTCGGCGTCCTTGGTCGGCGTGCGCAGCGCCATGGCAATGTCGCTGGTGATCAGATCGCCCGCGATCGGGATCACGGCCGTGTGGCGAATGGCCCCGCCGGTGAAGATGGCCACGTCGGTCGTTCCGGCACCGATGTCCACCACCACCACGCCGAGTTCGCGCTCGTCGTCGGTCAGCACGGCCTGGCTCGATGCGAGCGGGTTGAGCAGCAACTGCTCGACTTCCAGTCCGCAGCGGCGCACGCACTTGATGATGTTCTCGGCCGCGCTCTGCGCTCCGGTCACGATGTGGATCTTGGCCTCCAGGCGGATGCCGCTCATGCCGATGGGCTCCTTGACATCCTGCCCGTCGATCACGAACTCCTGCGGCTCCACCAGCAGCAGGCGCTGGTCGGACGAGATGTTGATGGCCTTGGCCGTCTCCACCACGCGCGCCACGTCGGCCGAGGTGACCTCCTTGTCCTTCACGGCCACCATGCCGCTGGAGTTGAGGCCACGGATGTGGCTGCCGGTGATGCCGGTGTACACCCGCTGGATCTTGCAGTCGGCCATCAGCTCGGCTTCTTTCAGCGCCTGCTGGATGCTCTGCACCGTGGCGTCGATGTTGACCACCACGCCGCGCTTCAAGCCATTGCTCGGGGCCACGCCCAGTCCTGCGAGCTTGAGTTCGCCATTGGACAGGACTTCGGCAACCACGGCCATGATCTTCGCCGTGCCGATGTCCAGGCCGACCACCACGTCTTTGTATTCTCTTGCCATATTCAGTCACTGCCCTTCGTTGTTCTGCCCTGCCCGCCGCGTCGTCTGTACCTTGCCTGCATGCTGCTACCTCCGTGTGGCGGCACCCGCGGCCGCCTCCGGGCTCGTGGTGGTCACCCCCTTGAGCCGCAAGGCATAGCCCCCCGTGTGCCGCAGGTCCGCCGACTCGAGCGCATCCACCCGGCGCTTGTACTGGGCCGCCACCTGGGTCAGGGTGCGCGCAAAGCGCTTGGCGCGCGCCACCACCTCCGCCGGCGTGCCGCCCCCGAGTTCCACCACGGCCCCGGTGTCCAGCGTGGCGCGCCAGCCACCGCGGCCGGTCAGCGCGAGTTCTTCCACGTCCATGCCCAGCGGCTCGAACACCGGCTGCATCAGGCCGTACATCTGCAGCACCTCGCCCGAAGTGCCGCCCGGCCCCTGCAGGCGCGGCAGGCCGTCCTGCTCCACGTCACCGACATTGGCCTCGAACACCTCGCCCTGGGTGTTGACCATGGCCGACCCCGAATCGGGGCCCCAGTACGCCACGGCGTCGTGTTCTTCGAGCACCACGTGCAGACTGCCCGGGAATTCGCGCCGCACCGAGGCCTTGCGCACCCAGGGCACCTGCTCGAAGGCCTCGCGCGCCTTGCGCAGGTCCACCGTGAAGAAGTTGCCCACCAGGTGCGGCGCCACGTTGGCGCGCAAGGTGACGGCGTTGTTGTGCACCAGCTCGCCCTGCACGACGATGCGCGCGATCGCAAAGCCCGGGTAGCGCAGCACCCACCAGGCCCCCGCCGCCAGCACGAGCATGGCGCAGCCCACGAACAGGACCGATGCGGTCATGTTCATGAGCTTGACGTCCAGCGGTGCGGGCAGCGCGTTGTTCATCAGGTCCCCAGGGTGCTGCCGGCGGGCGTGTCCATGGTGGCGCTGGCCAGCACCCCCACGCACAGGTCTTCATAGCTGATGCCCGATGCACGTGCCGACATGGGCACGAGCGAGTGGCCCGTCATGCCCGGCGAGGTGTTGATCTCCAGCAGGAAGGGCTGGCGGTCGCTGGCGCGGATCATGATGTCCGCGCGCGCCCAGCCGCGGCAGCCCAGCGAGCGGAAGGCCGCCACCACCAGGCGCTGGATCTCGCGCTCCTCGGCCTCGGGCAGACCGCTCGGGCAGTGGTACTGCGTGACGTCGGTGAAGTACTTGTTCTGGTAGTCGTAGTTGCCCTCGGGGGCGACGATGCGGATCACCGGCAGCGCATAGGCACTGGTGCCTTCTCCCAGGATCGGGCAGGTGGTTTCCTCGCCCTCGATGAACTGCTCGCACAGTACCTCGGGGTCGTAGCGCGAGGCCAGTGCATAGGCCTGGGCACATTGCTCGGGCGAAGTGACCTTGGTCAAGCCGATGGTGGAGCCCTCGCGCGAGGGCTTGACGATCATCGGTGCGCCCAGGGCCGCCAGCGCGTCGGTGGTCTCGGCCACGCTGCCCACCAGGCGCCAGTCCGGCGTGGGCAGGCCCTCGGCGCGCCAGATGCGCTTGGTCATGATCTTGTCCACCGCGATGCTCGAGGCCATCACGCCCGGGCCGGTGTAGGGAATGCGCAGCAGCTCCAGCGCGCCCTGCACCGTGCCGTCCTCGCCATGGCGGCCGTGCAGTGCGATGAAGCAGCGTGCATAGCCATCGCGGCGCAGCTCGCCCAGCTCGTTCTGCGAGGGGTCGAAGGCATGGGCATCCACGCCGCGCGAGCGCAGCGCCTGCAGCACGCCGGTGCCGGACATCAGCGACACCTCGCGCTCGGCGGACGCGCCGCCCATCAGCACGGCCACCTTGCCCAGAGCCTTCACATCCACGTTGGAACCCAGTTTCGTCGTCATCATCGTCGTCATGTCGCGCTCCCCGCCAGCGCCTTGTCCTTGGTTTGCTTGTCGTCGTTGCCTTGCAGCAGGTCCACCACCTTGGCCGGCACCGCCCCGATGGAACCCGCGCCCATGCACATCACCACGTCGCCATTGCGCGCGTTGTCTGCAATGGCCTGGGGCAGCTCGGCCACGTCGTCCACGAAGACCGGCTCCACGCGCCCGGCCACGCGCAGTGCGCGCGCGAGCGAACGGCCGTCGGCCGCCACCACGGGGGCTTCGCCCGCGGCATAGACCTCGGTCAGCAGCACCGCGTCGGCGTTGCCGATGACCTTCACAAAGTCCTCGAAGCAGTCGCGCGTGCGGCTGTAGCGGTGCGGCTGGAAGGCCAGCACCAGGCGCCGCCCGGGGAAGGCGCCGCGCGCCGCGGCCAGCGTCGCCGCCATTTCCACCGGGTGGTGGCCGTAGTCGTCGATGACGGTAAAGCGGCCGCCGTCCTTCGCAGGCAGGTCGCCATAGCTCTGGAAACGCCGGCCCACGCCCTTGAAGCCGGCCAGCGCACGCTGCACGGCCTCATCGGGGATGTTCAGCTCCACCGCCACGGCAATCGCCGAGAGCGCGTTGAGCACGTTGTGCTCGCCCGCGAGGTTGAGCACGATCTCCAGGTCGGGCAGGGTGACGCCGTTGCGCCGCTGCACCGTGAAGCGCATCTGGCCGGCCTCGGCACGCACGTTGACGGCGCGCACCTGGGCGTCTTCGGAGAAACCGTAGCTGGTGATCGGGCAGGTCACGCTCTGCAGGATGTCGCGCACCGCCGGGCTGTCCACGCACAGGATGGCCGTGCCGTAGAACGGCATGCGGTGCAAGAAGTCGACGAAGGCGCCCTTGAGCCGGCCGAAGTCGTGCCCGTAGGTCTCCATGTGGTCGGCATCGATGTTGGTCACCACCGCCATCACGGGCAGCAGGTTCAGGAACGAGGCGTCCGACTCGTCGGCCTCGACCACGATGTAGTCGCCGCTGCCCAGCTTGGCGTTGGCGCCCGCGCTGTTCAGGCGCCCGCCGATCACGAAGGTGGGGTCCAGGCCGGCCTCGGCCAGCACGCTGGTCACCAGGCTCGTGGTGGTGGTCTTGCCATGCGTGCCGGCAATGGCGATGCCCTGCTTGAGGCGCATCAGCTCGGCCAGCATCAGCGCACGCGGCACCACGGGGATGCGCTTGTCGCGCGCGGCCAATACCTCGGGGTTGTCGGCCGTGACGGCAGTGGAGGTGACCACCGCATCGGCCCCGTCGATGTGCGCGGCCGCATGGCCCAGGCAGGTCTTGATGCCCAGGCCCTGCAGGCGGCGCAAGGTGGCGCTGTCGGCCAGGTCCGAACCGGAGATGCGGTAGCCCAGGTTGAAGAGCACCTCGGCGATGCCGCTCATGCCCGCGCCTCCGAGGCCTACGAAATGGATGTGGCGAATGGCGTGCTTCATGGTGTTGCAAGCTCCTCGCAGGCAGTCACCACCTCATGGGTGGCGTTGGTTTTTTGCATCTTCTTGGCTTCTGTGGCCCGGCGCAGCAGCTCCGGTCGCTCTGTGTTGCTCAGCACCGCGGCCAAGCCCTGGACAGTGAGCTCGCGCTGCGGCACCAGCCAGCCGCCCCCGGCGTCCACGAGGAAGCGGGCATTGGTGGTCTGGTGGTCGTCCACCGCCGAGGGGAAGGGCACGAACAGGGCGGCAGCGCCCACGGCGGCGATTTCGGTCACGGTGCTCGCGCCCGCGCGGCAGACGATGAGATCGGCCTGCGCAAACGCGGTGGCGGTGTCGTCGATGAAGGGGGTCAGCTCGGCCTCGACCCCGGCGGCGGCATAGTTGGCGCGCAGCGCGTCGATCTGGGTGGCTCCGCTCTGGTGCAGCACCACGGGGCGCTGCCCGGCCGGAATCAGCGCCAGCGCCTGGGGCACGATCTCGTTGAGCGCGCGTGCGCCCAGGCTGCCGCCGACGACCAAAAGGCGCAGCGGGCCGCTGCGGCCGGCAAAGCGCTCGGCCGGATCGGGCTGGCGCGTGAACGGGGCGCGCAGCGGGTTGCCCACCCACTGGCCCTTCCTGAACGCATGGGGGAAGGCGGTGAACACCCGGTCGGCCACGCCGGCCAGCACCTTGTTGGCCATGCCGGCCACCGAATTCTGCTCGTGCAGCACCAGCGGCTTGCCGCACAGCACACCCATCATGCCGCCCGGGAAGGTGATGTAGCCGCCCAGGCCCACCACCACGTCGGGCTTGACGCGGCGCACCACCTGCAGCGCCTGCCAGAAGGCGCGCAAGAGGCGCAGCGGCAGCAGGGCCAGCGTGACCGGGCCCTTGCCGCGCACGCCCGAGAAGTCGATGGCCTCCAGCGCAAAGCCTTGCGCGGGCACGATGCGCGACTCCATGCTGCCGGGCGCGCCCAGCCAGTGCACGCGCCAGCCGCGCGCACGCAGCTCCTCGGCCACGGCCAGGCCCGGGAAGATGTGGCCGCCGGTGCCGCCGGCCATGATGAGGGCAGTCTTGGGCGCCGTCATACGCGGCCTCCGCGCATCATGTGCTTGTTTTCGTAATCGACGCGGAGCACCACCGCAATCGCCACCAGATTCATCAGGATGGCCGATCCGCCGAAGCTCATCAGCGGCAGCGTGAGCCCCTTGGTCGGCAGAGCCCCCAGGTTCACGCCCATGTTGATGAAGGCCTGGAAGCCCAGCCAGATCGCCACGCCCTGGGCGACCAGGCCCGCAAACACGCGGTCCAGGGCAATCGCCTGGCGGCCGATGTGCATGATGCGACGGGTCATCCACAGGAAGAGCACGATCAGCGCGAGCACGCCCATGAGGCCGAACTCCTCGCCGATCACGGCCAGCAGGAAGTCGGTGTGTGCCTCGGGCAGCCAGTGCAGCTTCTCGACGCTGCCACCCAGGCCCACGCCGAAGATCTCGCCGCGGCCGATGGCGATCAGCGAGTGCGACAGCTGGTAGCCCTTGCCCAGCGCATGCTGCTCGCTGAACGGATCGAGGTAGGCGAACACGCGCTCGCGCCGCCAGGGCGAGCTGGCGATCATCAGGGCGAATGCGGCCACCAGCACGCCCGCGATCAGGAAGAACATGCGCGCGTTGACGCCGCCCAGGAACAGGATGCCCATGGCGATCACCGCCACCACCATGAAGGCACCCATGTCCGGCTCGGCCAGCAACAGCACGCCGACGATGGCCACGGCGGCCCCCATGGGCAGCACGGCGCGGAAGAAACGTTCCTTGACTTCCATCTTGCGCACCATGTAGTCGGCGGCATAGATGAGCACGGCGAACTTGGCGACCTCGGAGGGCTGGAAGCCCACCGGACCGATGGACAGCCAGCGCCGCGCCCCGTTGACCACCTTGCCAACACCCGGGATCAGCACCGCCACCAGCAGCAGCAGCGCGGCCACGAAGAGCCAGGGCGCCGCGCGCTCCCAGAGCTTCATGGGGACCTGGAAGGCCAGCAGCGCCGCGACGAAGCCCACCACCAGGTACATCATGTGGCGGGTGAGGAAGTGCGTGGGCGCGTAGTTGGCAAAGCGCGGGTTGTCCGGCATGGCGATGGAGGCCGAATACACCATCACCAGGCCCCAGGCCAGCAGCGCCACCACCACCCACAGCAGGGCCTGGTCGAAGCCGAGCACGCTGGCAGGCGTGGTGGTGGACTGGCGGTACTCGGTGCCGCCCACGCGCACCGGCAGCACCTCGCCGGCCTTGCCGGTGAGGCGGCCGAGCCAGCCGGACAGGCGCTCAGCGAAGCTGGCGGGGGCGTTGGCGGTGGTGGCAGCCATCACATGCCCTCCAGGGATTGGCCGGCGTCCTGCGCCATGGCCAGAACGGTGTCGCAGAACACGCGCGCGCGGTGTTCGTAGCCGGTGAACATGTCGAAGCTCGCGCAGGCAGGCGACATCAGCACGGCATCGCCCGAGCGCGCGCGCTCGCGTGCCAGGTGCACGGCCTCGGGCAGCGTGGCGGCATCGATCAGCGCGACCCCGCTCTCCTGCAGCGCAGTGCGGATCAGCGGCGCATCGCGCCCGATGAGCACCACGGCGCGCGCATAGCGCGCCACGGGCGTGGCCAGCGGCGCGAAGTCCTGCCCCTTGCCATCGCCGCCCAGGATCAGCACGATGCGCCGGTCGGCCCCCAGGCCGTTGAGGGCGGCCACGGTGGCGCCCACGTTGGTGCCCTTGCTGTCGTCGAAGAATTCCACACCATCGATCAAGGCCACGGGCTCCACGCGGTGCGGCTCGCCCCGGTACTCGCGCAGGCCGAACAGCATGGCCGACAGCGTGCAGCCGGCCGACGACGCCAGGGCCAGGGCGGCGAGCGCGTTGGAGGCGTTGTGGCGCCCGCGGATGCGCAACGCGTCGGCAGGCATCAGGCGCTGGATGTGCAGATCTTCTTCGTCTTCAGGCGCAGCGGCGGCTTCGCCGCCTTGCCCCGCAGGGGCCGCACGGCGGCGGGTACTGCGCTTGCGGGTTTCGTCCGCTTCGTGCGCGCGCACCAGCCAGGGGATGCTGCCCACGGTCTCGATGCCGAAGTCGCCAGGGCGACGCGGCATGTCGATGCCGAAGGTCAGGTGGTCACGCAGCGGCACCTTCACGGGCTGCTTGCTGCGCGAGGTCGGGGCGGGCTTGCCGGAGGCCAGTTGCGCTGCCTGCGCCGTGGCGGCTGACGCCGTGCCCAGCATGTCCATGACCGTGGGGTCTTCGCGGTTGAGCACCATCAGGGCCGTGTCGCCGAAGATGCGCGCCTTGGCCGCTGCATAGGCACCGATGTCGCCATGCCAGTCCAGGTGGTCCTGGGTGATGTTGAGCACCGTGGCCGCCGTGGGCTCGAAACCGGTCGCGCCATCGAGCTGGAAGCTCGAGAGTTCGAGCACCCAGACTTCGGGCAGGGTCTCGGCGTCGATGTGCCCGGCCAGGGTGTCGAGCAGCGTGGGGCCGATGTTGCCGGCCACGGCCACGCTCTTGCCTGCGCGCTCCACCAGTTGCCCGGTGAGCGAGGTGACGGTGGTCTTGCCGTTGGTGCCGGTGATGGCCAGCACGGCCGGTGCATAGCCGTGCGAGGCGCGCAGGTACTGCAGCGCCGCGGCATACAGGCCCAGCTCGCCCCCGGTGGCCAGGCCGATGGCCTGCGCCGCGGCCCACACCGGCGCCACGGTGGCCGGGCTCAGGCCGGGCGAGCGGTAGACAGCGTGTACACCTGCACCACCTTCGACCAGGCTGGCGTCGAAGGGGCCGGAGACAAAGCGCACGCCGGGCAGCTCGTGCTGCAGCACTGCCAGCTGGGGCGGGGCCTCGCGCGTGTCGGCCACCGTGACGCTGGCACCGCAGCGCACGCACCAGCGCGCCATGGCCAGGCCCGAGGCGCCCAGGCCCAGCACCAGGAAATGCCGGCCCTCGTAGGGTCGCATGCCCTCGCCCGGACGGCCCTGGGGCTGCACCGCCTCGGCCTCGCCCTCGGGCTCGTCCGTCGGCGTAGCCAGCAGCGGCGCGGGCTCGGTCGTGTCGGGCGCATTCACCTCGGCAAAGATCTGGGCCACGAAGTCGGCGGCCGCCTTGGCGGCGGAGATGGCAGGGGCCACATAGCCATCGGCAGGCGGGGATGCTGGCGCGGCGACAGGGGCTGCAGGCTCCGGAGAAGCCGATTCCGATGCGGACTCCTGCGTGGCATCGGTATCCTGCGCGCCATCGTCGGCGGGTGTCCCCTCGCCGGCCTCGGGCTCGGCCGCCACGCTCTCGGGCGTGGCGGATTCTGCAGGATCCGGATCGGTCGCCTTCGGGGTGTGCACGGCCTCGGGCACACGCACCTCCTCCCGCCCGGCCGTCTCGGGCAGGTGATCGCCTGGCTCGGAGCCGGGGGCGTGGGGATCGTGGGGCGTGGTCTTCATGTTCAGCGCAGCTTGAGCGTGGACAGGCCGATCAGGCACAGCAGCATGGTGATGATCCAGAAGCGCACGACCACCTGGGTCTCCTTCCAGCCGCTCTTCTCGAAGTGGTGGTGCAGGGGTGCCATCTTGAGCAGGCGGCGGCCCTCGCCATAGCGCTTCTTGGTGTACTTGAACCAGGTCACCTGCAGCATCACCGACAGGGCCTCGACCACGAAGATGCCGCCCATGATGGCCAGCACGATCTCCTGGCGCACGATGACGGCGATGGTGCCCAGGGCCGCGCCCAGCGCCAGCGCGCCCACGTCGCCCATGAACACCTGCGCGGGGTGGGCGTTGAACCACAGGAAGGCCAGGCCCGCACCGGCCATGGCGGCGCAGAAGATCAGCAGCTCGCCGGCCCCCGGGATGTTCGGGAAGAACAGGTACTTGGAATAGACCGAGCTGCCGGTGACGTAGGCGAACACACCGAGGGCCGAGCCGACCATCACCACCGGCATGATGGCCAGCCCGTCGAGCCCGTCGGTCAGGTTCACGGCATTGCTCGAACCCACGATGACCAGGTAGGTGAGGATCACGAAGCCGAGCACGCCGAGCGGGTAGCTCACCTCCTTGAAGAAGGGCAGCTGCAGGCCGGCCTTGGGCGGCAGGTCCAGCGAGAAGCCTGACTGCACCCAGGTCAGGAACAGCTCGAACACCTTGGCGTTGGAGCTTTCCGAAATGCTGAACACCAGGTAGACGGCCGCGATCAGGCCGATGACGGACTGCCAGAAATACTTCTCGCGCGAGCGCATGCCCTCAGGGTCCTTGTTGACCACCTTGCGCCAGTCATCGACCCAGCCGATGGCGCCGAAGCCCAGGGTGACGATGAGCACGATCCACACGAAGCGGTTGGACAGGTCGAACCACAAGATGGTGGAGATCGCGATCGACAGCAGGATCAGCACCCCCCCCATGGTCGGCGTGCCGCTCTTGGACAGGTGCGACTGCATGGCGTAGCCACGGATGGGCTGGCCGATCTTGAGCGAGGTGAGCACACGGATCACCTTGGGGCCGGCCAGCAGGCCGATGAGCAGTGCCGTGAGCGCCGCCATCACCGCGCGGAAGGTGAGGTACTGGAACACGCGGAAGAAGCCGAGCTCGGGCGACAGCCCCTGCAGCCATTGCGACAGGATCAGCAGCATGCGGCACCTCCCTGCTGGAGGCACAACGCCTGGCGTGCGTGCGTCGGTTCAGTGCGTTGCGTCATGGCTTCCCTCGGACTTTCCTTGTTCTTGTTGTGTTGCTTGCGCAGCGGTGGCAGCCGCAATGGCCTGTACCACCCGCTCCATCTTCATGAAGCGCGAACCCTTGACGAGCACGCTGCCCACGCTGGGCAGGGCAGAGCAGACCGCGGCCTGCAATTGCTCCATGCTCTCGAAATGCGTGGCGGCGCCATGGGCACGCGCCGTGTGTGCCGACAGCGTGCCCAGCGCATACAGCGTGGCAATGCCCGCTTCCTGCGCCTGGGTGCCTGCCTCGGCGTGGAACTGCGGCCCCTGCTCCCCGACCTCGCCGATGTCGCCCACCACCAGCAGGTGCGGGCCGGGCAAGGCGGCCAGCACCTGGATGGCGGCCTGGAGCGAATCGGGGTTGGAGTTGTAGGTGTCGTCCACCACGGTGATCTCGCGCCCGGCGTGCTGCACGCTGAAGGCGCGCGAGCGGCCCTTGACCGGCACGAACGCATCGAGCCCCTGGGCAATGGCGGCCAGCGGGGCGCCTGCAGCCAGGGCGCAGGCGGTGGCGGCCAGGGCGTTGGTCACATTGTGGCGACCGGCGATCTGCAGGCGGCAGGCCAGGGGCCCGGTGGGGGTGCGTACCTGCACGGCCCAGGCACCCTGCGTCCATTCAGCCGAGGTGCAGGCCACGTCGCCCTCCTCGCCGAACGCGAGGCAGCGGCGGGGCCCGGCCAGTTCACGCCACAAGGGCGTGAAGGCGTCACCGGCCGGGAACACGGCCACACCATCGGCGGGCAGCGCCGCGAACACCGAGCCGTTCTCGCGCGCCACGGCTTCCACCGTGTGCATGAACTCCATGTGCTCGCGTTGCGCGTTGTTCACCAGGGCCACCGTGGGCTGGGCCATGGCGGCCAGCACGGCGATCTCGCCCGGGTGGTTCATGCCCATCTCGATCACGGCGGCGCGGTGCGCCTCGCGCAGGCGCAGCAGCATCAGCGGCACGCCGATGTCGTTGTTGAAATTGCCCTCTGTGGCAAAGGCGGCATCGCCCTGCCAGGCGCGCAGGATCGAGGCGATCATCTGCGTTACCGTGGTCTTGCCGTTGCTGCCGGTCACGCCGATCAACGGCAACGCCCGTTGCGCACGCCAGCCGGTGGCCAGCGCACCGAGCGCTGCCAGGCTGTCGGGCACCTCGATGCCGGGCAGACCGGCCGCGTCGAGGCCGCCGTGCGCGATGGCAGCCGCGGCACCACCCGTGCGCGCCTGGTCCAGGAAGGCATTGGCATCGAAACGCTCGCCCTTGAGCGCCACGAAGAGGTCGCCGGCCTGCAGGCTGCGGGTATCGGTGTGCACGCGCTGCACGGCCACGCCGCCATCGCCCACCAGGCGCGCCGATGGGATGCGCTGCTGGATGAGGGCGTGCGCCTGGCGCAGGTTCATCATCGTCATGCCCATGTGCGGGCTCCTCGGGCCTGCAGCGCGGCTTGCGCGTGGGCCATGTCGGAGAACGGCAGGCGCACGCCGGCCGTCTCCTGGGTGTCTTCGTGTCCCTTGCCGGCGATCAGCACCACGTCCAGCGCATCGGCCTGGCCGATGGCAGCCGCGATGGCGGCGCCGCGGTCGGGCTCGGGCTGCACCGATGCGCCGGCGATCGTGCCTTGCAGGATCTGGTGGATGATCACGGCGGGGTCTTCGCTGCGCGGGTTGTCGCTGGTCACGAGCACGCGGTCGGCCTGTTGCTGCGCCACGGCACCCATCAGCGGGCGCTTGCCGGCATCGCGGTCGCCGCCGCAGCCGAACACGCACCACAGCTGCCCGCCGCGCTCGGCCGCCAGGGGGCGCAGCGCGCGCAGCGCCTTGTCCAGCGCATCGGGGGTGTGGGCATAGTCCACGGCCACCAGCGGCTGCCCGGCAGCCGCCAGGCGCTGCATGCGCCCGGGCACGGGCTGCAGGCGGCTGCAGGCACCGACCGCATCGGCCAGGGGCACGCCCAGGCTGCGCAGCGTGGCCAGCACGCCCAGCAGGTTCAGGATGTTGTACTGGCCGATCACGCGGGTCTGCAGCAGGTGCCGCTCGGCCCCCTCCGCCACCGTGAAGCGCAGACCCTGCTCGCCCAGCGCCACGTCGCGGGCGGCCAGGCGGGCCTCCTCGGCGTCGAGCGCAATGCTCCACAGGTCCAGCGCCGAGCCCGCCAGCTCGGCATGCAGCTGGGCGCCGGCCGGGTCGTCCACATTGACCACGGCGGCCTGCAGGCCTTGCCAGCCGAACAGCTCGCGCTTGGCCAGCCAGTAGCCGGCCATGCTGCCGTGGTAGTCCAGATGGTCCTGCGTGAAATTGGTGAACACCGCCGTGCGGATGCGCGTGCCGTCGAGGCGCCGCTCGGCGATGCCGATGGACGAGGCCTCGATGGCGCAGGCAGACAGGCCCTCGTCCGCGAACTGCGCGAAGGCGCGCTGCAGACGCACCGGGTCGGGCGTGGTCATGCCGGTATAAGTGAGCGAAGGCGGCTGGCCCATGCCCAGGGTGCCGACGATGGCGCAGCCTTTGCCGCTGCCCGCACCAGCCAGCAGGTTCAGTGCATCCGCCAGCCACCAGGCGGTGCTGGTCTTGCCGTTGGTGCCGGTCACGGCGAGCACGTCCAGGCGCTCGGTGGGCTGGTCGAACCACTGGGCCGCGATGGGGCCTGTGGCGGCCTTGAGGCCCGGCAGTGCGGCGATATGCCCGCCCTCGAACGCAAACGCCTCCACGCCAGCCTGTTCCACCAGGCAGGCCGTGGCCCCGCGCACCAGGGCGTCGGCGACATGGGCGCGCCCGTCGGTCGCGGCACCCGGCCAGGCGATGAAGCCGTCGCCCGGGGCCACCAGCCGGCTGTCGGTCTGCAGCGTGCCGGTGACACAGCTGCGCAGCCACTGCACGGCGTCGCGGGAGGAAGTCAGAGTCAGCACCTGCATCACAGGGACTCCTCCACCGGGTTGGCAACGATCTGGGGCTTGACGGCCATGTCCGGCTGCACGCCCATCATGCGCAGGGTCTGCTGCACCACCTCGCTGAACACCGGTGCGGCCACGGCACCGCCGTAGAACACGCCGTTGCTGGGCTCGTCGATCATCACCGCCACGATGATGCGCGGCTTGTCGATGGGGGCCATGCCGGTGAACCAGGCGCGGTACTTGCCCGAAGCGTAGTTCTTGCCCACCTGCTTGCGCGCCGTGCCGGACTTGCCACCCACCGAGTAACCCAGGGTCTGGGCCTTCTGGCCGGTACCGCCCGGGCCAGCGGCCATCTGCAGCATCTTGCGCACCTGGTCGGCCGTGCGCTCGGAAAACACGGGCACGCCAAGGGCCGGCTCCTGGGTCTTGAGCATGGTGGCCGGGATCACGCGACCGCCGTTGGCGAACACGGTGTACGAGCGCGCCATCTGGAACAGGCTGGCCGACAGGCCATAGCCGTAAGACATGGTGGCCTGCTCCACGGGGCGCCAGGTCTTGTAGGGGCGCAGCCGCCCGGTCACCACGCCCGGGAACCCGATCTGCGGCTTCTGGCCGAAGCCCGCGGCCGAAAAGGTCTCCCACATCTCGCGCGCCGGCATCTGCATGGCGAGCTTGGTGGTGCCCACGTTGCTCGACTTCTGGATCACGCCCTCGACCGTGAGCAGGCCGTAGTTGTGCGTGTCCGAGATCGTGGAGCCGGTGATGGTGATGCGCCCGGGGTTCGTGTCCACCGGCGTCTCGGGGCGCACGCGCCCGCTCTCCAGGGCCAGGCCGATGGTGAAGGGCTTCATGGTCGAGCCCGGCTCGAACACGTCGGTCAGCGCGCGGTTGCGCAACTGCTCGCCGGTCAGGTTCTGGCGCTTGTCGGGCACATAGCTCGGGTAGTTGGCCAGGGCCAGCAGCTCGCCGGTGTGCGCATCGAGCACCACCACGCTGCCGGCCTTGGCCTTGTGCGCCGTGACCTGGTCGCGCAGCTTCTGGTAGGCGAAGAACTGCACCTTGCTGTCGATGGACAGCTGCATGTCACGCCCGTCCACGGGCGGCACGGTCTCGCCCACGCCCTCGACCACGCGGCCCAGGCGGTCCTTGATCACGCGGCGCGAGCCCGCCTTGCCGGCCAGCTCCTTGTTGAAGGCCAGCTCCATGCCTTCCTGGCCATGGTCCTCGACGTTGGTGAAACCCACCACGTGGGCCGCAGCCTCGCCTTCGGGGTACTGGCGCTTGTATTCCTTGCGCTGGTAGATGCCCTTGATGCCCAGCGCCGCAATCTGCTGGCCCACGTCCCAGTCGAGCTGGCGCTTGATCCAGACGAAGGTCTTGTCCTCATCGGCCAGCTTGGCATTGAGTTCGGACAGCGGCATCTCCAAGAGCTTGGCCAACTGCTTCATCTTGGCCTTGACCTCGGGCTGGTCCTGCTCCACGTCCTCGGGGATGGCCCAGATGCTGGCGGCCGGCACGCTGGACGCCAGGATCAGGCCGTTGCGGTCGAGGATCTTGCCGCGGTTGGCGGGCATCTCCAGGGTGCGTGCAAAGCGCACCTCGCCCTGGCGCTGGAAGAACGCGTTGCCGAACACCTGCACATAGGCCGCCCGCGCACCCAGGCCGAGGAAGCCGAGCGCGATCATCGCCACGATGAACTTGCTGCGCCAGACCGGCGTCTTGCTCGCCAGCAGCGGGCTGGAGGTGTACAGAACGCTGCGGCTCATGGCTGCGTTCCTGCGGCAGGCGCTGCGGCCTGCGAAGATGATGCGGTGGCCGTGACACCGGCCGGATCGGACACGTACTGGGTGATGGCCGGCGTGGCCGTGCGCATCTGCAGCTGTGCGCGCGCGAGTTTTTCCACGCGCAGCGGCGTGGCCTGGGCGCGCTTTTCCACCTGCAGGCGCTGGTGCTCGGTCTCCAGGCGGCGCGCCTCGGCCGTGGCCCGGTCGAGCTCGGTGAACAGGCGGCGTGACTGGTACTGGGTGTGCACCAGGAACAGTGCACTCGCCAGTACCGCCAGCAGCAGCACCAGGTTCAACCGCGTCATGCAGGCACCTCCGTGCGCTCGGCCACGCGCATGATGGCGCTGCGCGAGCGGGGGTTGCCAGCCACCTCGGCAGCACTGGGCTTGACGCGGTCCAGTGCCAGCAGCTTCATCGCCTGGGGTGCGGCGAACGGCGCGCGGCGGTCGTAGACCTCCTTGGAGTGCTTGGCGATGAACTGCTTGACGATGCGGTCCTCGAGCGAGTGGAAGCTGATCACGGCCAGGCGCCCGCCCGGCTGCAGCACCGTGAGGCTGGCCTCTAGCGCCTGTTGCAGCTCTTCAAGCTCGGCGTTGATGAAAATCCGAAGAGCCTGAAATGTGCGCGTTGCAGGGTTCTGGCCCGGCTCGCGGGTTTTGACCGTGCCAGCCACGAGACTGGCCAGTTCACCGGTGGTTGCAACAGGCCCCCGCTCTTCGCGCCGCGCAACAATCGCCTTTGCAATGGGGCCAGCAAACCGTTCTTCACCGTAGTCACGTATCACCTCCGCAATCTGTTGAACCTCGGCAGTTGCCAACCACTGGGCCACGCTTTCGCCGCGCGTGGTGTCCATGCGCATGTCCAGCGGCCCATCGAAACGGAAACTGAAACCCCGCTCGGGGCTGTCGATCTGGGGCGAGCTCACGCCCAGGTCCATCAGCACACCCGCGGCACTGCCAGCGGGCAGCTCACCGAGGTGGCGAAATCCTTCATGCCGAATGGAAAAACGCGCATCGGTGATGCGCGTTGCTTCGGCGATGGCTTCAGGGTCCTTGTCGAATGCCACAAGACGCCCCTGTGGCCCCAGCCGCAGCAGGATCCTGCGCGAGTGCCCCCCGCGCCCGAAGGTGGCATCCACAAAGGTGCCGGACGGCTCGGGGCCCGCGCCGCCGAGCAGCGCGTCCACCGCTTCTTCGAGCAGGACGGTCGTGTGTTGCAAAGCCTCGGTCACCGCGCGCCCTTAGAAAGAGAAGTCCTTGAAGACGTCCGGCATCTCGCCCTGCATGGCCTTGGCCTCCTGCTCGTCATAGGTAGCCTTGTCCCAGAGTTCGAAGTGGTTGCCCATGCCCAGCAGCATGGTCTCGCGCGAGATGCCGGCGGCCTCGCGCAGTTCGGGCGACACCAACACACGGCCCGTGCCATCCATCTCCACGTCCTGGGCATTGCCCAGGAAGATGCGCTTCCACCACTGGGCGGACATGGGCAGCTCGGCAATGCGTTCGCGGAACTTCTCCCACTCGGGGCGGGGGAAGACCATGAGGCAGCCGTGGGGGTGCTTGGTGATCGTGAGCTGGCCGCCTGCCGTCGCCGCGAGGACGTCACGATGCCGGGTCGGCACGGACAGCCGACCCTTCGCATCGAGACTCAGCGACGAGGCACCTTGGAACACGGACAGATTTCCCACTCGGTTGGAATCCACTCGGGCCCTGGAATCGGGCGCTGAGGGCACTTTTCACCACTTAATTGCACTTTTTTGCACTGTAGCAGGAAAAGCACACCGAGCAAGGGGGTGCACAACAAACTTTTGCAATGAAATCAAGGACTTAGGCGCGACTCCAAAGAAGCCAAACAAGCAAAAGTCCTTGAGAAAGAACCACTTACGGAGACCTGTGCAAGTGATACCTCAACGCAGCGCCCGTGGTCACAGGATGTAGCGCGAAAGATCCTCGTTCTGACTCAGGGTTTGCAACCGCGCATCCACATAGGCGGCATCAATAACAACGGTCTGACCCGATAGTCGCGTTGCATCGAAACTGACTTCGTCAAGCAAGCGCTCCATCACCGTGGACAGGCGCCGGGCGCCGATGTTCTCGGTGCGCTCGTTGACCTTGAACGCGATGTGCGCCAGGCGCGTGACACCCTCGGGCGCGAACTCCAGCGTGACCCCCTCGGTGGCCAGCAGCGCCTGGTACTGCTTGACCAGGGAGGCATGGGTCTGCACGAGGATGGCCTCGAAATCCTGCACCGACAGCGAGCCCAGTTCCACCCGGATCGGAAAACGGCCCTGCAGCTCGGGAATCAGGTCGCTGGGCTTGGCCAGGTGGAAAGCCCCCGAGGCGATGAACAGGATGTGGTCGGTCTTGACCATGCCGTACTTGGTGGACACCGTGGTGCCCTCCACCAGCGGCAGCAGGTCGCGCTGCACGCCCTGGCGCGAGACATCGGCACCGCTGCTTTCCTGGCGCGCGGCCACCTTGTCGATCTCGTCGATGAAGACAATGCCGTTCTGCTCGGCATTGGCAATCGCGCGGGTCTTGATCTCTTCCTCATTGACGAGCTTGGCGGCCTCCTCCTCGATGAGCAGCTTGAGTGCCTCGGCGATCTTGAGCTTGCGCGTACGCCGCTTGTCCTGGCCCATCTGGCTGAACATGCCGCGCAGTTGCTCGGTCATCTCCTCCATGCCCGAGGGGCCCATGATCTCGAGCGCCGCCCGGCTCTCGGCCACCTCGATCTCGACCTCCTTGTCGGCCAGCGAACCCTCGCGCAGCTTCTTGCGGAACACCTGGCGTGCGGTGCTGTCGGTGGCGGCAGCAGGCTCCGCGCCGGCAGCCGAACGGGCCGGCGGGATCAGCACGTCCAGGATGCGCTCTTCGGCGGCATCCTCGGCCCGGGTGCGCACCTTGCGGGTTTCGGCATCGCGTGTCTGCTTCACGGCGATCTCGGCCAGGTCGCGGATGATGGAATCCACGTCCTTGCCCACATAGCCCACCTCGGTGAACTTGGTGGCCTCGACCTTGATGAAGGGCGCATCGGCCAGGCGCGCCAGGCGCCGCGCGATCTCGGTCTTGCCCACGCCCGTGGGGCCGATCATGAGGATGTTCTTGGGGGTGATCTCGTGGCGCAGCGTGCCCTCGACCTGCTGGCGGCGCCAGCGGTTGCGCAGCGCGATGGCCACCGCGCGCTTGGCGCCGGCCTGGCCGACGATGTGGTGGTCGAGTTCGGAGACGATTTCTTGGGGGGTCATGGACGACATGGGGATCCACCTGGTAGCAAGGGAGGGACCGGCCGCCACAGCACACTGCGGCCGGCACCATGAAAGGGAAAGCCCGGGACGAGTACGCCGGGCGAGGCGCTTACAGCGTTTCGATCGTGTGGTGCATGTTCGTGTAGATGCACAGCTCACCCGCGATTTCGAGGGATTTCTTGACGATCTCCTGCGCCGGCAGGTCGGTGTGGTTGAGCAGCGCCTTGGCCGCCGAGTGGGCATAGGCCCCGCCCGAGCCAATGGCCACGATGCCCTGCTCGGGCTCCAGCACGTCGCCGTTGCCGGTGATGATGAGCGAGGCCTCCAGGTCGGCCACGGCCAGCATGGCTTCGAGGCGGCGCAGCACGCGGTCGGTGCGCCAGTCCTTGGTCAGCTCGATCGCGGCGCGCACCAGGTGGCCCTGGTGCTTGTCGAGCTTGGCCTCGAAGCGCTCGAACAGCGTGAACGCATCGGCCGTGGCACCGGCAAAGCCGGCCAGCACCTTGCCATGGTGGAGCTTGCGCACCTTGCGCGCCGAGCCCTTGACGACGATGTTGCCCAGGGTGACCTGGCCGTCACCGCCGATGGCGACCTGCATGCCGGCAGGGGTCTGGCGGCGCACGCTCAGGATGGTGGTGCCGTGAAACACCGGATGGTTGTGAGAGGAGTCCATAGCTGCCGCAGATGCGGGCGCCGGTGCCGTTTTCAAGCCAGGGCAAGGCCTGTGCCCCGCGCGGGCACGCAGCCTGTCCGTCAGTTCTTGCGGGGGAGGACCCAGGCGTGCTCGTTGATGCCGATCACGTTGAAGAAGATGGCCACCAGGCGCTGCAGGTTGTGGAAATGCACCTCGTGGCCCTGGCCCTGCTGTTCTGCGGCCCAGTTGAGCACCGAGCCGGCAGCGGCAAAATCGACGCGGATCAGCTTGTCGCAGGACACCACCAGTGGCACCCCGGGGCGCATCAGCGCCTGGAAGGGTTCCAGCAGCGGGGTCGCATCACCATCGATGTGGCCGCTGAGCGACGCTACAGGGGTGGTGTCCAGCGTGGCCGGGACGGATGCATCAAAGCCGAAATCCGACGCCAGCATGTCGCGCTCGGCAGGCGCCGCCGCCTGGCTGCTGGCCGCGGTGGCGTCGTCCGAGTAGCCCATCTTGGGCGCCACCCAGGAGGGTGGCGACACCTCGTAGGTCACGCAGTAGTCGAGCGCCACCAGTTCGAACTCGTCGGGCCGGCCCATCAGGCGCAGCGCGGCCATGCGCAGGCGCCACCACTCGGGGCCCGAGGCCCGATCGCCCGACTGGGTCATGATCTCCATCAGGGTGGTGAGCCGGTCCACCCCCGAGAACACGAACTGCCCCGCCCGGTCCGCCCATTTGGTGAACTGGTCGGCCAGCAGGGGCACGGCGGCATCGTCGATGCCGGCGATGCGTGTCCACGCCAGGGTCCAGGGGGCGGCAGAGCGCTCGATGGACGCCTGCAGTGCCGCCACGGACGACACCGTGAGGCGCGCGGGCGCGTTCCAGCTGAAATCGCGGCGGGCCATGCCCGCCTTCGGCTCCTGCTCCTGCACCAGGCCGAGCTGCTCGGGCATGGAGAACCACAGGGGCGCCGAGCGGCTGAAGCCGGCGGCAAAGTCGATGGCCAGGGTGTCGAAGCGGTCGTGCTGGCCTGTGGCGCGGTACAGGTCGAACAGCGTCATCCAGATTTCCAGCTGCTGTGCCGGGTCGTCCTGCTGGTGCTGGGCCAGCACATCGAGCAAGCCGGACTCCGCTCCCGCGTGATCGCCGTTGGCGAAGCGGATGGCGGCTTCTTCAAGGTCGGGTTCGTGCACGAATTCCTCCGGTGCGGATGCGGTTTCGGGCGTTGGTGCCGGACTCGGGTCAAACGACGCCAGTTCGGTGGGCTGCTGCTCTCCCCGCATGGTCGCATCCGAGCCGCCAAACTGGCCGATCGCCATGCTGTCGTCGTCAAAAAGTGGCTTCACCGCAGCCGGTGCGGCGGCAATAGGTGCTGCCAGGCTGACGGGGGCCGTGGGCGCGAAGGCGCGCGCCGCGGCCTCGTCCTCCCCGCGGAAATCCGCCGGCACGGTGGGCGCGTCGCCATTGGCCTTGCTCTTCCACCACTGCTGCGACATCTGCGCTTCGATCTCGTCGATCTTCTTGAGCGTCACCGCGCGCTCGTCGGGCGAGGCCATGCTGCTCTGGAAGAACGAAGGACGTGCGGTAGGGTCCTCGGTGCGCTGGCCTTGCAGCACCTCGCGCTGGCGCAGCTTGCGCAGCTGATCGAACTCACGGCGGCGCACGAAATCGTTGCGGCGCTTGCGCTCGATCATCTCCTTGAGCATCTGCTTGCTGTACTGGCTTTCCCGGTCCTCCTGGAGCGAGTCGAGCTCGGTCCAGTTCGTCGTCGGGTTGCGCACAAACCGCACCATTTTGGACAGCAGGCCGCCGGGCGTGGTTTCTTCCTTGCTCATGGGATAGGCGAGAGAGGGTGCGTGCGCAGGAGTGTGTTCAGGCCGGGCAGACTTCAGTCACCAAACATCTTCTGCTTGAGTTCGCGGCGCTGCTGTGCTTCGAGCGACAGCGTGGCCGTGGGACGGGCGATCAGGCGGCCGACGCCGATGGGCTCGCCGGTCTCGTCGCAGTAACCATAGTCGCCTGCGTCGATGCGGGCGATGGACTGCTCGATCTTCTTGAGCAGCTTGCGCTCGCGGTCACGCGTGCGCAGCTCCAGGGCGTGCTCTTCCTCGATGGTGGCGCGGTCGGCAGGGTCCGGCACCACCACGGTGTCTTCACGCAGGTGCTCGGTGGTTTCACCGGCACTGTTGTGGATGTCCTGCTTGAGCTGGACCAGCTTCAGGCGAAAGAACGCCATCTGCTTGTCGTTCATGTATTCGCTGTCAGGCATGGCCAGGACCTCCGCGTCGGTCAGCTCCTGGGCCGTCTTGGCTTTCCAGTTGTTGGCCAGCTTGGGGTCTTTTTTGGCAGCAGTGAAAGTGGGATGCACTTGCGCGGTCGTGGGCATGGTCTGTTGGTAGCTGGCTTTGGCAGCGGTGGAAGCCGTTGCCTGTGCCATGGATGGTACGGTCAATTGGGCCAATCGGGAAGAAGGCCGGGTCGTGCGCACGGGTACATGGGATCCCGCCTGCGGGGCAGGGGCGGGGGCGACAGGAGCCGGGGCGGCTACCACCTTGGGAGCAGTCTTGGCAGAGGCCTTTGCAGCAGCTTTGGCTGCCACTGGTACGGCAGTGCTTTTACCCGCGTTCGGAGCTGCTTTCGCAGCTGCCTTGGATTTGCTGGTTTCGGCTTTCACTTCCTGGTCTCCTCGCAGTACGGGCGGACCCAGGCTGCGCTGGCAGCCAAGGGTGGATGGCAAGCCTTCCGGGGTTTTACCGGGGCGCGATTGTATCGACCTGGGCTGGCGCAAACGAAAACGTTGCAGATACGACACATCTTGCCACCCATATCACCCCATCCACAGGGCAATCCGGGGGAATCGGGGCTCCGGGACAGTCTTTGACAATCCCGCACCCACCACCCCGGCCGGTCAGGCCAGGCTCTGTTCCAGCCCTTGCAGGAGGATGTCCTTGGGCAGGTCGATGCCGATGAAGACCATCTTGCTCAGCCGTTCCTCGCCTTCGGCCCACTGTGGCCCCAGGTCGCTGCCCATGAGCTGGTGCACGCCCTGGAAGATCACCTTGCGCTCGGTACCCTTCATGTACAGCACGCCCTTGTAGCGCAGCATGCGCGGGCCGTAGATATTGACGATGGCGCCCAGGAAGTCCTCGAGCTTGGCCGGATCGAACGGACGCGTCGAGCGAAAGACGAAGCTCTTGACGTCGTCATCGTGGTGATGGTGGTGGCCATGGCCGCCATGCTGGTGGGAGGGGTGGTCGCAGTGCTCGCCGTGTTCATGGTCATGGTGGTCATGGCCATGGTCATGGTGATCGTGGGCGCCCTCTTCCTTGAGGAAATCGGGGTCGATGTCGAGCTTGGCGTTGAGGTTGAAGCCGCGCAGGTCCAGCACCTCCTTGAGCGGCACTTCTCCGAAGTGCACGGCCTTGATCGGCGCCCGCGGGTTCATGTGCTTCAAGCGGTGGATCAGGGCATCGGTCTCTTCGGCACTCACCAGGTCGGTCTTGGACAGGAAGATCTGGTCGGCAAAGCCCACCTGGCGGCGCGCCTCCTGGCGGTCGTTGAGCTGCTGGGGCGCGTGCTTGGCATCCACCAGGGTGACGATGGAGTCGATGAGGTAGGTTTCGGCGATCTCCTCGTCCATGAAGAAGGTCTGCGCCACGGGGCCGGGGTCGGCCAGGCCGGTGGTCTCGATCACGATGCGGTCAAAATCGAGCAGGCCCTTGCGCTTCTTGGCAGCCAGGAGCTGCAGCGTCTCTCGCAGGTCTTCGCGGATGGTGCAACAGATGCAGCCGTTGCTCATCTGCACGATCTGCTCCTTGGACTCGGTCACCAGGATGTCGTTGTCGATGTTCTCTTCGCCGAACTCGTTTTCGATCACGGCGATCTTCTGGCCGTGGGCTTCGCTGAGCAGGCGCTTGAGCAAGGTGGTCTTGCCCGAGCCCAGGAAGCCGGTGAGGATGGTGGCAGGAATGAGGGACATGGAAAAAGCCTAGAAAAGGATGCGGATGCCAGGGAGACAAGTTGTGGAAGTTTAGCCACGAAATCAAGACCACACCGGACACCCATTCCGCTGAGTGCACCTACTTTTTCGCCTTACAAAATACCAGTCATAACTTTTCAGCTATGGATACAGGAGCAAAAACGCATCCCTTGATGTAATGAAGTTGCGTTAACACCCGAACACAGGGGCCCAGAGCGTCAGGATTTGCGCATCACCACCAGCCCTTTGAGGTACTCGCCCTCGGGAAACTCCAGCGTCATCGGATGGTCGGGAGCCCCCGCCAGGCGCTCGACGATGTAGCCGTCCACCCCGGCATCGGCCCCGGCCGAGGCCACGATCTTGTGGAACAGGTCGGCGCTGATGCCCCCCGAGCAGGAGAAGGTGAACAGCACGCCGCCCGGCGTGAGCAGCTGCAGCGCCAGGCGGTTGATGTCCTTGTAGGCGCGCGCGGCGCGCTCGGCATGCGCTGCGGTGGGCGCGAACTTGGGCGGATCGAGGACGATGGCGTCGAAGCGCTGGCCCTCCTTGAGGAACTGGCGCAGCGAGGCGTTCACGTCCGCATCGAGAAAACTCGCCCGGTTCACGTCGAAGCCATTGAGCACCACGTGGGCCCGTGCCCGCTCCAGCGCCGGGCCCGAGGAATCGATCGAGGTCACCTGCCCGCCCCCCGGGCCGCCGGCCGCCTCGGCCGCACGCATGCCGGCCAGCGCCGCGACGCTGAAGCCGCCGGTGTAGCAAAAGCAGTTGAGCACATGCTGGAAGCCCAGGCGGCGCGCATAGTCGGCAAAGCGCTTGCGGCTGTCGCGCTGGTCGAGGTAGAAGCCGGTCTTGTGGCCTTCGGCAATGTTGAGCGTGAGCCGCCACTGGTGTTCGTGGATGGTCAGCTCCACGGGCGGCGCCTCTGCGCCGGCCACCGGGCCGCCACGCAGCCAGCCGGTGGCGGGCTCCAGGCCCTCCAGGGCGCGCACGCTCGCATCGGAGCGCTCGTACAACCGGGCAAGGCCGGTCTCGCGCAGCAGGGCGTCGGCCAGCACATTCTTCCAGCGCTCGGTGCCGGCACTGGTGAACTGTGCCACCAGGGTGTCGCCGTAGCGGTCCACGATCAGGCCCGGCAGACCGTCGGACTCGCCGTGCACCAGGCGGATGCCATCGCTTTGCACGTCGAACCGGGCGCGGGCAATGATGGCGCGCGCGCAGGCGGCGATGAAGAAGGGTTCGTCGATGCGCTGCGCCTCGTCGAAGCTCCACACCCGTGCGCGGATGCGCGAACTGGGGCTGAATGCGGCCCAGGCCAGGAACTGGCCTTCGTGCGACTCGACGCGCACCGTCTCGCCGCTGTCGCCACCGCCCTTGGCGATGGCCGACTCGAAGATCCAGGGGTGGCGGCGCAGGAGCGAGCGCTCCTTGCCAGGGCGAAGGCGAAGGGTTTTCATGCCCTCGATTGTGCCGGCTGGGCGCTGCGGTTTGCGTTGCCCGGCGATTCTTTCAGAGAACGAGGCGGCTCCCTCCTGCGCAGCCCGAACCGCCGCTGGAAGCAGCCCTGCGGCCACAGGCGCCCCCGCCCGGCCAGTGTGTCAAATTCATTTCGCCATGGCTGGATTTAAGTGATACAAAACCCCGCCGTTTCCATCGGATTTTCTGGCGGCCAGCGCCATCGCGACATCCGTTTTCGTGCCGCATGCGCCGGGCAGACCCACGAACTCCAACCAAGCGAGCTGATGCCATGCACTTCAACCAGCTGAAAGTTTCCACCCGCCTGTCACTGCTGCTCTTGGTGCTGTGCGCGCTGACCGTGGTGATCGGCGCTGCAGGCTTGATGGGAATGCAGCGATCCAATGCGGGCCTCAACACGGTCTACCAGGATCGCGTGGTTCCACTCCAGCAGATCAAGATCGTGTCAGACGCCTACGCGGTCAACATCGTGGATACGGCACACAAGGTGCGTGACGGGGCACTGACGGCCCGACAGGGACTCGACTTCATTGGCAAGGCCAAAAAGGACATCCGCGACCAATGGGGTGCCTACCTTGCCACCAGCCTAGTGCCCGAGGAAACGCGCCTGGTCGGACAGTTTCAACAGCTGCAGCCGGGTGCCGATGCTGCCGTCGCAGCCCTGGAAACCCATCTCCAGCGCAATGATGTGGCGGCCCTCACCACATTTGCCGCCAAGGACATGTACCCCGCACTCGACCCGCTGCAGGATGTGCTGGGAGGCCTGGTGCAGGTGCAACTCGATACCGCGCGCGCCGAATACGACCGCGCCGTGGACTCCTGCCGCGAGACGCTGCTTTTTGTCGCCAGTGCGCTTGCCGTGGGCCTGGCCTTTACGCTGGTGTTCGGGTCGGTGGTGACACGCAGCATCATCCACCAGCTGGGGGCCGAGCCGAGCACCGCCGCCCATCTGGCGCACAAAGTGGCGCACGGCGACCTCACGGTGTCCATCGCGCTCAAGACGGGAGACACCACCAGCCTGATGGCCCAGCTCAAACGCATGCAGGACAGCCTGGTGACCATGATCGCCCTGGTACACCAAAGCTCTGAGAGCGTTGCCAGTGCCGCAGGGCAGATAGCCCAGGGCAACACCGAGCTTTCCCTGCGCACGGAAGAACAGGCCAGCGCCCTGGAAGAGACGGCCGCATCCATGGAGCAGTTGAACTCCGCTGTGCGCCAGAACGCCGACAGCGCCCGCCAGGCCAATGAATTGGCACTCTGCGCCTCCACGGTGGCACAGCAGGGGGGCGCCGTGGTGGCCGAGGTGGTCGATACCATGAAGCGCATCCACGAAAGCTCGGCGCAGATCACCGAGATCATCGGCGTGATTGACTCGATTGCCTTCCAGACCAATATCCTGGCACTCAACGCGGCGGTGGAGGCGGCCCGCGCCGGCGATCAGGGTCGGGGCTTTGCCGTGGTGGCCACCGAGGTGCGCACCCTTGCGGGCCGTGCTGCTGCGGCGGCGCACGAAATCAGGACCCTGATCGGCGCCAGTGTGGAGCGCGTCGAAGCGGGAACGGCACTGGTCGACCGTGCAGGCCAGACGATGCACCAGGTGGTCGACTCCATCCGGCAGGTGACCCAGATCATGGGAGAAATCAATGCGGCCAGCAGCGAGCAAAGCACAGGGGTGGACCAGATCAACGAGGCCGTGACGCAGATGGACCAGGGCACCCAACAGAACGCTGCCTTGGTCGAAGAGATGGCCGCGGCCGCAGCCGGCTTGAGCCACCAGGCCCATGGGCTGGTGGAGACAGTGGCGGCCTTCAAGCTGCCAGGAAGGCACTACCCGGCTTTGGCCTTGCCAGGACGCAAGGCCCACCCCGCCCTCCTGGCCGGCGGCTGAAACGCAGACCGCGGCCTCCAATCCGGTGGCGGGTCAAAGCGCCTTGCCGAAGCGCTCGAAGCGCGGCAGGAAGTAGCGCTCGGTATCGGCCGACACCAGCACGCCCAGCGCCCGGCCGATCAGCAGGTGGCGCGGCACCAGGCCGATGTAGCGCGAATCGGCGCTGTTGTCCCGGTTGTCGCCCAGCACCAGGTACTCGCCCACGGGAACCGTCACCGGAGCGAAGCTGCTGCGCGCCGTCACGCCATGCAGCCACTGCACACGGCGCTCGTGGCCCTGCACCTGCTCCGTCATGCGCGTGGCATCGACGGTGCGACCCAGGCCGACGGCCTCCTGCAACGCCTGCGGTGCGTCGTAGTGGGCGGCTTCGCCGTTGATGATGAGCACTTCGTCGCGCATCTCCACCGTATCGCCGGGCACCGCCACCAGCCGCTTGATGAGGCGCGTGCCGTCCAGCGGCGACGAGAAGGTCACCACGTCGCCGCGCCTGGGCTCGCCCATCGGGGCCAGCACCACGTCGGTCAGCGGGATTTTCACGTTGTAGGCCAGGCGGTTGACGAACACCACATCGCCTTCGACCAGGTTGGGCCGCATGGAGCCCGAGGGAATGGGGTTCCAGTCCGCCACCGCCGTGCGGAACAGGCCGAAGCACATCAGCAGCACGAGAAATCCCTTGTTGGCCTTGATCCAGCGTCCCATCGCTCTGCTCCTCTCCAGTGGTTCTTGGGTCGCGCCAGCGCGATGGCGCTGCCGCAACCATCGGAGCCCGGGCGGCGCCAAAGGTTCCCTTGCGGCATGCCCTCAGGTGTTACCCGTGCGCACGCGTTGTCCGACAGGTGCACAATGGACCTGGCAAGAAAGTGTGTTCCGCCAACCCCTTGGATGTGTGATGACGCAGCCCGCCGAGCCCCCGGTGCCGGCGGCCGCTGCCCCCAACCAACCCGCTTGCATGGCAGAACCCCACGCCCTATCGCTGCTGCCCGCGCGCGTGCAGCAATGGCTGGCCCCTTACGAGGCGGATGAACCGCTGGCCGCGAGCTTTCGCGCCCAGCAGCTGCAGGCCATGCTGCGCCTGACCCCGCTGGCCATGGCTGTCAACGTCTTCAATGGGTGTTTCATTGCCTGGCGCCTGGCGACGGTGCCGTCCTGGCTCTGGGCCTGGATGCTGGCCCTGCTGTTCGTGGCGGCGCAGGGGCTGCTCGCCTGGCAACGCGCACGCCAGCGCCCACCGCGCCTGCTGGCCTCCCGCAAGGCCATCCAGCGCGCTGCCCAGCACGCCGGCGTGCTGGGGCTGCTGTGGGGCGCCATACCGGCGGCGCTCTTCGCCACGTCCCCGGCGCCGGACCAGATGATGATCCTGGCAATCAGCTGCGGAATGATCTGCGCTGGCGGCTTCGCGCTGGTGACGGTGCCCGAGGCCGCCCTGAGCTATGTGCTGCTGCTCGCGGGTGGCTCGGCCGTGGGCCTGCTCAGGGCGATGGACCAGCCGGGCACGGTGACCCTGCTGGTGCTGCTGGTGACCTATGGCCTGGTGGTGATCGCATCGGTGCGCGTGATGGCGCGGTCCTATGGCTCGCGCCTGGCGGCCGAGGCCGATGCCGCCCACCAGCAGCAGATCGTGGGCCTGCTGCTGCGCGATTTCGAGGAAAACACCAGCGACTTCCTCTGGGAGGTGTCCAGCGAAGGCACGCTGCGCCATTCCTCCAACCGCCTGGACCAGGCCCTGCGCTACAGCCGCCAGGACGATCCCGACCTGGGCCTGGTGGAGCTGATCGCCCGCACCCACCAGGGCGCAAGCCATGGCGTGGACCCAAGCAGCCACCTGCAGGCATTGCAGGCCGCACTGCAGGGACCGCAGCCGTTCCGCGATCTGCTGGTCCCCCTGGTGATCGGCGGCCAGCTGCGCTGGTGGGCGCTCACGGCCAAGCCCATCTGGCGGCTGGACCAGACGCTGCAGGACTGGCGTGGCGTGGGCGTGGACATCACCCACAAGAAGCATGCCGAGGACGAGATGCACCGCCTGGCGCATTTCGACGTGCTGACCGGGCTGGCCAACCGGCGCCACTTCCAGCACCGCCTGCAGCAGCATTGCGCGCTGGACAGCGCAGGGGCCGGTGCTGCAGCCCTGCTGTGCCTGGACATGGACAACTTCAAGCGCGTCAACGACGCCTACGGCCACGGCAACGGCGACCTGCTGCTCAAGACCGTGGCGCAGCGCATGGCGCAGCAGGTGCGCAGCCGCGATCTGGTGGCCCGCCTGGGCGGCGACGAGTTCGCCATCCTGCTCGACGGCGCCAGCACGCGCGCCGAGGTGCAGGTGTTCTGCGACCGCCTGGTGCGCGCCATCGAGCAGCCCTGCGATCTCTCGGGCCTGGCCGTCACGCCGCACCTGAGCATCGGCATCGCCTTCCTGCCGCACGACGGCAACCACGTGGACGCCCTGCTGCACCATGCCGACCTGGCGCTGTACGAGGCCAAGCAGCGCGGGCGTGGGCAGGTGCAGTTCTTTTCCATCGAGATGGACCAGCGTGCCCACCGGCGCATTGCCCTGGAAGACGGCCTGCGTACTGCATTGGCCCAGGGCGAGCTGCACCTGGCCTTCCAGCCGCAATGGCACCTGGCCTCGGGCCGCATCGCGGGACTGGAGGCCCTGCTGCGCTGGAACAGCGCTCGCTTTGGCAGCGTGTCGCCCGTGGAGTTCATCCCCGTGGCCGAGGAAGCGGGCCTGATCCGCGACATCGGCCTGTGGGTGCTCGAGCGCGCCTGCCAGGCCGCGCGCCAGTTGCCGGGGGACCTGGTGATGTCGGTCAACCTGTCGGTATGCCAGTTCGACGATGCCCTGTTGGCCGACAAGATCCTCGCGGTGGTGGAGCGTTGCGGCCTGCCCCCTGGGCGGCTGGAGCTGGAGATCACCGAATCGGTCTTCCTGCAGGACACGGACGACGTGATGACCACGCTGCACCGGCTGCGCCACGCGGGCGTGCGCATTGCGCTGGACGACTTCGGCACGGGCTACTCCTCGCTGGCCTACCTGCGCAGTTTTCCGTTCGATCGGCTCAAGATCGACCGCTCCTTCATCGCCCCCATCGAGGGCAGCCCCGAGTCGGAGGCCATCGTGCATTCGGTGATCGAACTGGCGCAGGCGCTGCACATGGAGACCACGGCCGAGGGCATCGAAACCGCCGAGCAGGCCCACCTGCTGCAGGGCCTGGGCTGTGTGACGGGCCAGGGCTTCTACTTTGCCCGGCCACTGGACCTGGCGGCGGTGACGGCCTTCATCGCCGCGCAGCCGGTGACAGCGAACTGACCTCGGACTATTCGGAGCCAGGCTTGCGCCGCGCCCTCGGATGCGCCGCGTCGTACACCTTGGCCAGGTGCTGGAAATCCAGGCGCGTATAGACCTGGGTGGTGGTGATGTTGGCGTGGCCGAGCAGCTCCTGCACGGCACGCAGGTCGCCGCTGGACTGCAGCAGGTGGCTGGCGAACGAATGGCGCAGCATGTGCGGGTGCACCGGCGTGGTCAGCCCCGCCTGCTGGCTGCGCTGGCGCAGCCGCAGCCAGATGGACTGCGCCGTGAGCCGCGCGCCGCGCTGGCCCAGGAACAGCGCGGCATCCAGGCGCGCCGCGCCCTCGCCGCCGAACGGCCCGGCGCGCAGCGCCAGCCAGGCCTGGAGCGCCTCGATGGCAGACTTGCCGACGGGCACGCTGCGCCGCTTGCTGCCCTTGCCAAAGACATGGGCCTCACCGGCCTGCAGGTCGATCCAGCCGCGGCCCTGGCGCTCGGTGTCGGCGCTGGCCACGGCATCGAGCCCCGCGAGTTCGCCCACGCGCAGGCCGCAGCCGTAGAGCAGCTCCACCATGGCCGCGTCGCGCGCCTCCAGCCAGGGGTCGGCCCCGGTGTTGTCGAATTCGGCCAGGCGCACGGCGTCGTCCACGCCCAGGGCCTTGGGCAGGGGCTTGGGCGCCTTGGGCGCGCGCACGTCCTGCACCGGGTTGTGCGGCACCAGGCCCTGGCGCCCGGCCCAGACGAAAAAGCCGCACCAGCCCGAGAGGATGAGCGCAATGCCGCGCCCGCTGCGCCCGCCGCTGTGCATCTGCGCGACGAAGCGGCGGATGTGCGCCGTCTGCAGCTGCAGCAGGGGCAGGCCCACGCCGGCCGCAAACTGCGCCAGCTTTTCCAGGTCCAGCGTGTAGAGCGTGAGCGTGCGTGCGGCCAGGCGCTTTTCCACGCGCACGTGCTCCAGGTAGCGCAGCACCTGCGGGTCTGTCGCCGGGGTGCCGGCGCCAGGGGTGGCGGATGCGGCGGAGGTCACGTGCACAGCCGTCCGTCCGCCTGACAGCTCAGCGCAGGCGCACCAGCGCCGAGCTGGCCAGCTCGGCAATGCGCGAGAGGAAGTCCGTGCCCATGGTGGCATCGAAGCGCTGGGGGTCGTGCGAGCCCAGCACCAGCAGACCGAAGGCCGGGGTGGCGCTGTCGATCGCGCCCTGGCGCAGCGGCAGCAGGGCCAGGGACTGGGCCTGCACGCCGTCGGACGTTTCGAGCCAGCCGGCAGGCTCGAAGCCCAGGTTCGGGCCGCAGAAGGGCATGGTCAGCGACGAGGCAAACGCCCGCGCGTCCTCGCTCGCTCCCTGGGCGAAGTCGGCGTCCACGTAGGGGCCGGCCACGTCCCAGACGCGCACGGTGGCCTGGGGCACGTCGAACAGGGTGCGGATGCCCTCCACCACCGCCTCGGGCAGGTCGAAGGGCTCCTTGACCTGCAGCAGCGCGCTGGTCCACTGGTGCACCTTGGCCGCAATGGCGGTGTTCTCGCCGCTGTTGCGCACCATGTCCATCACGCGGTGCTCCAGGCCCTTGATCTTCTCGCGCAGCATCTCGGCCTGGCGCTCCTGCAGGCTCACGGCGCGGGCACCATGGGGGCTGGTGATCTGCACGCTGGCCAGCACTTCGGCGTGGCGCTCGAAGAAGCCGGGCGTGTTCTCCAGGAAGCGGGCAATATCGTCTTCGGTGATGGGCGGGATGTGGGTGCTGGGGTTGGTCATGCTGCGTCCGGAATGTCGATCTGGCCTTCGAATACGGTGGTGGCCGGGCCGGTCATGAAAAGGGAGTCGGAATCCTGCCCGCTCCAGGCGATGGTCAGGCGCCCGCCGTGCATGTCCACATGCACCTCCTGGTCGAGCAGCCCGAGGCGGATGCCGGCGGCCACGGCCGCACAGGCGCCCGAGCCGCAGGCCAGGGTCTCGCCCGTGCCGCGCTCGAACACGCGCAGGCGCACATGGCCCCGGTCCACGATCTGCATGAAGCCGGCATTCACGCGCTCCGGAAAGCGCGCGTGGCTCTCGATCAGCGGGCCCCACAGGCCCACGGGCGCCGTATCCACGCTGTCCACCAGCTGCACCGCATGCGGGTTGCCCATGGAGACCACGGCCACCGGCACGGTCACCGGGATGCCCTGCACGTCGAACGACAGCGGCCAGGTGCGGCCCTTGCCCTGCGCCGTGGGAGTGAGGGCTGTCGCATCGAAGGGCACGCGGGGCTCCTCGAGCACCGGCACGCCCATGTCCACCGTGACCCGACCGTCGGCATTGAGTTGGGGCGAAAGCACGCCGCTGAGCGTCTGCACGCGGATCGTGTCCTTGTCCGTCAGGCCCTTGTCGCGCACATAGCGCGCAAAGCAGCGCGAGCCGTTGCCGCACTGGCCCACCTCGCCGCCATCGGCGTTGTGGATCAGGTATTCGAAGTCGATGCCCTCAGCGGGCGAGGGCCGCACGGTGAGGATCTGGTCGGCGCCCACGCCGAAATGGCGGTCTGCCAGGTAGCGGTACTGGCCGGCCGTGAGATTCAGGCGCGCGCGGGTCTCGTCGAGCACGACAAAGTCGTTGCCCGCGCCCTGCATTTTGGTGAAGTGGATCTTCATGCCCGGATTATCGTCGGTGCAAGGCCGGCCCTGCCAGAGACCGTGGCAATGGCAATACCCCCATCGGGCACGGATCGGCCAAGGCGTTTAGGCTAGCGGCTTCATTCTCTTGCGACACAACGAACGAGGAGCCCATGGCAGACATTTCCGCTTTCCCCATCACCCGCAAGTGGCCCGCCCAGCACCCGGACCGCATCCAGCTGTACTCGCTGCCCACGCCCAATGGCGTGAAGGCCTCGATCGCGCTCGAAGAGCTGGGCCTGCCCTACGAGCCGCACCTGGTGAGTTTCGAGACCAACGACCAGACCTCGCCCGAGTTCCTGTCGCTCAACCCCAACAACAAGATCCCCGCCATCCTCGACCCCGATGGCCCGGGCGGCAAGCCGCTGGCGCTGTTCGAGTCCGGCGCCATCCTGGTCTACCTGGCCGACAAGACCGGCCGGCTGGTGCCCCAGGACGCAGCGGCCCGCTATGAAACCCTGCAGTGGGTGATGTGGCAGATGGGCGGCGTGGGCCCGATGTTCGGGCAGCTCGGCTTCTTCCACAAGTTCGCCGGCAAGGACTTCGAGGACAAGCGCCCGCGCGACCGCTACGTGGCCGAGTCCAAGCGCCTGCTGGGCGTGCTGGACCAGCGCCTGGCCGGCCGCCAGTGGGTGATGGGCGACACCTACACCATTGCCGACATCGCCATCCTGCCCTGGGTGCGCAACCTGGTGGGCTTCTATGGCGCGGGCGAACTGGTGGAGTTCGACCAGTTCAAGGAAATCAAACGCGTGCTGGACGCCTTCGTGGCGCGCCCGGCCGTGGCCAAAGGGTTGAACATTCCCGCACGCGGCTGAGCGGTCGAGCTCAGCCCATTCGTTCCTGGAGAAAATCCAGGAAGCACGCAATGCGCGCGGCCAGCGGCGTGTTGCGGTAGTAGACCGCGTTGATGGGCTGGCGCACGTCCACCGTGTCGCGCGCCAGCACCTGCACCAGGCGGCCGGCCTCGCGGTCGCCCGCGCTCATGAAATCCGACAGGCACACCAGCCCCACGTCCTGCAGCGCCAGTTGGCGCAGGGTTTCGCCGCTCGACGCGGTGAGGCTGGGCACGATGGGCCATTCATCCCCGTGCACGCCGCGCAGCGGCCAGCGGTTGAGTGACTCGGGCTGGTTGAAGCCCAGCAGCGTGTGGCCGGCCAGGTCGGCCACGCCCTTGGGCTTGCCCATGCGCGCCAGGTAGCCGGGACTGGCCAGCACGCGCAGGCGGCTGGTGCACAGCGGCCGCGCATGCAGCGTCGAGTCCTGCAGCCGGCCGATGCGGATGGCCACGTCCGTGCGCTGCTCCAGCAGGTCGATGTTCATCTCATCCGTGTTGAGCTCCAGCGTGATCTGCGGGTAGGCCGCGCGGAACGCCGGTACCAGCGGCACCACGGCGTGCAGCATGAAGGGCGTGGCCGCATTCACGCGCAGCCGTCCAGCGGGCTGCTGGCGCCGCGCCGCCATGTGCTCCTCTGCATCGTCGATGGACGCCAGGATGGCGCGCGTGCGCTGCAAAAAGCCCTGCCCCTCCTCGGTCAGCTCGATGCGCCGCGTGGTGCGGCGCAGCAGCGTGGTCTCGAGCTTCTTTTCCAGCCGCGCCAGGGCCCGGCTGATGCCCGAGACCGTCTGCCCCTGCTGGTCGGCGGCAGCGGTGATCGACCCGCCATCGACCACGGCGACAAAGGCCTGCAACTCTTCCAGGGTGGTTTTCATGGATTTTTCCAGCCTCGATTGTTGATTCACAGTCAAGTATCTATCGAGCGCAACCGTCTTTTTCTGCACGACTGAAAAACCCACACTCCTGTCCATTCCCACAGGAGTGTTTCCATGCCCATTGCCTTGCTCGCGCTGACGCTCAGCGCATTCGCCATCGGCACGACGGATTTCGTGATCGTCGGCCTGCTGCCCACCGTGGCGGCCGACCTGTCCATCAGCATCCCCTCGGCGGGCCTGCTGGTGAGCCTGTATGCGCTGGGGGTCGCCGTGGGCGCCCCGGTGCTCACCGCGCTGACCGGCAAGCTGCCGCGCAAGGCGCTGCTGCTGTCGCTGATGGCCCTGTTCACTGCCGGCAACCTGCTCGCCTGGCAGGCACCGAGCTACGAATCGCTGGTGGCCGCGCGCATCCTCACCGGCCTGGCGCACGGAGTGTTCTTCTCGATCGGCTCGACCATCGCCACCGGGCTGGTGCCGCGCGAGAAGGCCGCCAGTGCCATTGCCATCATGTTCACCGGCCTCACCGTGGCCCTGGTCACCGGCGTGCCGCTGGGCACCTTCATCGGCCAGCACTTCGGCTGGCGCGAGACTTTCCTGGCCGTCTCGGCGCTGGGTGTGGTCGCCTTCACCGGCAGCGCGCTCTTCGTGCCACGCAACATCGCCCACACCCCTCCGGCCTCGCTGCTGCAGCAGGCCCGGGTGCTGGCCGAGCCACGCCTGCTGCTGGTGTATGCCAAGACGGCCATCGGCTACGGCGGCAGCTTCATCCCCTTCACCTTCCTCGCGCCCATCCTCACCGACATCTCGGGCTTCAGCGCCGGCGCGGTCGGCTGGGTGATGCTGGTGTATGGCGTGTCGGTCGCGGTGGGCAACATCTGGGGCGGCCGGCTGGCCGACCGGCTGGGCCCGATCCCTGCGCTGCGCATCGTGTTCGCGCTGCTGGCCGCCGTACTGCTGCTGTTGCAGTTCACCGCGCCGCACCCCTGGCTGGCGCTGGTGACCGTGCTGCTCTGGGGCGCCGTGGCCTTCGGCAATGTGCCCGGGCTGCAGGTCTACGTGGTCAAGCAGGCCGAGCGCTTCACGCCCCAGGCGGTGGACGTGGCCTCGGGCCTGAACATCGCCGCCTTCAACCTGGGCATTGCCGGCGCCGCCTGGGCCGGTGGCCTGATCGTGACGCACCTGGGCCTCATGCACACGCCCTGGATCGGCGCCGTGGTGGTGCTGGGCTCCCTGGCCCTGGCGCACTACAGCGGCGTACTGGACCGCCGTGCCGGCATCCCGGTGCGCGCCAGCGGACCGGTGCCCGTGGGCCATTGAACCCTTCTTTTCCCAATCCCTTTGACACGGAGCCTTCCCATGCATTCTTCTTCCATTCCCGCATTCGGCCTGGGCACCTTCCGGCTGCAGGACCAGGTCGCCATCGACTCGGTGCGCAACGCTCTCGACCTGGGCTACCGCCTGGTCGACACGGCCCAGATCTATGGCAACGAGGCGGCCGTCGGCCAGGCCATCGCCGAAAGCGGCGTGCCGCGCGGCGAACTGTTCATCACCACCAAGGTCTGGACCGAGAACCTGGCCGCGGACAAGCTCATCCCCAGCCTCAAAGACAGCCTCGCCAAGCTGCGCACCGAGCAGGTGGACTTGGCGCTGATCCACTGGCCCTCGCCCGGCGGTGCCGTCCCCGTGACCGAGTTCATGGGCGCCCTGGCCGAAGCCAGGGCCCAGGGCCTGGCCGCGCAGATCGGCGTCTCCAACTTCACCGTGGCGCTGCTGCAGCAGGCCATTGCCGCCGTGGGCGCAGGCGCCATCGCCACCAACCAGGTCGAGCTGCACCCCTACCTGCAGAACCGCGCCGTGGTCGACTTCGCCCGCAGCCAGGGCATCCACGTCACCTCGTACATGACGCTGGCCTACGGCAAGGTGCTGAACGACCCGGTGATCGAAGCCATTGCCCGCGCGCACGGCTCCACCACGGCCCAGGTGGCGCTGGCCTGGGCGCTGCAACAGGGCTACGCGGTGATCCCTTCGTCCACCCGGCGCGAGAACCTGGCCAGCAATCTCCTGGCACAGCAGTTGCGCCTCGCCGATGCCGAGATGGCGCAGATCGCCGCGCTGGACCGCGGCGGCCGCCTCGTGAATCCTGACGGCCTGGCTCCCGCCTGGGATTGATTCGGTACATCCCCCTGAGTCGCTTCGCGCCTTCCCCCTTCTCTCGAATTGCTGCGCAATTCGGGAAGGGGGACACTGCCAGCGCGGCGGGGCGGCCCTTGCGCGGCAGTCCCGGCATGGGCAGCGCCAATTTCTCGGCCTGTGAGCAAGCGACACATGACGTCGTGACGCTGCAAGGAAAGCTTGCCTCAGACGCCTGCTACCACGCGCACGAAGGCCGGCACCACGCCCAGATGGTCGTCGCGTCGCTGCACGGCATGCACATCTGCCCTGGGTGCCTTTGCGCCCAGGGTTTTGAGCACCACGCGGGCGCCGAACAAGTTGCCAAGCGACGATGGCACCAGGGCCACGCCCAACCCTGCAGCCACCAGGCTCAGCAGAGCCGCCAGCTCCACCGTGGTCTGCGCCACCCGGGGCGCAAAGCCGGCCTGCACGCAGCACTGCACCATGTGCTCGGCATGGGCCGACGAGTCGCGGCGCAGCATCACGAAGGCTTCGCTGCGCAGGTCCCTCAAGGCCAGCGCCTTGCGGGCCGCCAGCGGGTGGCCGGGCGGCAGGGCCGCGACCACGGGGTCGGGCCACAGCAGGGTGCTGGCGAGCTGGTCGTCGTTGACCGCCGTGCGCGAGATGCCCACGTCGATGCGCTTGTCGCGCAGGGCCGCCTGCTGCAGCGAGGGCTGCATCTCGTGCAGCACCACGTCCACGCCGGGGTGGCTTTGCCGGTAGCGCGCCAAGGCCGCAGGAAACGGCCCCAGAAAGTGCGAGCCCGAGAGCCCCACCTCGATGCGCCCGGCCTGCCCCTGGCCGATGGCCGCCACCCGCTGGCGCGCCGTGTCCAGCCGCTCCAGCACGGCGCGTGCATCGACCAGGTAGGCCTGTCCGGCCAGCGTCAGCTCCACGCGCCGGCTGGTGCGCACGAACAGCTGGGCGCCCAGTTCGGTCTCCAGCTGGGCGATCTGCAGGCTCAGCGGCGGCTGCGAGACATGCAGGCGCTGCGCGGCGCGCGTGAAGCTCAGCTCTTCTGCCAGGGCGATGAAGTAGCGCAGGTGCCGCAGTTCCATTGATACCCCAAAAGTCTTGATCAAGACCAACAATATATTGGACTGCGGGTTCGCTTGTTTCCACAATACCCCCTGACAACAACACCAGGTGGAGACAAACATGACGATCAAGCACAGCCTGCTGGCTGCCACGCTGGCCCTTTCGGGCCTGGCCTCGGCGCAGGACAACTACCCCAGCAAAGCCATCACGCTCACCGTGCCCAACCCGCCCGGCGGGGTGGTGGACACCTCGGCCCGGCTGCTCAACGAGCCGCTGGCGCGCGTGCTGGGCCAGCCCGTGGTGATCGACAACAAGGCCGGCGGCAGCGGCAACGTGGCCTACGGCGCCGTGGCCCGCGCCAAGGCCGACGGCTACAACCTGCTGATCTCGTACTCGGCCTACCACGTGGGTAACCCGGCGCTCACCCCGAACCTGCCCTGGGAGGCCAAGGACTTCACCCCGGTGGCCCTGCTCACCGTGGCCACCAATGTGATTGCGGCCCACCCTTCGGTGCCGGCCAACACCCTCAAGGAATTCATCGCCTACCTCAAGGCCAACCCGGGCAAGGTGAACTACGCATCGCAGGGCAATGGCTCGCTCTCGCACATCGGCACCGAGATCTTCAAGCAGCAGAGCGGCACCTTCATGACCCACATCCCCTACCGCGGTTCGGGCCCGGCCGTGGCCGACGTGCTGGCCGGCCAGGTGCAGGTTTTCATCACCACCCCGCCGTCGGTCATGCAGCATGTGGTCAGCGGCAAGCTCAAGGCCTTTGCCGTGACCGGTACCAAGCGCCACCCCGGCTTGCCCAACGTGCCCACGGTGGCCGAGGCCGGCATGCCCGACTTCAAGCTCGAAGCCTGGGTGGGCCTGTTCGCCCCGGCGGCCACGCCGCCTGCCGTGGTCACCAAGCTCACGGCCGACGTGAAGAAGGCGCTGGAGATGCCCGAGACGCGCCAGCGCGCCGACGCCGCCGGCATCGAGCTGCGCTACCTGCCGCCCGAGGCGCTGGGCGATCTCGTGAAAACTGAAACCGCCTACTGGGCCAAGACCATCAAGGGCGCGGGCATCAAGGCCGACTGACCCGCCAAGGTTTCTCCCTGCGTGATCCCGTCCCCGGCGCCTCCAGCGCCGGCAGGCAGCGCTTTGCCATTTTTCCTGAAAGACCACCATGCAACGCACCTACCGCATCGGGCAGATCGTGCCCAGCTCCAACACCACCATGGAGACCGAGATCCCCGCCATGCTGCGCGCCCGGGAGCAGATCCTGCCCGAGCGCTTCAGCTTCCATGCCAGTCGCATGCGCATGCAGAAGGTCACCAAGGAAGAGCTGGCCGCCATGGACCGCGACTCCGACCGCTGCGCGCTGGAACTGTCCGATGGGAAGATGGACGTGATGGGCTATGCCTGCCTGGTGGCCATCATGAGCATGGGCCTGGGCTACCACCGCACGTCCGAAAAGCGGCTGCACGAGATCACCGTGGCCAACGGCAAGCCCGCGCCCGTGGTATCGAGCGCGGGCGCGCTGGTCGAGGGCCTGAAGGCCATGGGTGCCAAGAGGGTCTCGGTGCTCACCCCCTACATGAAGCCGCTCACCCAGCTGGTGGTGGACTACATCGAGCACGAGGGTATTGCCGTGCACGACAGCCTGTCGCTGGAGATCGCGGACAACCTGGAGGTGGGCGCACAGGACCCCGCCGCCCCGGCGCAGATCGTGCAGCGCCTGGACACCCGCGGCGTGGACGTGGTGGTGATCTCCGCTTGCGTGCAGATGCCCTCGCTGGCCTCGGTGCAGGTAGCGCAGGACCGGCTGGGCATCCCCGTGGTGTCCGCTGCCGCGTGCACCACCTGGGCCATGCTCAAGCGCCTGGGCCTCGAAACCCGGGTGCCCAACGCAGGCGCCCTGCTCTCCGGCAGGTATTGATCCCCAGGGCAAAGCCCCGCATGTTCCAGCAGCGGGCGGCCGGCAGGTGGCCGGGCAACACCCGATAATGGCCCCATGCCCCGCCTCAGCCAGCAACTCCACCCCCACCGCGAACCCGTACCCACCCGCCTGGCCGCCACCGTGCTGCTGCTGCGCGATGCCGAGGGCGACGGGACGCTGGAGGTGCTGATGACGCGGCGCTCGCCCAACGCGAGCTTTGCCCCGGGCGCCTACGTCTTCCCGGGCGGCGGTATCGATGCGCTCGACGCCCAGTCGCACCCGGTGGCGGACCGCCGCCCGGCCCAGACCGACCTGCACCTGACCCAGGCCATCGCCGCCATCCGCGAGAGCTTCGAGGAACTGGGCGTGCTGCTCGCGCGCCACCCCGACGGCCGCATGGCCGATGCCGCCGACATTGCCGCACTGGACCGCAGCGCGCCGTTTGCCGCGCAGTGCGAGGCCCGTGGCCTGCGCCTGGCGGCCGACAGCGTGTACCTGCTGGCCTACTGGACGGCCGACCGCGACCTGCCGCGCCGCTTCGAGGTGCCCTTCCTGGCGGCGCGCATGCCCGAAGGCCAGACCCCGGTGGCCGACGAGGCCGAGCAGTTCGAGCCGGTGTGGGTGCGCCCCGCCGATGCGCTGGCGCGGCACGAGGCAGGCCAGTTCTTCATGATCTTCCCGACCATCCGCACGCTGCAGCGGCTGGCCAAGTTCAAGAACACCCAGGCTGTGCTGGACGCCCTGGCCAGCGAACAGCCCCTGTGGGTGAGCTGCCCGCGCGCCGGCCTGCTGGCCGGCAAGGAGTCGCGCTACATGGAAGACGAGATGCCCTTCGGCGAGCTGGCGCTGGTCTGCCCCGACGGGCAGATCGTGCACCCGCTGGACTGGCAGACCGACCACCCCGTGCCCTTGCTCAAGAACGTGCAGCGCCTCACGGCGCCCAACTCGGGGGTGATGACCGGCCCAGGCACCAACAGCTACCTGGTGGGCGACCCGACCACGGGCTTCATCGCCATCGACCCGGGCCCGGCCGACCTGGAACACCTGGAAAAACTCTGGCGCGCCGCCGGTGGCGATATCCGCGCCATCGTGTGCACGCATTCGCATCCCGACCATTCCCCGGGAGCCGCTCCGCTGCAGGCCCTGTGCGCGCGGGCCGGCCAGAGCGCCCCACCCATCCTGGGCCTGCGCTCGGCCCCCACGGCCCGCGTGGCCAGCACCTTCACACCCGAACGCGAACTGGCCCATGGCGAGCGCCTGGTGCTGTCCAACGAGGCAGCCGATGCCACCACCCACCACACCCTGCTGGTGATCCACACCCCCGGCCATGCGGCCAACCACCTGTGCCTGCTGCTCGAGGAAGACGGCCTGCTGTTCAGCGGCGACCACATCCTCAACGGCAGCACCACGGTGATCGACCCGCCGGACGGCAACATGGCCGACTACCTCGATTCGCTGGACGCGCTGGATGCCGCCTGCGAGCAGCATGGCGTGCACTTCATCCTGCCCGCGCACGGCTACGTGCTGGGCGAAGCGCGCGGCGCGATCGCCCGCCTGAGGGCCCACCGCCTGGCACGCGAGGCCAAGGTGCTGGCTGCCATGCAGGCCCTGCCCCAGGGCAGCATGGACGACTGGGTGCGCCATGCCTACGACGATGTGCCCCCGCGCATGTGGCCCGTCGCCCAGCGCTCGCTGCTCGCCCACGTAGAGCGCATCCGCGCCATGGAACCCGGTAATGACTGAAAAAAATCCTGAAGCCGGCCATGTGCGCCTGGCCAAGCGCGTGGCCGAGCAGCTCAACTGCTCGCGCAGCACGGCCGAACAATTCATCGAGGGCGGCTTCGTGAGCGTCGAGGGCGCCGTGGTCGAGGCGCCCGGCGCGCGCGTGGCGCCGCACCAGAGCGTGGCTGTGGACCCGGACGCGAGCCTGCTGGAGCTCACCCCCGTCACCCTGCTGCTGCACAAGCCCGCCGGTTTCGAGGCGGGCCTGGGTGCCCCGGGCCAGGCTGGCGCCGCCCACGCGAGCCGCAGCCAGGGCGCGACGCCCGCAGTGACTCTGCTGTCCCTCGCCTCGCACCTGCCCGAGGACGCCTCGGGCATCCGCGTGCTGCAGCGCCATTTCCGCCAGCTCGAATGCTTCACCCCTCTGCCCACCGAGGCCAGCGGCCTCGTGGTCTACACGCAGGACAAGCGCATTGCACGCAAGCTGGCCGAGGACATCGAATCGCTGGAGCAGGAATGCCTCGTGGAGGTGGCCGGCGAGATCGCGCCCAACGGGCTGCAGCGGCTGTGCCACGGCCTGTCGTTCAACGGCCGCGCGCTGCCGCCCATCAAGGTGAGCTGGCAGAACGAGACCCGGCTGCGCTTTGCGCTCAAGGGCATCCGCCCGGGGCAGATTCCGGCCATGTGTGAGGCCGTGGGCCTGCGCGTGGTGGCCATCAAGCGCCTGCGCATCGGCCGCGTGCCCCTGGCCAAGGTGCCCGAGGGCCAGTGGCGCTACCTGCAGCCCTGGGAGCGATTCTGATCGGCACTCGTCAGCTATCAAAAGGTGAGCAATCACCATTTCGAGGGATGGCGATCCACCACAGGCCGCTGATACACTGCCCGCCATAACAGGAGGGAGTCCATGGACCATCAGCAATCAGGGGCCGCAGCGGCGCCCGTCTCGGGCTTCGCGGCACAGGAGATCGACGCGCATCCGCTCGAATTCACCGGCAGCGGCGGCGAATACTTCCGGGTCTGGATCGTCAACGTGCTGCTGACCATCCTCACCCTGGGCATCTACACCCCCTGGGCGCGGCGGCGTACTGCGCAGTATTTCTATGGCCATACCCTGGTGGCCGGCAGCCCGCTCGAATTCACGGCCCCGCAAAGCCGCATGGTGAAGGGCTTCATCATCCTGGTGATGCTCACCATCGCCTACCAGATCGCCGTCAACACCGGGCAGGACACGGCGGTCGGCGTGTTCCTGCTGGTGGGCGCCCTTCTCTCGCCCTTCATCTGGGGCAGCGCCATGCGCTTTCGCCTGGGTTCCACGCGCTGGCGTGGCCTGCGCCTGCAGTTCACGGCCTCCTGGGGTGAAGTCTACAAAGCCAGTTGGCCCGTGTTCGCCATTGCCCTGGTGTGGTTCGGCGTGTTCTTCGGCATCCAGTACCTGGCCCCCGAGTCGGCCAACGCCCTGCAGGAGCTGGCAGCCGAAGACAGCAGCGATCCCGGCCTGCCCAGCATGACGGCCGGCATCTGGGGATTGCTGGCCATGGGCCTACTGCTGTCGATCATGTGCGTTATCCGCCTCGAATACAACTACAAGAGCCTGCTGGTGCTGCGCGCCCAGGTGGGCGCCGAGGCCGGCCGCTGGAAGCCGGTGTACATGGATTTCATCAAGGTCTGGCTGGCCACGGTGGCCGTTTTCCTGCTGTTCGTGCTGGGTGTTGTGGTGGTGCTGGGCGTGCTGGCCGGCGGGACTATGGCCCTGTTCATCGACGATGCCAAAACCCGCTCGTTCGCCTTGATCATGGTGGCCATCATCGTGGGCATCTTCGGCGGTATCTTCATGCTGCTGCTGACTTCCGCGCCGGCACGCGCCTACCGCGAAGCGCGCATGTTCCAGCTGATGTGGGACAACATCGGCCTGAGCCAGGTGGCGCGCTTCAAGTGCGGTTTGCGTACGCACAGCTTTGTGCTCCTGCGCGTCAAGAACCTGTTCCTGACCCTGCTCACGCTGGGCCTGTACCGTCCGTTCGCCCGGGTGAGCGAGTACCGCATGAAGGCCGAATCCGTCACGCTGCACGTCAAGGGTGGCGTGGACCAGGTGACCGGCGCCATGGTGCGCCAGCAGCAGCAGGGGGGCATCGGAGACGCGCTGGCCGATGCCGCCGGGCTCGACCTGATCGGCTGATGGCCGCAGCGACATCCCCTGTGGCAGAACCCGGCGGCAAGCTGGTGCCCGGGCGCTGGTTCGACGGCCTGAGCAGCCAGGCCAAGCCGGTGCTCGTGGGCCTGCAGCCCACGCCCAAGGGCCCATCGCTGGCCCTGCACCCGCTGTCACAACCCGGCGCGACCCCGACGGTGTTCACCTGGGGCGAGGTGGGTTGGCCCGAGGCCTGGAGCGAGCGCCGCCCGCAGCAGCGCGTGGTCGTGGACCTGCGCGACCATGGCAGCCTGGAAATCGATGCCGTGGCCCAATGGCATGCGGCCCTGGCAGCTGCGGGTGGACGCCCCAGCCTGGCGGGGCGCATGCAGACGCGCTGGCCGGTGCTGCTGGGGGTGACCGCAGTCGCCATCGTCGGCCTGACCCTGTTCTACCGCTACGGCACCCCCTGGGCCGCCACCGAGCTCACGCGCTTCGTGCCCGTCTCCTGGGAAGCCAGCGTGGCCAGCAATGTGCTCACGCAGATGGACAAGGGCACGCTCAAGCCCAGCAAACTGTCCAAGGAACGCCAGGCCCAGCTGCAGGCACGCTTCGACACCCTGGTGCAGCAGGTGCCCACCGGCCTGCAGCGCTACCCGGGTTATCGGCCGACCTACACCCTGTCGTTCCGCTCAGGCATGGGGGCCAATGCCTTTGCCCTGCCTGGCGGCACGGTGGTGATGACCGATGGCCTGGCCAAGGCGGCCGAGAAACAGGGGCTCGATGACGATGCCCTGATAGGCGTACTGGCCCACGAGATTGGCCATGTGGCGCAGCGCCACACCACGCGCATGATCGTGCAGCAGGGCGTGCTGCAGATGGGCATGGGCCTGGCGCTGGGCGATGTGTCGGGCATCGTCGCCACCGGCGCTTCGGTGCTCACGGGCCTGGCCTACAGCCGCAACCACGAGCGCGAAGCCGACTGCTTTGCCATCGCCCTCATGGGCCACGCCAAACTGCCCACGGCCCCCATGGGCAAGCTGCTGCTGGCGATTGCCAAGGACGAGGACGGCGAAGAGAAGGCAGAAAAGAAAAAAACCGCCACTGCAGCCAAGGAAGGTGCCAGCGCCCCGGCCGAAACAACGGCACCCAGGAAGGATTCGGAGGCGCTGGGCCCGGTATGGTCCCTGCTCAGCAGCCACCCCGATACCGTGGAGCGCGCCAAGGAGCTGGAGCAAGGGCACGCGCTGCACTGCCCCAAGCCTGCCTGAGGTGCCGGGATGCGCCGGTGAGACCGGCGATGGAATTGATAAGTGTGAAGCGCGCCGATAAGCCGGATTCTGTGCACCGCGGTTGCCCGCGGCGTGACCGCCATTACTCTGGGCCGGGTGTCGCCACACCGGCTCGATGCTACCTACCCGCCAACTCTGCGGAACCACATCAACGTTGGCCTACTTGGTATTGCTGCGCGTAGAGATTGCCCGTTTCACCTCGGGCGCGGAACGCGCCCGAGGTGGCTGTGGGATTTCCCGGCTTGCGCCGGGAACCGTCTGGCTTGCGCCATCCGCAGCCAGCTTGCGCTGGCGTCCCACAGAACACCCCTGGTGGTCCCGTGTCCGAACTCGTCTCTGTTGCTCTGATCCTCACCTCACGGTGGGCAGCCGTTAGCTGCTACGCTGTCCTGTGCAGTCCGGACGTTCCTCCAGTGCCTGGTTTCCCAGATTGCACCAGCGGCGGTCTGGCGCGCTTCACAGGGTGGATTATCGTTCACCGGAGCTGGCGCGTTCCCATGTAAGGTCAAAGCGCGCCAGGTATTTGCGCAGGCGGTCGGCATCGTTGACCACCGCGCGCTGCGCGCGCGAGGCCTGGAACAGCTGGCGCCCCGCCTCGGACAGGGTGCGAGCCTGGCGGCACACGCGCAGCACGGCGGCCAGTTGCAACTGGTCGAACAGGTCCATCGCGTCCAAGGCGTCTTCGCCCAACAGGACGCGCAGATCGATGGCATCGGCAGCCCGGGCACCCAAAAGGCCATCGCGTGCATCCTTGGCCGGCTGCCACAGCCACTGCAGGCGCGCAATCTCGGCCTCCACCAGGGGCAGGCCGATGCGGCCGCTGTCGGCCAGGGTGGCCAGGCGCGTGGCGCTGGCCGATAGGTCGCGGAAGTTGCCGCTCCACAGCGCATCGGGCGACTGGGCATAGCGCAGGTAGGCCGTGCGCGCCTCGGCCGAGAGGCGCACCGTGCGGCCCAGTTCCGTGCCGGTGCGGGCCAGCAGGTGATCCAGGTTGGGCTCGATGTCCTCGGGGCGCTGGGCCAGGCCTGGCAGCTGGTAGCTCCAGAGGTTGATGCGCGCATACAGATCTTCGCGGAAGCGCCCGGCCGCCACCTCGGTGCGCAGGTCGCGGTTGGTGCCGGCGATCAACTCGAAATCGCTGGCCACCTCGCGGTCGCTGCCCATGGGGTAAAAGCGCTTTTCCTCCACCGCCTTGAGCAGCATGGCCTGCTCGTCCAGGCCCAACTCGCCGATCTCGTCAAGGAACAGCACACCCTTGTGCGCCGTGCGCAGCAGGCCCGCGCGGTCGGCCGCGGCGCCCGTGAAGGCGCCTTTCTTGTGCCCAAACAGGGTGGAGGCGGCCCCGTCGCCATGCAGGGTGGCGCAGTTCACTTCGACGAATTCGCCCTCCACCTGGTGGCGGGCCTTCTTGAGCTCGTACATGCGCCGCGCCAGGTGCGACTTGCCCGCCCCCGTGGGCCCTGTGAACAGGATGGGTGCGCGCGAGCGCACCGCCACACGTTCCACCTCGTCGATCAGCGCGTTGAAGCGCGCATTGCGCGTGGCGATACCGCTCTTGAGGAAGTCGACCGCATCGCGCTGCTCGGCACCGAAGCGCTGGGCGATCACGTCGTAGCGCGACAGGTCCAGGTCGATCAGCGCATAGCTGCCCGGATCACCCATCTGCTGGCGCTTGGGCGGCGAGGTCTGCGCCAGCACGCCCGGAATGCGCCGCGATTCCACCAGCAGGAACAGGCAGATCTGCGCCACGTGCGTGCCGGTGGTGATGTGGGTCCAGTACTCCTCGCGTTCGGTGTCGAAGCGGTAGGCCTGGGTCCAGTCAAACAGTTTGGCGTAGACCTCGCCGAAGTCCCAAGGGTCAGCGATCTGCATGGGCACCAACTGCACCGTGGTCTCGGGCGAGGCGATGGCGATGTCGTTGCGCACCTGGTGCGCCAACTCCTGGTGGGCCGGCGTGTACAGCAGCTCCATGCGGTGCACCACCATGTCCTCGTGCTGCACCAGCGACACGGTGGGCCGCCACTTCTCCCAGCGGCCTGCGCCCTTGCCGGAATCGAGCTGGGTACCGATGAAACCGACGACCACCCTATTCTTGCGCATCTCTAAATTTCTATAAAGCTATCCCCCATTCTAGTTAATCAAGATCCTGGTGCAAATCCAGATCTTCTTGAAAACGAAAAATCCATTTCCAATCAACAGCTTGCAGAAAATTTTGCGCTTCGACAGCTGCCTGGCACGCAATTCGCGAATAGAAAAGCACTCGGCGCAAACAGTGAACGCTCACAGGCCAGGGTTGGGGCACAGGCCCGCCCTGCCGGTGCCGGGAGTCCGGGGCTTCAGGCTTTTTGGATTCCCCGCATGCCGCACGCTGCGAGCGCCGGGTGACGGCAGGGCTGTGGAAGCCAGCCCCGAAAGGGGCTGTCGGGTTCGACTCCCGGCCTGCACCACTGGTAGCTCAGTCCGGTAGAGCACCCCTGAAAAGGGACTGTCGCAGGTTCGACTCCTGCCCATTCTTCCGGCCTTCGGGCCGGCTATCGAAGACGGTCGAAAGACCACCCGCCGGACGCGGGGTGAAGGACCAAGGGTTGCGCCGCAGCCTGGAAGCCATTGCCCCGTCAGCGGTGGCGGTTTGTGCCAGCACCCGGCACGGCCCGCGCCCGCAGCCAGCCCAAGCGAAGGCCCCTCGAGGCCGCCGCCACGGCGCACTGCAGGGCCCGAGCCGCGCCCCCTGGGACCACTGCCCCGCTGTAACGGCCCCTTTGCAAGAAGTTTGATGCGGCGACCAACGACATTGAAAAAAGAAAGAACGAGGGTAGACACATGCTGAAGATCCAACGCACCACCGTCAAGAAGAACGAACGCGCCCTGCTGCTGCGCAATGGCGATTTCGACCGTGTCCTGCACAGCGGCACGCACTGGCTGTTTACCAGCCTGGACCAGCTGCGCGTGGAAACCTTCGCACTGGAGCAACCCGCCTTCACCCACGCCCTGGCCGACTACCTGATGGCCCGTGAGCCCGAGGTGGTGGCCGCCGAGTTCGTGCGCGTAGAACTGGCCGAGAACGAAGTGGGCCTGCGCTGCGAGAACGGCGTGCTGGTCGAGATCCTGCCCCCCGGCACCCGCCGCCTGTACTGGAAGGGGCAGGTGGAGGTATCCGTGCAGGTGATCGACCTGAACGCCGGCCCCGAACTGCCTGCTGCACTGGTGGCGCGCCTGACGCAGCCCCAGCTGCGCCACCGCACGGTGACCGGCCTGGCCGGCCTGCTGCAGGTGCAGGTGCCCGAGTCGTCCTGCGCGCTGCTGACGGTGGACGGCAAGGTGGAGCGCCTGCTCGCCGCAGGTGCGTACGCCTTCTGGAAGTACGGCCGCACGGTGGCGGTGGAGCAGGTGGACCTGCGCCTGCAGTCGGTGGAAGTCTCGGGCCAGGACATCATGACCCGCGACAAGGTGGGCCTGCGCATCAACCTGAGCGCCACTTTTCGCTACACCGACGTGCTGCGCGCCTGGAGCCAGTTGCAAAAGCCTGCGGAGCACCTGTACCGCGAGCTGCAGTTCGCGCTGCGCGCCGCCGTGGGCACCCGCACGCTCGATGAGCTGCTGGAGAACAAGACGGTGATCGACGAGGTGGTGGGTGCCCACATGGCCGCCAAGCTCGCGCCCTACGGCATTGCGCTGGAGAGCGCCGGCGTGAAGGACATCGTGCTGCCTGGAGACATGAAGGCCATCCTGACCCAGGTGGTGCAGGCGGAGAAGCAGGCCCAGGCCAACGTGATCCGCCGCCGCGAGGAAACGGCCGCCACGCGCTCGCTCCTCAACACCGCCAAGGTGATGGAGGACAACCCCGTCGCCCTGCGCATGAAGGAGCTGGAAACGCTGGAGCGCGTGGCCGAGCGCATCGACAAGATCTCGGTGTTCGGCGGCCTGGACCAGGTGCTCAACGGCCTGGTGAAGCTGCGCTGAGCAAAGAGCCAAGAGGAATACGGGCGCGCTGGCACAGAAGGGAGCGCCACTGCCAAAAATGTTGTTATTGCCGGCAGGTCGGGTAACACCGAGTGCAGCGGGAGAGTCGGTGAACGGGCAAGGTTGAGGATGCAGGTGCTGGCTCCGATGACGGGTCTGCCACTGGCGCGCGTTTCCAACCGTTCACTGGGCCAGCGGAGTAAAGCACCCTGGTCGCTGCAAAGATGCGGGTTCGAATCCCGTCGCGTCCACCAAACAGAGAAAGAAGTAAAAGAGGAACGCCATGAAACAGACTGCACGTGAAAAACGACTGGCAAGGCAGGCGCCGTTGCCAGTGACACCCGGGTCCCTGGGACTCGATGCCACGCTGTATGCCGACGCCGTCCGCTACCTCTTCGACCGGCCCGTGCCGGGCAAGAAGGAGCAGGAGTGGTACTGGGACAACGATGGGCCGGATTTTCAGGCCACGCCCTTGCAGTGGACGCATATCCAGACCGTGTTGTTCGCCAACGCGGGCACCGATCTCGCGCCCTACAGCGACGAGCAGGTGGGCATGGGCCTCACGCATGTGATGAGCAACAACGCCGGCGACATACCGGCCATGGTGCTAGACCCATCGGTTCCGCTGGCGGATGCGATGCGCATGATGCAGGCCTTCCCGCGCCTGTGGAGCGAATGCTTCGCACCGCGCATGGCCCACGTGCAAGCGGCCATCGGCAGCGGCAGCGACCGGCTGCACTTTGCCTGCTACATGTGGTTCGACGTGTGGCCGACGTTCTGGAATGTCAAAGAAGTTCCTGAATGGCGCGATGCGATGTGGGCTGTTTTCTGCCACATGCTGGAGGTGCCCTGCCGCGAGGTACAGGTCTCTGCCCTGCATGGCATCGGCCACGAGGGCCGCTATCTGCAGCGCCCGAGGGAATTGCAGGAACGGGTGGAGCTATTCATCCGCAGCGTGCCGGCGCACGACGAGGAACTGAAGAACTATGCACGCGCTGCCGCCCTGGGAATGGTGCAGTAGATGCGATGGATGACAGCACGGCGCACAAGACGCCATGGAGAGTACGACGATGGAAGCCCGTCAAATCGCTGAAGAGGAAGCCACGACCCTGCCACCCGCCCTGCGCGAGGCGGTGGATGCCGCGTATGCCGCCTTCCAGCACCACCGCGCGCCGACGCAGATGCTGGATGTGTGCATCGCCTGCTGCATGGACGAGGCCATGGAGCGCGAGATGCGCCGCCTGCCGCTGCGCCAGGTCACCAACCGGCATTTCTACGAGTACAACGGCTCGGCCAAGAGCAGCGAGCAACCTGCGGATGAGCTGCTGTACTTCCTGCCCCGCATGCTGGAGCTGCTGGCCCAGGGCAAGGAGTTGCACCATTCGACCGAGCTGTACCTGGACCGGCTGGGCAAATGCCCCGCAGATGCACTGTCGCCCAAGGAACGTGCCGCCGTGGACGCCTTCGCACTGGCCTTCTTCCGCGAGGGCCTGGGCTCTACCGGGCGCGAGGCCAGCCCGTTCGACGGCGCGAATGCGTTCGATATCCTGCTGATGTTCCACAAGGGCGGCGTGTCCATCGCCCCGCTGCTGGCCCACTGGCTGGCGGACGAGCGGGAAAGCGCCGTGCAGCACTATGCGAATGCCAGCTACTGGGATTTCTGGGGCCAACACGAGATCCAGAACGCTTTTTCCGAAGACCAGCCGGAGTTTCGCGAAACCATGAAGGCCTGGCTGCTCGATGAAGGCAACCGCCAGCGATTCGCACAGCAGATCCTGGCGATGGACACGAGCGCCATGGGTCCGCCCGCGCACTGCACCTGTGGCGGGTGCATGGGCGAGAAGCAAATCCTCGAAGCGGTGTTCGACCTGGCCAGCGAATAGCAGAACCACCGAAACAGAACCAAGAACAAGGAAAGAGAAATGAACTACCTGCAACGCAATGTGGAAAACGGCGTCCCCATCAAGATGTGGACCCAGGGCGTCCCCGTCGAAGACGAGGCCCAGAAGCAACTGGAGAACGCGGCACGCCTGCCCATCGTGTTCAAGCACGTGGCAGCCATGCCCGACGTGCACTACGGCATCGGCGCCACGGTGGGCTCGGTGATCCCGACCTTCAAGGCCATCATCCCGGCCGCGGTGGGCGTGGACATCGGCTGCGGCATGATGGCCTGCAAGACCACGCTGCACGCCAACGACCTGCCCGACAACCTGGGCCCGCTGCGCTCGGCGATCGAGAAGGCCGTGCCGCACGGCAGCAACCCGCGCCGCGTGGGCCGCGACAAGGGTGCGTGGGAAACGCCGCCCGACGAGACCGATGTGGCCTGGTCCGCGCTCAAGGGCGAGTTCGACGCGATCTGCGAGGACTACCCGCGCTTTCGCAACACCAACAACCACAAGCACCTGGGAACTCTGGGCACCGGCAACCACTTCATCGAGGTCTGCCTGGACGAGCACGGCAGCGTGTGGTTCATGCTGCACTCGGGTTCGCGCGGCGTGGGCAATGCCATCGGCACGCACTTCATCGAGCTGGCCAAGAAGGATGCCGAGCTGCACCAGCGCAACCTGCCCGACCAGGACCTGGCCTACTTCGAGGAAGGCGCCAAGTACTTCGGCGACTACGTGCGTGCGGTGGGCTGGGCGCAGAAGTTCGCGCGCGCCAACCGCGAGGTGATGATGCAGCGCGTGATCGCGGCCGCCCGCAAGGTGATCACCAAGCCCTTCGAGGCGCATGTGGAGGCGGTGAACTGCCACCACAACTACGTGAGCCGCGAGACCCACTTCGGCGAGGACGTGCTCGTCACCCGCAAGGGTGCCGTGAGCGCCAAGGCCGGCGAGCTGGGCATCATCCCGGGCAGCATGGGCGCCAAGAGCTTCATCGTGCGCGGCAAGGGCAACCCCGAGAGCTTCATGAGCTGCAGCCACGGTGCGGGCCGCAAGATGAGCCGCACCAAGGCCAAGAAGATGTACACCATCGCCGACCAGATCGCTGCCACCGAGGGCGTGGAATGCCGCAAGGACGCCGACGTGATCGACGAGATCCCGATGGCCTACAAGGACATCGACGCCGTGATGGCCGCCCAGCAGGACCTGGTGGAGGTGGTCTACACGCTCAAGCAGGTGGTGTGCGTGAAGGGGTAGGCCCCTTTGCACCTCCACGGCAACCATTGAACGGAGCCGGCGCTGGCCAGACCAGCGCCGGCATCAGCACATGCACAAAGAACAGCAACTGGAAGAATTCCTCCAATCGGCCCACCCCATCGATCCCGCCATGCGCGTGCAGATCATGGAGAACCTTTGCGCCATCGAAGCACAGCACCAGGTCACCATCCTCTTCGCCTGCGAGTCGGGCAGCCGGGGCTGGGGCTTTGCCTCGCCCGACAGCGACTACGACGTGCGCTTCATCTACGTGAACCGGCTGCCCTGGTACCTCACCGTGGCCCCGGGGCGCGACGTGATCGAGGTGCCGATCAGTGGCGACCTGGACATCAACGGCTGGGACCTGCGCAAGGCGCTGGGTCTGATGCGCGAGTCCAACCCCACGCTGCTCGAATGGCTGCGTTCGCCCGTGGTCTACCGCGAGGACGCCGGCACCATGGAGCGTTTTCGTGCGCTGGCCGAGACCGTGTTCTCCAACGCCAAAGGCTGGCACCACTACGCCTCCATGGCCAAGAAGAACTTCCGCGAGCACCTGCAGGCCGACGAGGTGCGCTACAAGAAATACCTCTACGTGCTGCGCCCGCTGCTGGCCGCGCGCTGGATACGTGCGCGCCCTGGCGTGCCGCCCATGCGCTTTGCCGAACTGGCCCAGCACACGCTGGACCCGGTGGCCGACGCCGCGCTGATCGCCGAGATCAACGCCTTGCTGGAGGTGAAGGTGCGCGCGGGAGAGTCCGCGACCAGCCCGCGCTGGCCCGGCATCCACGCCTTCATCGAAGCCGAACTGGCGCGCAACGCCGCCGAGCCGGTGCAGCCCCTGCCCGTGCCGGGCCATGGCGCGCTCGACACCCTGCTGCACGACACCGTGCTGCGCTTCAACGCACCCCCATCGCAGGAGGCGCCATGCTGAAGCTCGACGGCTCCCAGGGCGAAGGCGGCGGCCAGATCCTGCGCACCGGCCTGGCGCTGTCCATGGTGACGGGCCGGCCGCTGCACATCGAGCGCATCCGCGCCGGGCGTGCCAAGCCCGGGCTGATGCGCCAGCACCTGGCCTGCGTGCAGGCAGCGGTGCAGGTCAGCGGCGGGCAGGCCGAAGGGGCGGAGCTGGGCTCGCAGTCGCTGCAGTTCACGCCCGGTGCGGTGCGCGCGGGGGACTACACCTTCCGCATCGCCGGCGCAGGCAGCTGCCTGCTGGTGCTGCAGACCGTGCTGCCCGCGCTGATGCTGGCCGACGGGCCCAGCCGCATCCAGCTGGCGGGCGGCACGCACAACCCGATGGCGCCGCCGTTCGACTTTCTGCAGCGCGCGTATGCGCCGCTGCTTGCGCGGCTGGGCGTGGGACTGGAACTGGCGCTGGAGCGGCGCGGCTTCTACCCGGCCGGTGGCGGGCTGCTGCACGCGCAGATCACGCCGGCAACGCAGGCCCTCACTCTGTTCGATCTGGTGGAACGCGGGGCGCCCGTGGCCGCCTGGGCCGAGGCCCTGGCACCCGGCCTGGCGCGCAGCGTGGCCACACGCGAGCTGGAGGAGCTGGGCCGGCGCCTGGGCTGGACGCTGGAGGCCGGCCAGCTGCGCGCGCCCGGCGTACGCCAGCACGAAGGACCGGGCAATGTGCTGATGGCCACGCTGGAATACGCGCAGGTGACCGAGGTGTTCTGCCAGTTCGGCGAACGCGGCCTGTCGGCCGAGACCGTGGCGCGCAAGCTGGCCGAGGAGGTACAGGCCTACGAGCGCAGCACCGCAGCCACCGGCCCCCACCTGGCCGACCAGTGGATGCTGCCGCTGGCCCTGGCCGTATGGCGCACGGGCCAGGAGGCCCGCTACACGGCGAGCGAGCTCACGGACCACACGCGCACGAATTCGGCGGTGATCAATGCCTGCCTGCCGGTGCGGGTGGCGACAGAGCCGGGTGCAGGCGGCAGCGTTCTGGTCCGGGTGAGCCCGGCGTAGTGGGTACGGCAGTGCGGGAGAAGGCCGGACTGGGCCACAATGCCGCCTTGCACTGTCACCCACCCTTTTCTTGACCAGGAGACGCCATGAAAGTCGACAACATTCTGCAGACCATCGGCAACACGCCGCACGTGCGCATCAACCGCCTGTTCGGCAGCGCGGCCAATGTCTGGGTCAAGGCCGAGCGCGGCAACCCCGGCGGCTCGATCAAGGACCGCATCGCCCTGTCCATGGTGGAAGACGCTGAGCGCTCGGGCGCGCTGCAGCCCGGCGGCACCATCATCGAGCCCACCTCGGGCAACACCGGCATCGGCCTGGCGCTGGTGGCCGCCGTCAAGGGCTACAAGCTGGTGCTGGTGATGCCCGACAGCATGAGCATCGAGCGCCGCCGCCTGATGCTGGCCTACGGCGCCACATTCGACCTGACCCCGCGCGAGAAGGGCATGAAGGGCGCGATCGCCCGCGCCCAGGAACTGCTGGCCCAGACGCCCGGCGCCTGGATCCCCCAGCAGTTCGAGAACCCCGCCAACATCGACGTGCACGAGCGCACCACGGCGCAGGAGATCCTCCAGGACTTCCCCGATGGCCTGGACGCCCTCATCACCGGCGTGGGCACGGGTGGCCACATCACCGGCGTGGCGCGCGTGCTCAAGGCGAAATTTCCACAGCTCAAGGTGTTCGCGGTGGAGCCCTCGGCCTCGCCGGTGATCTCGGGCGGCGCGCCCTCGCCCCACCCCATCCAGGGCATCGGCGCGGGCTTCGTGCCCAAGAACCTCGATACCACCCTGCTCGACGGCGTGATCCAGGTCGATGCCGAGCCCGCACGCGAATACGCGCGCCGCTGCGCACGCGAGGAAGGCATGCTCGTGGGCATCTCCTCGGGTGCCACGCTGGCCGCCATTGCCCAGAAGCTGCCCGAGCTGCCCGTGGGCGCCCGCGTGCTGGGCTTCAACTACGACACGGGCGAGCGCTACCTGTCGGTCGAAGGCTTCCTGCCCGCCTGACCTGGGCCCGCGCTTTGGGCCGCCGCTGCACGCGCTGACGGCAAGCCGTCCTACAGAAGCCCCGGCCACGGGCCGGAACAATCAAGGCACAACCCCTGACGGCGCATGCCCGAGGGGGCACGCACCAGCACGGTGCGGCACCCTTTTCAGATTGTTTCCATGGCGCACACCTCCGCATCCCAGCCCATTGCCTTCAAGGTATTGACCGTGAATGTGCACAAGGGCTTCACCACCTTCAACCGGCGCTTCATGCTGCACGAGTTGCGCGATGCCGTGCGCCACGTGTCTGCGGACCTCGTGTTTCTGCAGGAAGTGCTCGGCACGCACCACCGCCATGCAGGCCGGGTCGAGAACTTTCCGCAGGAGCCCCACTACGAGTTCCTGGCGGACACCATCTGGACCCAATTCGCCTATGGCCGCAATGCGGTGTACGACAACGGCCACCACGGCAATGCCCTTTTGTCCAAGTTTCCCATCACCCACTACGAGAACCATGACATCTCGGTGAGCGGGCCGGAGCGGCGCGGCATGCTGCATTGCATCCTGCAGCCGCCCAACCACCACAGCCCCGTGCATGCGATCTGCGTGCACCTGGGTCTTCAGGAGGCGCACCGCCAGCGCCAGTTGCGCAGCGTGTGCGATCTGGTGAACACCTTCGATCCCGAGGAGCCCGTGGTCGTGGCCGGCGACTTCAACGACTGGCGTGGCCGCGCGCACGAGATCCTGCGCGACCGCGCCGGCCTGCACGAGGTGTTCGTGCAATCCACAGGGCGCGCTGTGCGCACCTTTCCGGCCTCCATGCCCCTGCTGGCGCTGGACCGCATCTATGTGCGCAATGCCGCTGTGCATGCGCCGCTGCACCTGCCCAAGAAGCCCTGGGACAAGCTCTCGGACCACGCCCCCCTGGCCGCGGAGATTTCGCTATGAGCCGGGCCTCGCAGTCATCGCGCTGGGTACCGGGCAACCAGTTCGAGCTGCTCGAAAACGGGGAGGACTTCTTCCCCCGGGTGTTCGAGGCCATAGCCAAGGCACGCCGCGAGGTCATGCTCGAAACCTTCATCCTGTTCGACGACAAGATCGGCCAGGAGCTGCATGCCGTGCTGCTCGCTGCGGCGCAACGTGGCGTGCAGGTGCATGTGCTGGTGGACGGTTTCGGCTCGCCCGACCTGTCGGACCAATACCTGGATGCACTGGTGCAGGCCGGCGTGCACTTTCGCATCTTCGATCCTGGCAAGCGGGTGCTGGGCCAGCGCCTGAACATGCTGCGCCGCATGCACCGCAAGATCGTGGTGGTCGATGGCGAGCATGGTTTCATCGGTGGCATCAACTACTCGGCCGACCATGTGGCCGACTTCGGCCCGGAAGCCAAGCAGGACTATGCCGTGGAAGTGCGCGGCCCCATCGTCGCGCAGATGCACCAGTACACGCACGAGGCCGTTCTCAGCCCCGCTGAGCGCCGCCGCAGCCGCGCCAAGGCGCTGCCGGCGCGCGGCCAGCCGTATGCGGGCACCGCACATGCCATCTTCGTCACCCGCGACAACCACGACCACACCAACGACATCGAGCGCCACTACCGCATTGCCCTGCGCTCGGCGCGCAAGCGCGTGGTGATCGCCAATGCCTACTTCTTCCCGGGCTACCGCTTCATCCGCGAGATGCGGCGGGCCGCGCGGCGGGGTGTGGACGTGCGCCTGATCCTGCAGGGCCAGCCCGACATGCCCATCGTGAAGACGGCCGCCGGCCTGCTCTACGACCATCTGCTGCGCGCCGGTGTGCGCATCTATGAGTACTGCGACCGCCCGCTGCACGGCAAGGTGGCGCTGGTGGACGACGAATGGTCCACCGTGGGATCGAGCAATCTCGATCCACTGAGCCTGTCGCTGAACCTGGAAGCCAACGTGATCATCCGCGACCGCACGTTCAACGCCACGCTGTACAGCCGCATGGCCCACCTCATGGACAACTGCTGCAAGCAGGTCGAGCCCTCGCCCAAGGGGCCGTGGGAAGGGCTGCGCCTGGTGCGCAGTTACTGCGTGTTCCACCTGATGCGCTGGTTTCCGGCATGGGCCGGCTGGCTGCCGCGCCACGAGCCCACCATCTCGCTGGTCAAGGCCCAGGAGCAGGCCGAGGCCTTGCGCACGGACAACCCCCAGGCGGCGTCGGCCACCTAGGGTACCGGCCATGAGCGCGCCCGCCACCCATTCACTGCGCGGGACCGCCACGCCAGCGCCCACGGCCCCGGCCCACAGGCCGGGCGCGCGCAAGGAAGCCCCGGCAGCCCCCAGCCGCTGGAACACCCTGCGCAACAGCCGCTGGTGGCCCTGGGCCATCACGCTGGTCACGGGCGCATTCGTGCTGCTGATCGGGGCCCTGCTGTTCCGGCAGGCACGCACCGTGGACTGGGGCGCCGTATGGAATGCGCTGGTCGAGTTGCCCAGCGCCGCGCTGCTGGGCGGCGCCGCGCTGGCCTTCGCCAGCCATGGCATCTACAGCACCTTCGACCTGTTCGGGCGCTACTACACCCGGCACGGCCTGCCGGTGGCGCGCACGGTGGGCACCACGCTGATCGCCTACCCGTTCACCCTCAACCTGGGCTCGCTCATCGGCGGTGTCACCGTGCGCTACCGGCTGTACTCGCGCCAGGGGCTGTCGGTGGGCGACATCGGCCAGGTGGTGGCCATCAGCATCATCACCAACTGGCTCGGCTACTTCGTGCTCGCGGGCGCCGTATTCTGGCTCTGGACACCCCAGCTGCCCGAAGGCTGGGACATGGCCGGCCACCAGCTGCGCTGGATCGGCAGCGCCATGGCCGCGGTGACCGGGCTGTACCTCGTGGTCTGCGTGCTGCGCCGGGGGGAACCGATCACGCTGCGCGGGCATGCCTTTCCCATGCCGCACTGGTCCGTCGGGCTGCTGCAGCTGGTGCTGTCGGCGGTGAACTGGATGGTCATGGCCGGCGCCATCTGGCTGCTCACGCAGCAGCAGGTGCCCTATGTGGCGGCCCTGGCCACCGTGCTGCTCGGGGCCGTTGCGGGGTTGATCTCGCGCATTCCCGCCGGCCTCGGTGTTCTGGAGGCCGTGGGCACGGCCGTGCTGTCGGCCTACATGCCGGCGCCGCAGGCACTGGCCGCCATCCTGGCCTACCGCAGCCTGTACTTCTTTGCGCCGCTGGTCCTGGCCGCCCTGGCCTTTGGCCTGGTGGAGCTGCGCTGGCGCCACCACCAGGGCGGCAGCCGCACGGTCTGACCCGCCTGGGCCGTGCAGGCAAAATCCGGGGGCCTTCGCCTCCCCTTTGCACCTCCAATGCCCCCTTCTCCCGCCGCCACGCCGCTGCGCATCGGCCGCCAGCCTGGTGACCCATCGCTCACCCCCGCGCAGCAGTCGTTCAATGCGCTGCTGGCCCAGATCGCCGACCAGCGCGCCATCCTCGCCGCCTGGAACCAGGCCATCGACGCCTACCACCAGCGCTACGCCAAGGACGTGGCACCCCTGCTCGAGAGGTACTACGCCGCGCACGCCGCCCTGGTCAACGCCCTGGTCGAAGCTTCGGCGCGCAAGGGCCTGGGCCGCACGCTGCTGCGCGATCTGCATGCCGTGATCGCCCGGCTGGCCCGGGACCTGGCCGACAACGTGCGCGACCCGGCCACCCGCGCTGCGATGCAGGCGCTGCAGGCCCAGTATGCGCAGGAGCAGCTTGCGGATGTGCCCGACACCCCGGACGCATTGCAGATTGCGCCGCCCGGCGGGCCGGAATCGCCCGAGGACATCGTGCGCCGCGTGGAGGAGGAAATGCAGGCGCGTCAGGCGCGCGCGCAGCAGGAGCGCGAGCTCCACCATGCCAGCCGGGCCCGCAAACCCAGCGCGCAGCAGCGCCAGCAGCAGGAAGCTGCGCAGGAGGCCAGCCAGTCGGTGCGCTCGGTGTACCGCAAACTGGCCAGCGCCCTGCACCCCGACCGCGAGCCCGACGAGGCCGAGCGCCTGCGCAAGACCGCGCTCATGCAGCGCGTGAACCTGGCCTACGCCGCAGGCAGCCTGCTCGACCTGCTGCAATTGCAGCTCGAGGTGGAGCAGATCGACGCACAGCACATGGCCACCGTGGGTGACACACACCTGCAGCGCTACAACCAGGTGCTCACCGACCAGTTAGCCGAGCTGCAGCAGGAGGTGGCCACGCTGGAGGCCAGCATGCGCGAACAACTCGGCAGCACCTCGCGGCGCAAGCTGCAGCCCGGTCAGCTGATGGCCCAGCTGCGCAGCCAGATCCAGGCGCTGGAGCATGACATTCCGTTGCTGCGGCGGGAGGTGCAGGCGATGGACGACAACGACTACCTCAAGCAGTGGCTCAAGGCCCAGCGCGAAGACCTGTTGAACGGCGACTAGCACCTGGCAGGACCGCCTCCTTTAAAATACCAGCCCCACGACATTGCCACCGCCCGATCGACACGGGCCTGCAAGACCATGATCCGCCTTTCCGAACTCAAGCTGCCGCTGGCAGCCGTGCCGGCCGAAGCCGCCGAGCACCCGCTGGACGCGCTGCGCGCCCAGGCCGTCCAGATCCTGGGCATCGCCCCGACCGACATCGCCGCCGTGCAGGTGCACAAGCGCAGCTTCGATGCGCGCAAGGCCGACCTGTTGGCGGTCTACATCATCGACCTGACTCTGGCCGATCCTTCGGGCGAGGGCGCACTGCTGGCCCGGCATGCCGGTCGCCCGCACATCCAGCCCACACCCGACATGGCCTGGCAGCCGGTGGGCCAGGCGCCCGCCGACCTGCCGCTGCGCCCGGTGGTGGTGGGCTTCGGGCCCTGCGGCATCTTCGCCGCGCTGGTGCTGGCGCAGATGGGCTTCAAGCCCATCGTGCTGGAACGCGGCAAGCCGGTGCGCGAACGCACCCGGGACACCTGGGGCCTGTGGCGCAAGCGTGAACTGCATGCCGAGAGCAATGTGCAGTTCGGCGAAGGCGGCGCCGGTACCTTCAGCGACGGCAAGCTCTACAGCCAGATCAAGGACCCGCGCCACCTGGGCCGCAAGGTCATGGGCGAATTCGTCAAGGCCGGCGCGCCCGAGGAGATCCTCTACGTGGCGCACCCGCACATCGGCACCTTCAAGCTCGTGAAAGTGGTGGAGAACCTGCGCGAGCAGATCATCGCCCTGGGCGGCGAGATCCGCTTCGAGCAGCGCGTGACCGACGTGATCGTCGAGGGCACGGGCGAGCGCCGCCACCTGCGCGGCCTGCAGGTGCTGAACCAGGCCACGGGCGAGACCACCGAGCTGCGTGCCGACCACGTGGTGATGGCGCTGGGCCACAGCTCGCGCGACACCTTTGCCATGCTCTACGAACGCGGCGTGGCCATGGAATCCAAACCCTTTTCCATCGGCTTCCGGGTGGAACACCCACAGGGCGTGATCGACCGCGCGCGCTGGGGCCGCCATGCCGGCCACCCGCTGCTGGGCGCGGCCGACTACAAGCTGGTGCACCACGCAGCCAACGGGCGGGCGGTCTACAGCTTCTGCATGTGCCCGGGCGGCACGGTGGTGGCCGCCACCAGCGAACCCGGCCGGGTGGTGACCAACGGCATGAGCCAGTACTCGCGCAACGAGCGCAATGCCAACGCCGGCATGGTGGTGGGCATCGACCCCACGGACTACCCCACGGACGCCGAAGCCTTCGCGCTGCACCTGGGCGGCACTTACGGAGCCGAAGCGCAGCCGGCCGGTCAGCACCACCCACTGGCGGGCATCGTGCTGCAACGCCAGCTCGAATCCAATGCCTATGTGCTGGGTGGGCGCGACTACAGCGCACCCGGGCAGCTGGTGGGTGACTTCATCGCCGGGCGCGACTCGAAACAACTGGGCGACGTGGAACCGTCCTACAAGCCCGGCGTGGCACTGGGCGACCTGCACGCGGCCCTGCCCGGCTATGCCATCGAGGCGCTGCGCGAGGCCCTGCCGGCCTTCGGCCGCAAGATCAAGGGCTTCGACATGCACGATGCGGTGCTCACAGGCGTGGAGACGCGCACCTCGTCGCCGCTCAAGATCGGGCGTGGCGAGAACCTGCAGAGCCTGAACACCGGCGGGCTCTATCCGGCCGGGGAAGGCGCGAGCTACGCGGGCGGCATCCTGTCCGCAGGGGTCGACGGCATCAAGGTCGGCGAGGCCGTGGCCCGCGCCATGCTGGGCATTGCCTGAGGCGGGTGGCCATGCCGTTCACCGCCCCCACGCGCGCGCAGTTCACTATCGCTGCACTGGCCATGGCCGGCGTGGTGCTGGCCTCCAACATCCTGGTTCAATTTCCGATCAACGACTGGCTCACCTGGGGCGCCATCACCTACCCGGTGGCCTTCCTGGTCAGCGAGCTGGTGAACCGCCGCCATGGCCCGCAGCAGGCGCGGCGTGTGGCCTGGGTGGGGTTTGCGGTGGCCGTGGCGGCCTCGCTGGTGCTGGCGCCAGCGCGCATTGCCGTGGCCTCGGGCACCGCCTTCCTGCTGTCGCAGTGGCTCGATATCGGTGTCTTCGATCGCCTGCGCCACGGCAGCTGGTGGCGCGCGCCGCTGGTCGCCACCCTGCTGGCGGCCGTGCTGGACACGGCCGTTTTCTGGAGCATCGCATTCGCGGGCACCAGCGACCCGTGGATCACCTGGGCCCTGGGCGACCTGGCTGTGAAGCTCACTCTGGGCGTGGCGCTGCTGCTGCCGTTTCGCCTGTTCATCGGCAACCGGGCAGCAGCGCTGCGCTGACGCGCCTACCTACTTGCGCTGCAGGAAGTCGACCGCCAGCGCCGCCAGGGTGCGTGCGCCCACGGGCAACTGGTCTTCATCGATGTCGAACAGCGGCGAATGGTTGGACGGGGCCTTGGTGAAGTCCGCCCCCTTCGGCGGCGCGCCCAGGAAGTAGAAGAAGCCCGGCGCCACCTTCTGGAACTCCGAGAAGTCTTCCGAGCCGCTGACCTTGGGAATGATCATGGTCTTGCCACCCGTGGCCAGCTTGAGCGCGGGCAACGAGGCCTCGGTCAGCGCCGCGGGGTTGGACGTCACGGGATAGGCCACGGGGCCGAAACGCACCTTGGCCTTGGCACCGCTCGACGCCGCAATCGACTCGGCCGTGGTGGTGATGCGCTTGATCGCCTCCTGGCGCATGCTTTCGTCGAAGGTGCGCAAGGTACCCAGCAGCTCCACGTTGTCGGGAATGATGTTGTAGCGCGTGCCGCCATGGATGGAGCCGATGGTGATCACGGCCGGCTCCTGGCTGATATTGAGCTGGCGGCTCACCACCGTCTGCAGGCCCAGCACGACCTGGCTGGCAGCCACCACCGGGTCCACCGCGTTCCAGGGCGACGAGCCATGGCCGCCGCGCCCTTCGACCTGGATGCTGATGTTGTCCGAGCCCGCCATCAGCGGACCGCTGCGGTAGCCCACCACGCCGGACGGCAGGTTGGCCGTGACGTGCAGGCCATAGATGGCCTGCACGTCCTTCAATGCGCCCTCTTCCACCATGGCCTTGGCGCCGAAACTGGGCACCTTGCCATTGGCATCGGGTTCCACAGGCGCGCCTTCTTCGGCCGGCTGGAAGATGAACTTGATGGTGCCCGGCAGCGTGGCCCGCATGCTGGCCAGCGCCTCGGCCGCGCCCATGAGCATGGCCACGTGGGCATCGTGCCCGCAGGCGTGCATCACGGGCACTTCCTTGCCCAGGTAGTTGGCCTTGACCTTGGAGGCAAACGGCAGCTTGGTGTTCTCGGGCACGGGCAGCGCATCCATGTCGGCGCGCAGGGCCACCACCTTGCCTGGCAGGCCGCCGCGCAGTGTGCCCACCACGCCGGTGCCGCCCACGCCGGTCTGCACTTCCATGCCCAGGCGCTTGAGGTGCTCGGCCACGAGCTTGGCGGTGCGCACTTCCTGGCCCGACAGCTCCGGGTGGGCATGGATGTCGCGGCGCCAGCTGACCATCTTGCCCGCCACGCCGTTCACGGCGGCATCGATGGCCTGCAGGCCGGCGGCATCCAGGGCCTGGGCATGGGCGGAAGAAACCAGGGTCAGGCTGCCGGCCACGAGGCCGGCAGCGATGGCGATCGACGAGAGGGTTTTGTGCATGAGGCGGGGTCCGTGCAGAGGGATAGAAAAAGAACGAGCGTTCATGCTACGGGTGGCCAGATGTTTCATGACAAGCGAAAATCGCCATCTGCAAAGCCAATATCGCCATGCCCACCATTCCCTTCCGCATCGACATTCCGCTGGTACCCGAGTCCGCCCTGGGCAATGCACTGCACTTCATCGACCTGCTGCGCAGCGCCAATCTGCTGGCCCGGCTGCGCTTGGGCAACCAGGCTCCACGCATGGACTGGCGGCTCCTCGATGCCGATGGCCGGCCCCTGCCCACTGCTCCCGCGCCCTGGTCCCACTACACCACGGCCATGCCTTCCACCGAAGGCCCCCCGGGCTCGGCACAGGCGGTGTTCATTCCCTCGTTCCTCGCGGCCGACATCCCGGCCATCCGCCAGGTGGTCGCGCGCCACCCCGCGCTGGTGCGCCAGGTCGGCATTGCGGTGGATGCCGGGCAGAAACTGCTGACCATGGGGGACGGGGCTTGGCTGGCTGCGGCCAGCGGTCGCCTGCAGGGGCGCACGGCCAGCCTGCCCTGGTTCTACATGGCCGGCTTTGCGCGCGACTTTCCCGGCATCGCGCTGGTGCCGGGCCGGGACTGGACCGACGATGGCCCCTGGCTCAGCGGCGCCCTGCCCCACAACCTGGTGGACCTGGCCATCGCGCTGGTGCGCCATGCCTTCGGCGAGGAACTGGCCCGGGCCTTCGCCACCGTGATGGCACCCGACCACCAGCGCGCGCAGGCGGCGCTGCAGGCCAATGCCCAGCAGCACATCCCCGCCACGCGCGACAGCACCCTGGCCCGCGCGATCGCCTGGATGGAAGCCCATCTGGAGGAACCCTATTCGCTGGAACGCCTTGCGCAGGCCGCTTCGGTGAGCACGCGCACCCTGCTGCGGCATTTCCAGGCCGAGCTGGCCCAGTCGCCGCTCGACTACCTGCATGCCCTGCGCTGCGCACGCGCAAAGGTGATGCTCGAGGTGACGCTGGAGAGCGTGAGCAGCATCGCCGTGGCCTGCGGCTACGCAGACCCTGCCGCCTTTCGGCGCATCTTCGTACGCCATGTCGGCACGCCGCCGGCCGAGTACCGCAAGCGCCACGCCTTGCGCGCGCCGCGCCGGCGCTGGCGGGTGGAAGTGGCGGGCGGCTGAACAGGTTCTAAGGGAGCAATCCGGCTCAGCGCAGCCCGATGGTGCTGGCCGGCAGGCGGAAGGCTTCCACCAGCTCGGCCAGTTGCTGTGCCTGCATGCGCAGGCCCTGGGCGGCGGCGGACGATTCCTCCACCAGCGCTGCGTTCTGCTGCGTCATCTGGTCCAGCTGCGAGACGGCCTCGCCCACCTGGCTCAGGCCCGTGGTCTGCTCGCGCGCCGCCGTGCTGATCTCGCCAATGATGGTCGCCACCTGCTTCACCGAATCGACGATCTCGCCCATGGTGCCGCCGGCCGCGTGCACCAGGGCCGAGCCCTCGTCCACCTGGCGCACGCTGTCGCTGATCAGACCACCGATCTCCTTGGCGGCCGTGGCCGAGCGCTGGGCCAGGCTGCGCACCTCGCTGGCCACCACGGCAAAGCCGCGGCCCTGCTCGCCGGCCCGCGCAGCCTCCACAGCGGCATTGAGCGCCAGGATGTTGGTCTGGAAGGCAATGCCGTCGATCACGCTGGTGATGTCGGCAATGCGGCGCGAGGACTGGGCGATGCCGTCCATGGTGCCCACCACGCGGTCCACCGCCTCGCGCCCGCGCTGGGCCACGCCGCTGGCACCGGTCGCCAGGCTGCTGGCCTGCGCGGCGGCATCGGCGCTGTGGCGCACGGTGGCCAGCAGCTCTTCCATGCTGGCCGCGATTTCCTCGAGGTTGGAGGCCGTCTGCTCCGTGCGGGCCGACAGGTCGCTGTTGCCCGCCGCAATCTCGCCGCTGGCATCGGCCACCGAGCTGCTGGCCCCGCGCATGCCCACGACCAGTGTCGCCAGGCGCGCCTGCATGCCCCCCAGGCGGGCCATCAGGGCTTGCAGCTCATCGCGGTTGCCAGCATCCACGGCAGGGATGTGCGAGGTCAGGTCGCCCTCGGCGATACGGTCGGTCACACCCGACGCCAGGGCCAGCGGCCGCAGGATAGAGCGTGACAGCAGCCAGGCACACACCAGGCTCAGCAGCAGCCCCACCGCCGAGCCCGCGGCCAGCAGCAGCTTGCCCTGCCGTTCGCTGCGCAGGGCGGCCTCGCGCGCATCGGCCACGCGCTGGCGCTGGTACTCGGCCAGTTCGTCCACCGCCTTCGCATAGGCGTCGGCGGCAGGGCGCAGGCTGCCGGATATGGCGTCGGCGGGCAGGGCCTCGCCCGCCTTGCGGCGCTTGACCAGGTCGTCGCGCACGCTGCGGAACTGGTTGCCCGCCTTGTCGATGGCATCGAAGAGGCGCTGAGACTGCGGGTCTTCGGCCAGTTCGTCGAGCCGCTTGCGCACCTCACTGGAACGGGCGGAGGTGACTTTGCGGTCGGCATCGATGCGTGCCGCATAGGCCGGGTTGTCGATCTCCAGCAGCGTCTCGGCGCGCACCGAGCTGAGCACCACGATGGCATGCAGCTCGCGCGCCAGCAGGGCACGCTCGGAGGAGTTGCCGCCCAGGTCATCGGCGATGTCCTGCAGCTCCGCCAAGCGCCAGATGCCCACGGCGGCCGACAGGGACATGACAAGGCAGACGACGCCAAAGGCCAGGGCCAGGCGGAACGCGACACGCGTCTGGGAGAGGGACATGGTGGGCATCTGTTCGTTCAATCAAAGAGGTCCGGGGCAGCGCACAGCCAATGACCCGGGTTTTCCCTTATATCGTCAATCCATAGCACCGACTTGAGCACCATCTGCTCCCGACCATCCCTGTGGCTGGCAAAAGCCCCAAAATCATCCAGCCGCGTGCTCCCTCATCACCGCAGCACCCGCCGCGGCACGCAGGTCCCTCGACAGTTCCGGGCTGCGGACGGCCCGCGCCAGCACCAGGGATCCGACCAGCTGCGACAAGGTGGACAGGGCCTGCTCCCTGCGCTCTTCCGGGCCATCGGCCTGCATCAGCGGCTCCAGCACCCGCAGAAAATTCTCGACACCCGCCTCGAAGGGACCCTGCAGCGAAGGACCGGCACGGGCCACATCGCCGGCCAGCGCGGCCATCGCACAGCCATTGGCCAGGCGCTGGCAGTGCAGGTCCGAAAGGTAGAAGCCCACCAGCGCCTGCAACGCCTCGGCCGGCGGCTTGGCAGACAGCTCCTCCCAGTAATGGTTGTTGGCCGAGAGTGCGCGCTCACATGCTAGGCTGGCCAGTTCGTCCTTGGACTCGAAATGCCCATAGAAGCCGCCCCGCGTCAGCCCGGCGGCCTGCATCAACTCGTTCAGGCCGATGCCATCGAAACCTTTTTCGCGGAACAACTCGCCTGCCACATCGACGATGCGTTCGCGGTTGGCCTCGGCCTGCGCCCTTGTCACTTTCATGGTTGCCTCCTGGTGCTTGACTTATTTTACATGTTGATTGACATTTATATTTATTCATGTCGATTGACATCTAACCAACCGGGACTTGCCCATGAAAGCCTTGATCTCCGCGTACGCCCGCACCCCCTTCCACTTCGCCCGCAAGGGCGCATTGGCCCCAGTGCGGCCCGACACCCTGGCCGCCGAACTCATCAAGGAGCTGGTGCAGCGCACCGGCATCGACCCGGCCACGCTGGACGACGTGATCGCCGGCTGCGCCTACCCCGAGGGCGCGCAGGGCAACAACATCGCGCGCATCGCATCGCTGCTGGCCGGGCTGCCGCACGAGGTCGGCGGCATGACGGTGAACCGCTTTTGCGGCTCGTCCATGTCGGCGGTGCACATCGCCGCCGCACAGATCGAGGCCGGCCTCGGCGATGCCTACCTGTGCCTAGGCATCGAGTCGATGACCATGGTGCCGCAGGGCGGCCTGAGCTTCTCGCCCCACCCGGTGCTGTACGAAGAGACCGATGCCTATATCTCCATGGGCGAGACGGCCGAGAACGTGGCCGAGCGCCATGCGGTGTCGCGCACCGACCAGGAACAACTGGCCTTCGAGTCACACCGCAAGGCCGCCGCCGCGCGCGAGGCCGGCCTGCTGCGCAGCGAGATCGTGCCCATCGCACTGCCCGACGGCCAGGTGGTGGCCGAGGACGGCTGCATCCGCCCCGGCACTTCGCTCGAAGCCCTGGCCGGACTCAAGCCCGCCTTCCGTGAAACCGGCTCGGTGACGGCCGGCACCTCGTCGCCGCTGACCGATGGCGCTGCCGCCGTGCTGGTGACCAGCGAGGCCTATGCCGCGCGCCACGGCCTCGCCCCGCTGGCCCGCATCGTGGCCATGGCCACGGCAGGTGTGGACCCGGCCTTCATGGGCCTGGGCCCCATTCCCGCATCGCGCAAGGCCTTGGCCCGCGCCGGCCTGACCGCGGCCGACATGGACGTGGTCGAGATCAACGAGGCCTTTGCCTCCCAGGCCCTGGCCTGCATCCGCGAACTGGGCCTCAAGCCCGAGGCCATCAACCTCGACGGCGGCGGCATGGCCATCGGCCACCCGCTGGGCGCCACGGGCGCGCGCATCACCGGCAAGGCCGCCGCCCTGCTGCAGCGCCAGGGCGGGCGCTACGCGCTGGCCACGCAGTGCATCGGCGGCGGCCAGGGCATTGCCACGGTGCTGCAGGCACTGTGACCGCCGCGCCCACCTTCTCCCCCTCCCTTTTCCTCCAAGGACTGCTTCCATGAACCTTCAGAACTCCGTCGTCTTCATCACCGGTGCCAACCGCGGCCTGGGCCTGGCCTTTGCCCAGGCGGCCCTCGCCGCGGGTGCCCGCAAGGTCTACGCGGCCGCTCGCGACCCCGCCACCGTGACCTTGCCCGGCGTCATCCCCGTGCAGCTCGATGTCACCAACCCCGCCCAGATCGCCGCAGCCGTGACCGCCTGTCCCGATGTGACGCTGCTGGTGAACAACAGCGGCATCTCGCGCGGATCGAGCTTCCTGGGCACGCCCGATGCCATGGCGGCGGCACGCGCCGAGTTCGAGACCAACTTCTTCGGCCTCTGGGCCGTGGCGCAGGCCTTTGCTCCGGTGCTCCAGGCCAACGGCGGCGGCGCGGTGCTCAACGTGCTGTCGGTGCTGAGCTGGCTCACGATTCCCGGCGCAGCCACCTACAGCGCGTCCAAGGCGGCCGCCTGGTCGCTGAGCAACGGCCTGCGCAGTGAACTGCGCGACCAGGGCACGCAGGTGACCAGCCTGCATGTGGCCTACATGGACACCGACATGGCGCGCGGCCTGGATGCCCCCAAGGCCGCACCGCTCGACGTCGCGCGCCTGGCGCTGCAGGGCGTGGAGGCAGGCCTCGCCGAAGTGCTGGCGGACGACACCACGCGGCATGTGAAGCAATCACTGTCCAGCGCCACCCCCGCCTACGCAGGCTGAAGCCGGCCGATCCGAAAAAGAAAAAGCCGCCGGGCTTGCACCCGGCGGCTTTTTTCGGTTCCGCTCAAGCAGCACGGCCCGGGCCGTGCGTTGCATCACCCCTGCTTGTTCTGCAGCGCCGCAATGCGCTCCTCGATGGGCGGGTGGGTGCTGAACAGCTTGCCGATACCGCCGGCGATGCCCATGGCGGCCACGCTCTTGGGCAGCTCACCCGGGTGCATGCCGCCCAGGCGGGCCAGGGCGTTGATCATGGGCTGGCGGCGGCCCATCAGCTGGGCGGCGCCTGCGTCGGCACGGAACTCGCGCTGGCGGCTGAACCAGGCCACGATGATGGCCGCGGCAAAGCCCAGCACGATGTCGAGCACGATGGTGGTCACGTAGTAGCCAATGCCGGGGCCCGAGCTGTTCTCGTCGTTCTTGCGCAGGAAGCTGTCGACCGCGTAGCCGATGACACGCGACAGGAACACCACGAAGGTGTTCATCACGCCCTGGATCAGCGTCATGGTGACCATGTCGCCGTTGGCGATGTGGGCCACCTCGTGGCCGATCACCGCCTCGACCTCTTCGCGCGTCATGCCCTGCAGCAGGCCGGTGGACACGGCGACCAGCGCCGAGTTCTTGAAGGCACCCGTGGCGAAGGCGTTCGGGTCGCCTTCGAAGATGCCGACTTCGGGCATGCCGATCTTCGCCTGGTCGGCGAACTTGCGCACGGTCTCAACGATCCAGCGCTCATCGGCCGAACCGGAGCCGTCGATCACGCGCACGCCCGAGGTCCACTTGGCCATGGGCTTGCTGATCAGCAGCGAGATGATCGCGCCGCCAAAGCCCATGATGAGCGCAAAGCCGAGCAGCGCGCCCAGGTTCAGCCCGTTGGCCGTGAGGTAGCGGTTCACGCCCAGCAAGCTCGCCACCACCCCCAGCACGACGACGACGGCCAGGTTGGTCAGTACAAACAAAATAATCCGCTTCATGTTCTGTTCTCTCCGTGGGTAGACAAGGAACTGCGGCCTAGATGGGGGGTGGGCCGGCGCGATTCAAGCGCCAGCCTCCCAGGGACCGCACGCCGCAGTTTCCCGTCGCGGTATGGTAGGGCGAATCGAGAAAAGGCCCTTATCACACAGTCGCCGACGGGAATTAGGCGCTGCGAGGGGGGCGGAACACCTGCGGGTCCGCGTAGAACTGCGGATCTTCATTCGCCGGCCACCAACCCGGTACACCCAGCACCGGCAGCGGGGTGAAGGGTTTGCCGGCCCAGTGCCCCGGCTCCATCTGCTGCGCCAGCCAGGCGTCGGCATCAGTTGTCGAATCCATAGCGCACTGGGTTCGGTAGACATGGGCCACGATGGGTTTGCGGGGCGCCACCAGCTTTTCCAGCAGCGCATGGCCGAACAACAGCAACCGCGCCTCGCGCCACAGTGGGCGCAGGTCCACGAACAAGCGCGTCCACTCGCGCGCCTGCAGCGCCTGCCAGATCGGCGCGGGCGCATCGAGCAAGGCGCCGTTCTCGTCGAACACGGTGAGCGCGTCGCGCAGCGGGCCGCGCACCGCACCAATCCCGTGCGCGGCGATGGCGCCGGCCTGCAACCCGTTCAGCCGCCGCTTGGCCCGCGGGAAATGCAGCCACACCAGGCCGTTGAAGAAGTCGTGCAGGTTCTCGCGCGTGGGCACGCGGCGGGTGTCGAAGATGTGCTGCTCGTAGGCCGCGCCCTCGGGCAGGTCATCCTGGGGAACGAACTGCACGGGCGCCGCAGTGCATTGCAGTGCCTGGTGCACGGGCGCACCTTGTGACAGCACCTGCTGCGCCACTGCCTCTCCAGTGGCGCGGTACGGGGCCAGCCAGGCGGCTGCCCAGTCGATGCCTTCTAGACCAGCCGCCACGGCAGCGCTTCACCCGCGCGCAAAGGCTTGAGCTCGGCCTCGCCGAAAGCGAAGCTGTCCGGTGGCGTCCAGGATTCGCGGCGCAGCGTGATGGTGCCGGTGTTGCGCGGCAGGCCGTAGAAGTCGGCGCCGTTGAAGCTGGCGAAAGCCTCCAGCTTGTCCAGGGCACCCGCGTTGTCGAAGGCCTCGGCGTACATCTCCATCGCTGCATGGGCGGTGTAGCAGCCGGCACAACCGCTGGCATGCTCCTTGAGGTGCGCGGGGTGCGGGGCGCTGTCGGTGCCCAGGAAGAACTTGACGCTGCCGCTGGCGGCGGCCTGCACCAGGGCCACGCGGTGGGTTTCGCGCTTGAGCACGGGCAGGCAGTAGTAGTGCGGGCGCACGCCGCCGATGAAGATGGCGTTGCGGTTGTACAGCAGGTGGTGCGCCGTGATGGTGGCGGCCGTGAAGCGGTCGGAGGCATTGACGTAGTCGGCCGCATCCTTGGTGGTGATGTGCTCGAAGACGATCTTCAGCTCAGGGAAATCGCGGCGCAGCGGGATCAGTTGCTGCTCGATGAACACCGCTTCGCGGTCGAACAGGTCGATGTCGCTGCTGGTCACCTCGCCGTGCACCAAGAGCAGCATGCCGCTCTTCTGCATGGCTTCGAGGGTCTTGTAGGTCTTGCGCAGGTCGGTCACGCCGGCATCGCTGTTGGTGGTGGCGCCGGCCGGGTAGAGCTTGGCCGCGACCACGCCGGCTTCGCGTGCGCGCACGATTTCCTCGGGCGGCAGGTTGTCGGTGAGGTACAGCGTCATCAGCGGCTCGAACTGCACGCCCGCGGGCACGGCGGCCAGGATGCGCTGCTTGTAGGCCAGGGCCTGCTCGGCCGTGGTCACGGGCGGGCGCAGGTTGGGCATGATGATGGCGCGGCCGAACTGGGCGGCCGTGTGCGGCACCACGGTGCGCAGGGGCTCCCCGTCGCGCACGTGCAGGTGCCAGTCGTCGGGGCGGGTGATGGTGAGGGTGTTGGTGGGGGCTGCTGCGGTCATGGGCGCTATTGTCCCATTCCCGGCCACCGCCCCCTGCCCTGCGCAGGTCACTCGGCGGTGATGCCGGCCTTGCGCACCACGTCGCCGAACTTCACCATGCGCTCGGCCATCATCTTCTCGAAGGCCGCGGGGCCCATCTCCTCGGGCACGATCACGCCGCGCTCCTTGAGATTGGCCACCATGGCCGGCGCCGTGGCCGCCTGGCGCACGGCCTTGTACAGGGTCTGCACGATGGCGTCGGGCGTACCGCCCGGCGCGGCCAGACCCGTCCAGGAGGTGAGGTTGAGCTCGGGGTAGCCGGCCTCGGCCATCGTGGGCACGTCGGGCAGCTGCGGAAGGCGCTGGTCGGAGGCCACGGCCAGGGCGCGCACCTTGCCCGACTGCACGTGCGGCAGCATGATGACCAGGTTGTCCAGGATGAACTGCACCTCGTTGGCCAGCACGGCGGTGATCAGCGGCGTGCCGCCGCGGTAGGGGATGTGCGTGGTGAAGACGCCCGTGACGGCCTTGAACATCTCCACGTTGAGCTGGCCCATGCTGCCGATGCCGCCGCTGCCGTAGTTGAGCTTGCCCGGGTTCTTCTTGGCGTAGTCGACGAACTCCTTGACGGACTTGATGGGCAGGCTGGAATGCACCACCAGCGCATTGGGCTGGCGGCCCAGGATGGCGATGTTCTCGAAATCCTTGATCGGGTCGTAGCCCACCTTGGGCTGTGTCAGCGGGTTGGCCAGGTGGCTGCTCTGCGAGGACACGACCAGGGTGTAGCCATCGGGCTTGGCGCGTGCCACGGCCAGCGAGGCGACCGATCCGCCCGCACCGGCGCGGTTTTCGACCACGATGGGCACACCCAGGATGCGCGACAGCGGCTCCGAATACTGGCGCGCCATGATGTCCACCGAGCCGCCGGGCGGGAAGGGCACGACCAGCGTGATGGGGCGCGATGGAAACTTGTCGTCGGCGCGGGCCGCCAGCGGCGCAAGGCCCGCCAGGCCCAGCCCGAGGCCGGCGTTGAGGATGTGGCGGCGATTGGGTTGCATGAAGGAGTTCACGGGGTCTTCTCTCAAGGTCTTGCAGGAAACGGACATCAGGGATGGTCGAGGATGGCCAGCGCCACGGCCTGGGCGCGCGGCACCAGGGTGGACAGCTCGCAGTACTCGCGCTCGGTGTGCGGGTGGCCGCCCACGGGGCCGGTGCCGCACAGCGTGGGGGCGCCCACCGAGGCCGTGAGGCCGCTGTCGGCCGCACCGCCGGTGAATTCGCCCTGCACCGAAAAGCCCAGGGATTCGGCACCCCGCTGGTACAGCGCGAGCAACTCGCCGGGCGTGGGCTTCATGGGCAAGGTGCGGCGCATGCCGGTGATGCGGCCCATGGTGCGCGGCAGGCTCTCGGATTCGACGATGGCGCGAACGCGCTCGAAGAGTTCGTCGGGATCGGTCTCGGCGGTGTAGCGCACATCGAGCTCGGCCTTGGCCAGCGGCGCCACCATGTTGGGCACGATGCCGCCCTGTACCACGCCCACGTTGGTGGTGGTGCCGACGTCCGGATCGGTCAGCGCGTGCAGGGCCAGGATCTTGTGCGCCAGGGCGCCGATGGCGCTGGCGCCCGCTGCGGGGTTGATGCCCGCGTGCGCGGCCACGCCGTCCACCTCGAACTCCACGGCCATGGAGCCCTTGCGGCTGGTGACCAGGTTGCCGCTCACGCGGCCGGGCTCGGCATTGAGCACGGCGCGGGCACCACGGGCCGCGGCCATGATCTGCTCGCGCGTGGCGGGCGAACCGATCTCCTCGTCGCACGAGAAGAACAGCCGCAGCGGCGCCGTGAGCCCGCCGCAGCGCGCAAAGGCCTCGGCCACGAAGGCGTTCATCACCAGGCCCGACTTCATGTCGGCCACGCCGGGGCCGTAGGCCCGGCCATCCGCCACGCGGAAGGGGCGGCGGGCCACGGTGCCCGCGGGGTAGACGGTGTCCATGTGGCCCATGAGCAGAATGGGCGCGCCCTCGGTGGGCCCGGGCACCTGGGCCTGCAGCAGCACGCCATAGCCAGGCACGGGCACGAGTTCCACCGCCACCCCGGCGGCCACGAGCCGCTCGCGCAGCACACTGGCCACCGCCGTCACGCCGGCCTCGTCGCGGCTGCCGCTGTCGATGTCGACCACTTTCTGCAACAGGTCTTGCATCGCCTGCTGCTGGTCTGCCAGCCAGGCCAGGATGCGTTCGCGCACCTGTGCGCGGCTCTCTTCAAGGGTATCCTGCATGTTGTCCTTTGCGCCCCCGCCCGGAAACGGCAGGGTGATGGGACGAAAGTGTTGCACGCACCGCCGCTGTTTGCAATACATTTTTCATAAAATGGACATCAATGAAATCAACATTGCAATCAGCCGACGGCCTGTTGCCTGAGCGCCTGGCCCGCCAGGGCGCGGGCCTGACCGCCAGCGAACGCGCGCTGGCCGAAGCACTGGAGCGCGACTATCCGCATGCGCTGCTCGAATCGGCCACCTCGCTGGCCACCCGCACGGGCACCAGCGCCTCCACCGTGGTGCGGCTGTTCGCCAAGCTCGGCTACGGCAGCTACGCCGAGGCCCAGCGCGAGGCCCGCGCCGAGGTCACGGCGCTGCTGCAGACCGCCGGCCAGCGCGCGCCGGTGACCATCGGCACCCGGCGCAGCCTGCAGCAGTGCGTGGACGACGCCTTGCTGCACGACCAGCACAACATCGGCGCCACGCGCGACGGCCTGGACATGGCGGCCTTCGAGGCGATTGCCAACCGGCTGGCCCAGGAGAAGGGCCGGGTCTTCGTGCTGGCGCAGATCAACAGCGCGCCCGTGGCCGCCTGGCTGGCATTGCACCTGAACATGTGCCGCCCCGGCGTGCACGAACTGGGCGCGGGTGCCGTGGCCGCCACCGACCAGTTGCTCTGGGTGCAGCCCGACGATGTGCTGCTGGCTTTCAGCATCCGCCGCTACGCGAGCGGGCCGGTGAAGGTGGCGCAGCGCTTTCGCGAGGCCGGTGGCCAGGTGCTGGCCCTGACCGACAGCGCCTCGGCGCCCCTGGCCACGCTGGCGCACGAGCGCATCCTGGTGCGCACCTCCAACGCCTCGCCGTTCGACTCCTACACGGCGGCCTTCTTCCTGTGCAATGCGCTGGTGTCGGCCGTGGCGCAACTGCGCCACGCAGCGGTGTCGGAGGCGCTCAAGCGCCGCGACACGCTGTGGAAGGATGTGGAGGACCAGCAGCTCATCGTGGAGGGCATGCCGGGGCGCAAACCTGCCCGGAAATAAGCCAGCCGCTGCCGGCCACTCAGCGTGCCGGCTCCCGCTCGATCACCGCCAGCACCTGGCCCTGCAGGTTGGCAATGCGCACCTGGTAGCCCTTGCCCGCGCGCACCGACTGAGCCATCACGGAGACCATGGCACGCTCCTCGAAGCCGTCGGGTTTGAGCGTGCGGTTCTCGAACACCAGCAACACCGAGTCGGCGTGCGTCTCCTGTGTCTCGAAGCCCGAGGCGGCGATGAAACGGTCCACGTCGCGCACGCCGCGAAACAGCTCCTTGGGCAGCACGAAGGGCTGGCCCTGGTGCGTGACCTGGTAGTAGTGCTCTCGCGTCTGCCAGGTGGGCTTCTCGCGCACGTAGTAGACCTTCCAGGGGTGCACGGCGCTTTCGAACAGCAGGGTCTTTTCCATGGGAGCAGCCTGGGTGGGGGTAGAAAAGGCCGCCATGCCCGCGCATGCGCACACGGAGCCCCATGCCAGAACGGAGCGGCGCTGCGGCATGCCGTCACCCCTGCGGCGCCTTGCGGCGCCATGCCTCGAAACGGCGTGCGATCTTCGGCGCAATGCGGTCGAAGGCCTCCCAGCTGTCGGGCGTCATGGCCTCTTCCGGCTCGCGGAAGTGGTTGGACGACCCGAACACGGTCTTGACGTCGCTCACCCAGCGCTCGGCATCGGGCGTGCCGAAGCCCCGGTAGTAGCGGTCCCAGAAGTCCGAGGCGCCCGGCGCCAGGTCGTCGGTCCAGACGATGCGCCCGCAGGGGCCGTGCAGCAGTTGCAGCGGCGTGGCGCTGCGGGCGCGCCAGGGCGCAAGCAGGTCGGCCGGGTAGCGCGCCGGATCGAGCAGTCCCTGCAGCGCGCACCAGGTCACGAAGAATGCGTCCTCGACATAGACCAGGGGCTTGGTCTGCTCGTAGTCGGCACTGGCCTCCATGAAGTCGCGCTCCGTGGGCAGCCGGGCGTCGATGCGGGCGATGCTGCCGCCCTTGTCCGCGCGCAGGAAGGCCAGCTCCAGCGTGTCGCTGACCGCCTGGTCCATGAAGCCATGGCCATCCACGGTGCCGGGGAAATGCGCCCAGGACAGGCCATCGGGCAAGGGGATGAGCCCCGCCGCCTTCACGGGCACGATGATGCGCGTGACATAGGTGCGCCAGATGCGCCCGTCCTTGCGCGGCGGCCAGAAGCCGCGGTGCTTGGGTGCCATCTCGGCACTGACCTCGATGCCCGTGGCGCGCACGCTGACGTAGGTGCTGTCGTTGTGCGGTGTGGCGGGCTTGAGGGGCTTGGCCCCCACGGCAGCCAGCCACTGCAGCACCAGCGGATCGTCGATGCGCCGGCCGATGCAGGCCAGCATCTGGTCCCAGAGATTGCCCCCGGCGGCTGCGGCCACAGGCGCCGCGGCCGGGGATGGCCCCGCAGGCACCGGCGTCACCACCCGCCCGGCGATCGCATCCTCCACCCAGCCATCGAAATCGGGCCAGCGCTGCTCAGCCTCGGCCAGGATGTCTTCCCCCGTTGCGGGCACCGACAGCCCTTGCGCCGCAAGCCACGCCAGCAGCTCCGGGGCCACCTCGCCGTCTTCCTCGGGCGGCTCGTCCAGGTTGCCATACAGCGCGAATTCGCCATAGCCCACGCCCAGCAGACGCAGGAACTGCAGCGCATCGCTGGCCAGCACTCGCCCACCTCCTTCAGAGCCGAGATAGACCACCGGCAGGCCGCCCTGCGGTGCACGCCAGATGGCAATGGCCGAGCCATCGGGCTCCACACCGAACACGCCCAGGTGCTGCGCAGCTGCCTGCCCACCGGCATGGCCTGCCTCGCCGAAATAGCGCGCCACCGCACCGGGCGGCTGGGCATGGAAGGCAAAGGAGCCGCTCACCGGCGCGGAGGGCTGGCGCAACTGCGGGAAGGCGCGCAGCAGGTCACGCAGGGGTTGCGGTACCGGCAGGCCCGCCGGAAATTCGAATTCGTCGCTCTCTGGGGTGCTGCTCATGGCCGTGCGCTCTCCTCTCAGTCCACCGCCCCGCATGCATCACCGCGATACCCCGGCGCAGGCAAGTCATCCGGCGTTGTATCAGGGCTCGTCGCCGGAACGCCCGGCGGCGCGCAAACTTTTGCAGAAAATCCGGCATTCCGTCACACCGCCAGCGGAATCGTCCGCGGGGGGATCCACCAGCACCACGGCCAGTTGGGGCGTGAGCTGCATCAGCACGGCCTGCGTGGTGCCTGTGCCGGCATAGATCGACTCGGAGGATTTGATGCGGGTCCGGTACCAGGACATGCGGGTCACCGTCTCACCTCGATAGGCCCGCTTGCCAAAGAAACGAAAGCGCTCCGCGGCCTCCGCATCGGCCTGGGCATTGGGCAAGCGCCAGGCTCCGTTCTCGAACTGAAAGGGATCCACCTGCTTGTGGTCGATGTCGATCCGGGTGCGCGCCACCTGCACGGTAGGCCAGGCCTTGGCACCGTCAATGGCCCAGTCGCACACCTTGTAGGGCGACGAACCGCCCTCGTCCTTGTCCTTGCATTCCAGTTCTCTGGGCGGCATTTTCGCAGGCACCACATCGAAAGCGCACAGGCGCATACCGTCCACCCCCTCCGTGCGGCGCGGCTTGGTGACGCGGTAGTGCACGGGCAGTTCGAAAGCCAGGCCGCAGGCCATCACGGTGGGCGGGGGCATGGCATCGGCGGGCAGTGGCTCGGCTGCACGCTTGCCGGTGGCCAGGTCCCAGGGGTGCACGGCTTGGGTGCGGCGGTCCACCTCGTAGTAGCCCACCAGGTTGCTGCTGCCATCGCGCACTTCGGGGCCCTGGTAGCGCAGGGCAAACACCTGGCCCACAGGCGTGCGCTGCTGCAGATCGCACTGGTAGCGGCCGGCTGTGCCAGGCCCCGCCAGGTGGAGGGCCTGGGCCACCTGGGCCAGCCGCGCGCACCCCGGTGGTGGTGCGGCCTTGTCCTGCGCCATGGCGACAACCGGTGCCAGCACCAGGAGCAGCCAGGCACTCCCTGCAATGCAGCGCCCCCCGCGGCGGGTCGGCACAGGAAGGCAGGGGGAAGAGGGGTGCGTGGGACGCATGGCGAATGCACCGAAAAATGGACAAGCAGCGAACGTAGCACGGCACACCTTCTACGCCGATGGCCCACACGAACAAAAAAGGCGCCCGAAGGCGCCTTGTGTGACTTCCTGCACACTGCGCCCGGGCAGAGCACAGTGTGTGCAGCTCAGTGCTGCAGGATCTTGTTGAGGAAGTCTTTGGTGCGCGGCTGGCGGGCTTCGGGGTGGTTGAAGAAGTCGTCCTTGGAGCAGTCCTCCAGGATCTTGCCGCCCACGTCCATGAAGATCACGCGGTTGCTCACCTTGCGGGCGAAGCCCATTTCGTGGGTCACGCACATCATGGTCATGCCTTCGTTGGCCAGGCCCACCATCACGTCCAGCACTTCGCCGACCATTTCGGGGTCGAGCGCCGAGGTGGGTTCGTCGAACAGCATCACGATGGGGTCCATGCTCAGGGCACGGGCAATCGCCACGCGCTGCTGCTGGCCGCCCGAGAGCTGGCCCGGGAACTTGTCCTTGTGGGCGATCAGGCCCACGCGCTCGAGCATCTTCAAGCCGCGCTTCTTGGCATCGTCCGGGGTGCGGCCCAGCACCTTGATCTGGGCAATCGTCAGGTTCTCCGTCACCGACAGGTGGGGAAACAGCTCGAAGTGCTGGAACACCATGCCCACGCGGCTGCGCAGCTTGGGCAGGTCGGTCTTGGGGTCGTGCAGCTTCACGCCGTCCACTGTGATCTCACCCTTCTGGAAGGGCTCGAGCGCGTTGATGGTCTTGATCAGCGTGGACTTGCCCGAGCCCGAGGGCCCGCACACCACCACCACTTCACCCTTGTTGATGACGGCCGAGCACTCGTTGAGCACCTGCACGGGGCCATACCACTTGGATACGTTCTTGAGTTCGATCATTTCTTGTTCCTCAATCCAATCTCTTTTGCATCAGCGAATGATCGCGATCTTCTGGTGCAGGCGTTTGACCATCCAGGACAGCGCATAGCACATCACAAAGTACAGAACCGCTGCGGCCAGGTAGGCCTCGATGGGGCGGCCAAAGTTCTTGCCCGCCACTTCAAAGCCCTTGAGCATGTCGTAGGCGCCGATGGCGTAGACCAGCGAGGTGTCCTGGAACAGGATGATGGTCTGCGTGAGCAGCACCGGCAGCATGTTGCGGAACGCCTGGGGCAGCACCACCAGCTTCATGTTCTGGCCATAGGTCATGCCCAGGGCCTGGCCCGCATGGACCTGCCCACGCGCGATGGACTGGATGCCGGCGCGCATGATCTCGCTGAAGTAGGCGGCCTCGAAGGCGATGAAGGTCACCACCGCCGAGACTTCCGCGCCGATGGGCCGCCCGATGATGGCCGGCACCAGCAGGAAGAACCACAGGATCACCATCACCAGCGGAATGCTGCGCATGCCGTTGACGTAGATGGTGGCTGGCACGTCCAGCCACTTCTTGCCCGACAGCCGCATGAGCGCGAGCACGGTCCCGAAGATCACGCCACCGATGGTGGCCACGAACGTGAGGATCAGGCTGAAATACAGCCCCTTGAGCACGAAGTTGGAGATCAGGTCCCAGTTGTAAAAGCCAAAGTCGAGATTCATTTGTCAGTGCCCTCCACCTGCGCCGCTGGGCACAACCACCCCGGGGATGCGTGCACGCTTCTCGATGAACGCCATGATGCGGTTGATCGCAAACGCGGAGATGACGTAGAGCGCCGTCACGGCCAGATAGACCTCGATGCCGCGCGAGGTTTCTTCCTGCGCCTGCATGGCGAACATCGTGAGCTCAGCCACCGACACGGCAAACGCCACGGAGGAGTTCTTGAAGATGTTCATCGTCTCGCTGGTCAGCGGCGGGATGATGATGCGAAACGCCATCGGCAGCAGCACGTAGCGGTAGGTCTGGAAGGTGGTGAAGCCCACGGCCATCCCTGCATAGCGCTGGCCACGGGGCAGGGTATTGATACCCGAGCGCACCTGCTCGGCAATCCGCGCCGACGTGAAGAAGCCCAGCGCCAGCACCACCAGCGTGAAGCCGGGAACGCCCTTCATGACTGGAAAGAGGCTGGGGATGACGTGGTACCACAGGAAAATCTGTACCAGCAGCGGAATATTGCGAAACAGCTCGACCCAGGCATTGCCCAGGCGCACGATCATCGGCCGGTCCTGCAAGGTACGCAGGGTGCCGATCACGGAGCCCAACACGAGCGCCAGCACCAGGGCCAGCAACGAAACAGACACCGTCCAGCCCCAGGCCGACAGCATCCAGTCCAGGTAAGTGATGTCGCCGCCCTTGCCAAAGCAGCTTTGCACGACTTCCCTGTCCATGGTGTCCTGGCAGAACACCTGCCAATCCCAACTCATAGGATCACCCCTTTATTGTTTGGTATTGAATTGGGCGCAATCCTTTGCGGACCCAACAAAAAAGCCCCTTCAAACCATGGCGGCCGAAGGGGCGCAAGCATCCCGAAGATTACTTCTTGGCGTAGTCTTCCATGGGCTTGTCGTTCGGGCTGGCCCAAGCCGCCTTGGTGGCGTCGGACATGGGCAGGCCGATCTTGGTGTTGGTCGGAGGCACGGGTTGCATGAACCACTTGTCGTACAGCTTGGCCAGCGAGCCGTCGGCGATCTGGCGCTTGATGCTGTCGTCCACGGCCTTCTTGAAGCCGGCGTCATCCTTGCGCAGCATGCAGGCGATAGGCTCCACCGACAGCACTTCGCCGACGATCTTGTAGTCGGCAGGGTTCTTGGACTTGGAGACGTTGGCGGCCAGGATCGAGCCGTCCATCACGAAGGCGTCGGCACGGCCGGTTTCCAGCATCAGGAAGCTGTCGGCGTGGTCCTTGCCGAAGACTTCCTTGAAGTCGATGCCGCCAGCGCGCTCGTGCTTGCGCAGGGTCTGCACCGAGGTGGTGCCCGTGGTCGTGGCCACGGTCTTGCCGTTCAGGTCCTTGATGGAGGTGATGTTGGAGTTGGCCTTCACGACCGTGCGAACTTCTTCCACGTAGGTGGTCACGGCAAAGGCCACGTCCTTCTGGCGCGCGGCATTGTTCGTGGTGGAGCCGCACTCCAGGTCCACGGTGCCATTGGTCACCAGGGGAATGCGGTTTTGCGAGGTCACGGGCTGGTACTTGGTTTCCAGCTTGGCCAGGCCCAGTTGCTTCTGGATGTCGGCCAGGATGATTTCACCCATTTCGGTGTGGAAACCCACGTACTTGCCATTGCCCAGGGTGTAGGAAAGACCCGAAGACTCGCGCACACCCAGCGTCACGCTGCCCGAGGCCTTGATTTTGGCCAGGGTGTCGGTGGCTTGGGCGAATGCGCTGCCTGCAGCCAGGGCGGTCACGGCAACCGCGAGCAAATGCTTCTTCATTGGGATCTCCTTGTGTGAAACGAAAAGGGGGGGATTTTAGAGATTTACCCGGCCCGCAAGGGCCGGTGGGCAAAAAACCAAAAAGGGAACCACGCGACCAGCGATATTAGTCAGAACGGGACCTGGTCGGTAGGGTATTTCCAGAAGTCCCGCAACAGATAGCTGACCGGAAGGTTCAGCGTGGTGCTGTTGGGGGGAATCGGTTTGGCAAACCACTTCTCATATATGGGGTAGATATCCCGGCTGTTGATGAGGCGACGCATCTCCTCGTCCACCAGCTTCTTGAATTCGGGATCGTTCTTGGGCAGCATGATGGCCAGCGGCTCGGTGGTCATGAAGCGACCCACCACCTTCAGGGCACCCGGGTTCGGCCGGCCTGCGGCCAGGCCGTAGAGCAGCACGTCGTCCATGACGAAGGCATCGGCCTCGCCCTTCTCCACCATCTCCACGGCCTTGGCGTGGTCGGGCGCCTCCAGGATGGTGATGCCCATCAGGCGCTCGCGGTTGGCCTGGTCGGCCGCCTTCAGCGGCGTCGTGCCCTTGGTGGACACCAGCTTCTTGCCGTTGAGGTCTTCCACCTTGTCGATGGTGCTGCCCGATTTCACCAGCAGGCGGGCACCGGTGATGAAATGCGGCACGGTGAAGGCCACCTTCTGGCGCCGCTCGGCATTGTTGGTGGTGGAGCCACACTCCATGTCGGCCTTGCCCTGCTCGATCACGGCAATGCGGTTGGCCGGCGTGACGGCCAGGAACTCGACCTGCATGTCCTTCTTGCCGGTCTTCTTCTTCACCACCTCGGCTAGGCGCAGGCACAGGTCCACGGCATAGCCGACCGGCTTGCCGGTCTTGCTGTCGATGTAGGAAAACGGCACCGAAGACTCCCGGTGCGCAATCACCAGCTTGCCACCGCCGCTGATGCGCTCGAGCACCCCCTGGGCAGACGCCGCGGATGCACAGCACAGGGCCGCAAGGCCCCACGCCAATCCCCAATGCTGAACTTTCATGCGGTGTCTCGGTAAGTAGGAAGTGGAATCAGATCTGCAATCTTCGTGCCACCCTGGCTCCAAAGAGACTACATCGCCATCGCTGATCCAGCAATGGGGGCGACTGTACGTGTCGTTACCATGAAACTCCAATGCCGTTTGCGCGGACAACTATGCAAACTGTTTATATCCGTATTTACCCTAGGCATGGCCCTGCTCAGCCGACCTGCGCCTGCAGATAGGTCCACAGGGCCTGGGCCGTGCCCTTGGGCGCCTCCTTGCCCGAGGGCTTTTCGCGGTAGGCACGCACGTCCATGGTCATCTGCAGGCCTTCCGTGTCCGCCGGGGCGGCACTGACCAGCTTGCGCGTGCGCAGCTCCTTCTTGACCGCGCTGTGGGGCAGGAAGGCCACGCCGTGGCCTTCGAGCGCCATGGCCTTGAGGCCTTCGGCCATGTCGGTTTCATAGACCCGGTCCAGGTGGATCGGGGTGCCCGACTCCTTGAGGATCAGCTCCGTCACCCGCCCCAGGTAGGCGCCAGGCGCATAGCCCAGGTAGGGCAGTGGCTGGCCCACGCGGCCCGGCAGCCGGAACAGGGGCTGGCCGTCGGCATCGGCCTTGGAATAAGGCGACAGCACCTCCTGGCCCAGGCTCACCATCTCGTAGCGATCGGAGTCGAGCTGGAACGGCTGCGAGGGATGGTGGTAGGCGATCAGCAGGTCGCAGCCGCCTTCCACCAGGCGCATCACGGCGTCGTGCACGTTCAGCGCGATGAGCCGGCTCTTGAACGGGCCGAACTTGTCGTGCAGGCTCGACACCCAGGCCGGGAAGAAGGTGAACGCCAGCGTGTGCGGCACGGCGAACTCGATCATGTCCTTGCCCGCACTGGTGTGCGCGCGCAGCATGGCCCGGGTGTTCTGCAGCGCCTGCAGCATCTCCAGCGCCTGGTCGTACAGGGTCTTGCCGGCCGGGGTCAGGCGCGTGGGGTAAGAGCTGCGGTCCACCAGATCGGTGCCGGCCCAGGCCTCCAGGGCCTGGATGCGCCGCGAAAAAGCGGGCTGCGTCACGTGCCGCAACTGGGCAGACCGGCTGAAGCTGCGCGTTTCTGCAAGACTGACGAAATCTTCAAGCCACTTGGTTTCCATCGGTGCATTATCGGTGGCGGCCCCGCAGCGTGCCGGGCTGTCATGGAAAGCCTGTACAAGGGTTTATCCATAGCGCACCATTGGTGTGCACACATAGCAACGCACCGCATAATAGGGAAAGTTGCGTCCAAAGCGCGCTCCCGCGTCACGGCCCCAGGTGCACAACACCGGCGGGCAGAGCGACCGGCCCCGTCCTGTTTGTTCTCCTGTACCGCCGCTCCGATGTCCTCCACCCCTCCCCAAGGGCCGGTGACCGACGCCTCCGTGCCCGTCGCCGCCCCTGACTCCGACGAACCCCGCTCCCTGCGCATCGAGGACTGGCTCACCGTCATCGTGATGGCCGCGCTCGCGCTGATCACCTTTGCCAACGTGCTGGTGCGCTACTTCACCAGCTCTTCCTTTGCCTGGACGGAGGAGATCTCCGTCTTCCTGATGATCGTGCTGGCCCTGGTGGCGGGCTCCGCCGCCGTGGCGCGCGACCAGCACATCCGCATCGAATACTTTGCCGAAGGCGGCTCGGCCGCCCGCCGCAAGCGCCTGGCGCAGCTGGGCGCCGTGGCCGTGGCCCTGCTGTTCGGGCTGATCGCCGTGCTCAGCGTGCGCGTGGTCTGGGACGACTACCGCTTTGGCGAGACCTCGCCAGGCATTGGCGTACCGCAGTGGTGGTATTCCATCTGGCTGCCCCTCATCTCCGCGCTGATCGCTGCGCGGGCCGTGGGCCTGCTCGTGCGCCGAAGCCGCGAAACACCGGCGTCCGACGACCCCGCCAGGGACGCCCAGCCATGATCGCCACGCTGCTGTTCGTGGCCTTCCTGGGCCTGATGTTCGTGGGCGTGCCCATCGGCGCCGCCCTGGGCCTGGCCGGTGCTGCCGCCATCGCCCTGGCCAATGCCGACAGCCAGTGGTTCGGCCTGCTGGCCGTGCCGCAGAACTTCTATGCCGGCCTGGGCAAGTACCCGCTGCTGGCGATCCCGATGTTCGTGCTGGTGGGCTCCATCTTCGACCGTTCGGGCGTGGCCTTGCGCCTCGTGAACTTCGCCGTGGCCATCGTCGGGCGCGGCCCGGGCATGCTGCCGCTGGTGGCGATTGCCGTGGCCATGTTCTTGGGCGGCATCTCGGGCTCGGGCCCGGCCAATGCCGCCGCCGTGGGCGGCGTGATGATCGCTGCCATGTCGCGCGCGGGCTACCCGCCCTCGTTCTCGGCCAGCGTGGTGGGGGCCGCGGCCGCCACCGACATCCTGATCCCGCCGTCGGTGGCGTTCATCATCTACTCGGTACTGGTGCCCGGCGCCTCTGTTCCCGCCCTGTTTGCCGCCGGCATGATTCCCGGCATCCTGGCCGGCATCGCGCTGATCGTGCCCGCCGTGTGGATGGCGCGCAAACACAAGATGGGCGCGCTCGAATCCACCATGCCCCGCCCGCCGTTCTGGAAGAGCCTGCGCGAAGCCTTGTGGGGCCTGGCTGCGCCGGTGCTGATCCTGGGCGGCATGCGCGCAGGCTGGTTCACCCCGACCGAAGCCGCCGTGGTCGCGGTGTTCTATGGCCTCTTCGTGGGCATGGTGATCCACCGCACGATCAAGGTGCGCGATCTGTTCCCCATCCTGCGCGAATCGGGAGAGCTGTCGGCGGTGATCCTCATCGTGGTCTCGCTGGCGGGCATTTTTGCCTACTCGCTGTCCACGCTGGGCGTGATCGACCCGGTGGCCAAGGCCATCGTGAACTCGGGCCTGGGCGAGTACGGCGTGCTGGCGCTGCTGATCGTGCTGCTCATCACCGTGGGCATGTTCCTCGACGGCATCTCCATCTTCCTGATCTTCGTGCCGCTGCTGCTGCCCATCATGCAGCACTACCAGTGGGACCCCGTCTGGTTCGGCGTGATCCTGACCCTCAAGGTGGCGCTGGGCCAGTTCACCCCGCCGCTGGCCGTGAACCTGATGGTCTCGTGCCGCATCGCGGGCGTGCGCATGGAATCGACCGTGCGCTGGGTCGGCTGGATGCTGTTCGCCATGTTCCTCGTGATGGTGCTTGTGATCGCCTTCCCGCCCCTGGCCCTGTGGCTGCCCGCCCGCCTGGGCTACTGAGCCCGGCCGAATCTGCCCCCTACCGTAGTACCGACAACGATCCCAAGGAGACTGAAACCATGAAATTGCGCACCTTCCTGACCTCTGCCGTCGCGGCTGCAGCCGCCCTGGCCTTCACCGCACCTGCCGCCATCGCGCAGACCGCCTACAAGAGCGAGTACCGCATGTCCCTGGTGCTGGGCACCGCCTTCCCCTGGGGCAAGGGCGGCGAGCTGTGGGCCAACAAGGTGCGCGAGCGCACCCAGGGCCGCATCAACATCAAGCTGTACCCCGGCGTCTCGCTGATCCAGGGCGACCAGACGCGCGAGTTCTCGGCGCTGCGCCAGGGCGTGATCGACATGGCCGTGGGCTCGACCATCAACTGGTCGCCCCAGGTCAAGCAGCTGAACCTGTTCTCGCTGCCCTTCCTGATGCCCGACTATGCGGCCGTGGACGCGCTCACCCAGGGCGAAGTCGGCAAGAGCATCTTCGCCACGCTGGACAAGGCCGGCGTGGTGCCGCTGGCCTGGGGCGAGAACGGCTACCGCGAGATCTCCAACTCCAAGAAGGCCATCAAGACCCCCGAGGACCTCAAGGGCCTGAAGATCCGCGTGGTGGGTTCGCCCCTGTTCCTGGACACCTTCACCGCCCTGGGCGCCAACCCCACGCAGATGAGCTGGGCCGACGCCCAGCCCGCCATGGCCAGCGGCGCCGTGGACGGCCAGGAGAACCCGATTGCCGTCTACATGGCGGCCAAGCTGCACACCGTGGCGCAAAAGCACGTGACCATGTGGGGCTACATCAACGACCCGCTGATCTTCGTGGTGAACAAGGACATCTGGAATTCCTGGACCCCGGCCGACCGCGAGATCGTCAGGCAGGCCGCCATCGACGCCGGCAAGGAAGAGATCGCCATCGCCCGCAAGGGCATGGTCGAGGCCGACAAGCCCCTGCTCAAGGACATTGCCGCCAACGGCGTGACCGTGACCCAGCTCTCCCCTGCCGAGCGCGAGGCCTTCGTGAAGGCCACGCGCCCCGTGTTCGAGAAGTGGAAGGGCCAGATCGGCGCCGACCTGGTGACCCAAGCCGAAAAGGCGATTGCCGCGCGCAAGCAATAAGCGCATAAGCACATACCGGCAGCCGATAAGGGCGGCCCGCACAATCCAAGGCGCTCCCTGTGACAAGGGAGCGCTTTTTTGTGGGCGGCCGCCTGCTGGCCCGATGCTTGCAAGTGCCGCCCCAGTGCGGGGGAACGCATCTGCCTGGGAAAAAACCCGCCGACGGGCTCCGGCTTTGCCAACTTTATCGTGCGTACACATATGGCCCCCACAATGCCTTCAACTCTGACTCACCGTCCCCCATGCCGTTCCTTCTGAATGCCGTCCGCCCGGCTGCCACGGGCTCGCTGACGCTGGCTTCCTCCCCTGCCCGCCCCGCCCGTCCCATGTCCCGGCTGAACCCGGCCTGGGTGCGAAGCTGCATCGTGGCCCTGTGCATCGGCGGCCTGGTGGCCTGCTCCGGCAAGGACCAGCCGGCCCAGGCCGGCCCCGGCAACAAGCCCGCAGGCGAACCGGCGGTGGGCGTGGTGGTGTTGGCCACCGAGAGCCAGACCCTGAGCACGGAGCTGCCGGGCCGCACCGCGGCGTTCCAGAACGCCGATATCCGCCCGCAGATCAACGGCATCATCCAGAAGCGGCTGTTCACCGAAGGCGCACTGGTCAAGGCCGGCCAGCCGCTGTACCAGGTGGACCCGGCCACCTACGAAGCCGCCCAGGCCAGTGCCCAGGCGGCCCTGGCCAAGGCGCAGGCCACCGCGCGCACGGCCCAGGTCAATGCCAAGCGCAATGCGGAGCTGGTCGAGATCGATGCCATCAGCCGCCAGGTCTTCGACGAAAGCCAGGCCGCGGTGCAACAGACGCAGGCCGACGTGGGCGTGGCGCAGGCTGCGCTGGACGCTGCACGCATCAACATGCGCTACACACGCCTGCTGGCGCCCATCTCCGGGCGCATCGGGCTATCGTCCGTGACGGCCGGTGCCCTGGTCACGGCGAACCAGACCAATGCCCTGGCCACCATCCAGCAGCTCGACCCGATCCAGGTGGACATCACGCAGTCCAGCTCGGACCTGCTGCAGTTGCGCAGACAGTGGCAAGAGGGCAAGTTCACGCGCGTGGATTCCAACCAGGCCAAGGTGAAGCTCATTCTGGAAGACGGGTCCACCTATGAAAAGGAAGGCACGTTGCAGTTCACCGGCACCGCCGTGAACCCGACGTCCGGCGCGATCACCCTGCGGGCGACCTTCCCCAACCCCGACCACCTCCTCATGCCCGGCATGTACGTGCGCTCCCAACTGGCCACCAGCGTGGCACCGCAGGCGCTGCTGCTGCCCCAGGAGGCCGTGATCCGCAACCCCGCCGGCGAGCCCAGCGTGCAGGTGGTGGGCGAGGACAACAAGCTCACCAAGCGCCCGGTGGAACTCGGCCAGGCCGTGGGCAACCGCTGGCTCGTGATCTCGGGCGTCAAGGCCGGGGAAAAGGTGATGGTGGACGGTTTCCAGAAGGCCCGCGTGGGCCAGACGGTCAAGCCCACGGTGGTCAAGCCACGTGACAAGGCCGCGCCCGCGGCGGCCACGGCCTCATCGGCCGCAGCCAGTTCCTGAGGCGCGCGCTGCGCGCACCGCCCCACCCGACCGACCTGCGACCCCACCCCGACGCTGATCCATGGCCCAGTTCTTCATCAACCGCCCGGTCTTCGCCTGGGTGCTGTCCATTGTCATCATGCTGGCGGGGGCGATGTCCATCTTCACGCTGCCGCTGGAGCAGTACCCCGACATCGCGCCACCGCGCGTGACCATCAACACCACCTACACCGGCGCCTCGGCCGGCACGGTCGACAACTCGGTGACCCAGGTGATCGAGCAGCAGCTCAAGGGCATCGACAGCCTGCTGTACATGGGCTCGACCAGCGACTCCGCAGGCCGCTCGCGCACCACCCTGACCTTCGCCCCCGGCGCCAACATCGACGTGGCCCAGGTGCAGGTGCAGAACAAGCTGCAGGCGGCCATGAACCGCCTGCCCGAGGCCGTCAAGAGCCGCGGCGTGTTCGTGAACAAGGGCGGCCAGGACTTCCTGGTGACCTATGTGTTCACCTCGCCCGATCCCACCGTGACCCAGGTGGCCATTGGCGACTACATCTCCAGCAACGTAGTCGACGTGATCGCCCGCCTGGACGGCGTGGGCGACGTGACCGTGTTCGGCACCTCCTATGCCATGCGCATCTGGATCGACCCGGCCAAGATGGAGAAGTTCGCGCTCATGCCGTCGGACCTGATCAATGCGCTCAATGCCCAGAACGCCCAGGTCTCGGCCGGCCAGCTCGGCCAGCAGCCTGCCCCCGCAGGGCAGATGCTCAACGCCACGATCACCGCTCGCACCAAGCTGCAGACAGTGCCCGAGTTCGAGAACATCGTCCTCAAGTCCGGCACCGATGGCTCGGTGGTCACCATGGCCGACGTGGCCCGGGTGGCGCTGGAGGCGGACAACCTCACCGTGAAGTCGCGCCTGAACGGGCAACCGGGCGCCGGTATCGGCATCGTGCTGGCCGACGGCGCCAACGCCATGGACGTGGCCGACGCCGTGGCGCGCAAGATGAAGGAGCTCGAGCCCTTCTTCCCCGATGGCATCAACGGCGTGGTCAGCTCCGACTCCACGCCCTTCGTGCGCGCCTCCATCGAGGAGGTGGTCAAGACGCTGGCCGAGGCCATGCTGCTGGTGGTGATCGTGATGTTCATCTTCCTGCAGAACTTCCGCGCCACGATGATCCCGGCCATCGCCGTGCCCGTGGTGCTGCTGGGCACCTTCGGCGTGCTCTCTGCGCTGGGCTACTCGATCAACATGCTGACCATGTTCGCCATGGTGCTGGCCATCGGCCTGCTGGTGGACGATGCCATCGTGGTGGTGGAAAACGTCGAGCGCGTGATGAGCGAGGAAGGCCTGCCCCCGAAGGAGGCCACGCGCAAGTCCATGAAGGAGATCACGCCGGCACTGGTGGGCATCGGCCTCACGCTGTCGGCGGTGTTCATCCCCATGGCCTTCTTCACGGGCTCCACCGGCGTGATCTACCGCCAGTTCTCGATCACCATCGTCTCGGCCATGGCGCTGTCGGTGTTCGTGGCGCTGACGCTGACACCGGCGCTGTGCGCGACCCTGCTCAAGCCCATCGAGAAAGGCCACCACGCAGCGCACGACGGCCCGCCGCGGCGCGGCCTGCTGGGCCTGAACGACCGCTTCTTCGCCTGGTTCAACCGCAGCTTCGACAGCACGGCCAACCGCTACCAGCGCGCCGTGGGCGGGCTGCTCAAGCGCAGCCTGCGCATGGTGGTCATCTACCTGGTGATCCTGCTCGCCGTGGCCTTCCTGTTCAAGAAGCTGCCCACCTCCTTCCTGCCCAATGAGGACCAGGGCTTCGTCTCGGCGATCATCACGCTGCCCTCAGGCGCCACCGACGAGCGCCTGGGTGTGGTGCTCGATGAGATCAAGGACTACTTCCTGGCCAAGCCCGAGGTGCTGCGCGTGAACTCGATCGCGGGCAACAACGGCAACCAGAACTCGGGCAACATGTTCATCCGGCTCAAGCCCTGGGCGGACCGCCCGCTGCGCAGCCAGTCCGCCGAGGTCATCGCGAGCCAGGCCACCAAGGACCTCGCCAAGATCCGCGACGCCCGCATCTTCGTGACCCTTCCTCCCGCCGTGCGCGGCCTGGGGTCGAGCGCGGGCATCAATTTCATGATCAAGGACCTCAACGGGCTGGGGCAGGATGCCCTCGTCGCTGCCAAGGACCAGTTGATCGAACTGACCCGGCAGAACCCGATCCTCACCAATGTGCGGACCACCAACTTCGACAACACCTCGGAGCTCAAGGTCACCATCGACGACCGCAAGGCTGCGGCCCAGGGGTTGACCACGGCGGACATCAACGGCGTGCTCTCCAGCGCCATGGGCGGCACCTATGTGAACGACTTCGTGCACCAGGGCCGCGTCAAGCGCGTGTATGTGCAGGGCGATGCGCCCTACCGCATGCTGCCGCAGGACATCGGCCACTGGAGTGTGCGCAACCGCAGTGGCGAAATGGTGCCCTTCTCGACCTTTGCCAGCACCTCGTGGACCAACGGCCCGCCCCAGCTCATGCGCTACAACGGCAGCCCCGCCCTGGAACTGCAGGCCGAAACCGCGCCAGGCGCCAGCTCGGGCGACGCCATGGTGGCCATCGAGGAAATCATGAAGAAACTGCCGCCCGGCATCGGCATGGAGTGGACGGGCGCATCGCTGCAGGAGCGCCGCTCGGGCTCGCAAGCGCCGCTGCTCTACGCCGTCTCCATCCTCTTCGTGTTCCTGTGCCTGGCGGCCCTGTACGAAAGCTGGAGCGTGCCGTTCTCGGTGATGCTGGCCGTGCCGCTGGGCGTGATCGGCGCCCTGCTGGCCACCTACACGCGCGGCATGACCAACGACGTGTACTTCCAGGTGGGGCTGCTCACGACCGTGGGGCTGGCGTCCAAGAACGCCATCCTGATCGTGGAGTTCGCGGTGCAGCTGCAGGAGCAGGGCAAGAGCCTGTACGACGCCACGGTGGAGGCCGTGCGCATGCGCCTGCGCCCCATCCTCATGACCTCGCTGGCCTTCGGCTTCGGCGTGCTGCCCCTGGCCATCGGCACGGGCGCGGGCGCGGGCGGCCGCCAGGCCATCGGCACCGGCGTGCTGGGCGGCATGGTCGCCTCCACGGTCCTGGGGCTGTTCTTCGTGCCGGTGTTCTTCCTGCTGGTGCGCTCGTGGTTCGCCTCGCGCAAACCCGTCCCACCCCAGCTGCCCGCCGAGGTGAAGGAGGTGCAGGCATGACCGTGCGCACCACCCTCGCGACCCGATCTGGATCTTCTATTTCCGGCGGCATGCACAAAGCCCTGCTGACCCCGCTGTGTGCCCTGCTGCTCCTGGCCGGCTGCACCAACCTGGCCCCCGGCTACGACCGCCCCGCGGCCCCGGTTCCCGCCGCCCTGGACAACGCCGCCACGGTCGCGGACGCCAGCGCGGCCACCTATGCCCCGCTGGGCTGGGATGCCGTGGTGCAGTCCGGGCAGTTGCGCGACGTGATCACCCTGGCGCTGCAGAACAACCGCGACCTGCGCTCCGCGGCCCTGGCCATCGAGCGCGCCCAGGCCCAGTACGGCGTGAGTCGCGCCGACCGGCTGCCCAGCGTGGGTGGCACGGCCCAGGGCAACCGCACGCGCACCGCCGCCGACCTGACCACGGCCGGCCGCTCGCAGATCGGCGAGCAGTACAGCGCGCAACTGGGCATCACCAGCTACGAGCTCGACTTCTTCGGCCGTGTGCGCAACCTCAACGAGGCCGCCCTGCAGGAGGTGCTGCGCGTCACCGACAACCAGCGCAGCGTGCAGCTGAGCCTGGTGGCCGAGGTCACCAGCGCCTGGCTCAACCTCGCCGCCGACCAGGCGCGCCTGGAGCTGGCGAAAGAAACACTGCGTTCGCGCGAGGCGTCGTACTCTCTGACCGAGCGCACGCACCGCCTGGGCGGTACCTCGGGCCTGGTGCTGGCGCAGAACCAGACCACGGTGGACAGTGCGCGCGCCGACGTCGCCGCCTTCACCAGCCAGGTGGCGCGCGACCGCAATGCGCTGCAGTTGCTGGTGGGTTCGCCCGTTCCGGCCACGTTGCTGCCCGCCGTACAACCCGCCCCTCCTGTACCCGTGGCCGCACAGGTCCCGGACGAACGGCGCAGCGCGCGCGTGACGCAGGCGGCCGCACCGGTGCCCATGCTGCGCGAGAGCGCCTTGCAGCTGCTGGCCGTGCCCGCGCAGATCCCCTCGAGTGTGCTGCTCACGCGCCCCGACGTGATGGCAGCCGAGCGCAGCCTGCAGGCCACCTATGCCAACATCGGCGCTGCGCGTGCGGCCTTCTTCCCCAGCATCTCGCTCACGGCCAGCGTGGGCACGGCGAGCACCGAGCTCTCGGGCCTGTTCGGCAGCGGCAACCTGCTGTGGAGCTTCGTGCCGCAGATCCGCCTGCCGATCTTCGACGGCGGCCGCAACCAGGCCAACCTGGACGTCGCCCAGGCCAACCAGCGCATCGCCCTCACGCAGTACGAGAAGGTCATCCAGACCGCCTTCCGCGAAGCGGCGGACGCACTCGCCGAGCGCGCCACCCTGACGGACCGCATCACCGCGCAGACCTCGCTGCTGGCCGCGACGGAGCGCGTCTACGCCCTGTCCGAAGCCCGCTTCAAGGCCGGTGCCGACAACTACCTCACGGTGCTCGACGCCCAGCGCTCGCTGTACGCGGCGCAGCAGACCTTGCTGAGCCTGCAGCTGGCCGAGCAGACCAACCGCATCACCTTGTACAAGGTACTCGGCGGGGGCTGAGCCCCCGACGACCTGCCCATTGCTGGTGGGGGCCGACTCAGATGGGCGATACCGGTGCCTCGCCCGCGAGGTGGCGGCGCGCGTTCTCGACAAAGCGGTCCACCGAGGCCTGCACCGCTTCGGGTGACCAGCCGCCCACATGGGGGGTGAGCACCACGCTGGGCAGGTCCAGCAGCTCGGCCGGTGGCGCGGGCTCGCTCTCGTACACATCCAGGCCCGCGCCCGCAATGCGGCCGTCACGCAAGGCGCTGGCCAGCGCCGCGGTATCGATCACGCTGCCGCGCGCGATGTTGACCACATAGCCGCGCGGTCCCAGGGCAGCGAGCACCGAGGCGTTGACCAGGTGCTTGGTGCCCGGGCCGCCGGGCGTGGCCACGACCAGGAAATCCGCCCATTCGGCCAGCGCTGTCACGTCGCCGAAGTAGCGGTAAGGCACATCGCTGCGCTCGCTGCGGTTGTGGTAGCCGACCTGCAGGTCGAAGCCCAGCGCGCGCTGCGCGATCTTCTTGCCGATGGTGCCCAGGCCGACGATGCCGATGCGCTTGTGCGACACATTGGGTGGCAGCGGCAAGGCCGTGCGCCACACGCCCTGGCGGGTGGCGACGTCGAGTTGGGGAATGCCGCGCACGGCGGCGATCAACAGGCCGAAGGCGTGGTCGGCCACGCAGTCGTCGTTGGTACCCGCACCATTGGCTAGCACGATGCCGTGCGCCTTGGCATGGGCCACGGCGATGTTCTCGTAGCCCGCACCCAGCGCACAGATCAGCGTGGCGGCCGGCAGCGCATCGATCTGCGCCGGCGTGATGCCGATGGAGCCGATGGTGAGCACCACGCGCACGCGGCTGCCATGCTCGGCAATGGCCTTCGCATGCTGGGCGGCGTCGGGTGCGTAAACCAGCTCGAAGGTTTCCGACAGCTGGGCGCAATGTTCCTCGGCAAGGAATGAGAGGGCAAGCAGGACAGGTTTCATGGCAGTGGAATCAAAAGGAAATCAAAAGCGATGGTTGTCGTGGCTGGAGGCAAGGTTCATGCCGCGGCGTCGCTCTGCTGCAGCGCCCACATGCTGGCGTAGCGCCCGCGCTGGGCCAGCAGTTCGGCGTGGGTGCCGCGCTCGATGATGCGGCCGGCGTCCATGACCAGGATCTCGTGCGCATCGACCACGGTGGACAGGCGGTGCGCGATCAGCAGCGTGGTCTTGTTCTGGGCGGCGCTTTGCAGCTCGGACTGGATGGCGCGCTCGTTGGCCGAGTCGAGCGCCGAGGTGGCCTCGTCGAAGATCAGGATGGGCGGGTTCTTGAGCAGCGTGCGGGCGATGGCCACGCGCTGCTTCTCGCCGCCCGAGAGCTTGAGCCCGCGCTCGCCCACCATGGCCCCATAGCCGGCCGGCGTGCCGGCTATGAAGTCGTGGATGCGCGCCGAGCGGGCGGCCGCTTCCACCTCGGCCTGGCTGGCGCCTGGGCGGCCGTAGGCGATGTTGTAGGCGATGGTGTCGTTGAAGAGCACCGTGTCCTGCGGCACGATGCCGATGGCCTGGCGCACGCTGGCCTGGGTCACCGCGCGGATCTCCTGCCCGGCGATGGTGATGCGCCCCTGCTGGATGTCGTAGAAGCGGTACAGCAGCCGCGCCAGGGTCGACTTGCCCGAGCCCGAGGGCCCGACCACGGCCACCGTCTTGCCGGCGGGGATTTCGAAGCTCACGCCCTGCAGGATGGGCCGGCCGGCGGCCAGGCCCTCTCCCTTGCGCGTGTCGTAGGCGAAATGCACATCCTCGAAACGCACTGTGGCCTGGTCGAGGCCCGACAGCGGCAGCGCACCGGGAGCATCGGCCACCTCGCGCTCCTTGTCCATCAGCACGAACATCTTGTCCAGGTCGGTCAGGCTCTGCTTGATCTCGCGGTAGATCACCCCGAGGAAGTTGAGCGGTATGTACAGCTGGATCATGAAGGCGTTGACCATGACCAGGTCACCGAGCGTCATGCGCCCGTCGACCACACCCTGCGTCGCGCGCCACAGCATGGCCACCAGGCCGATGGCGATGATCAACTGCTGCCCGGCGTTGAGCATGGACAGCGTGGTCTGGCTCTTCAGGCGCGCATGGCGCAGCCGCTCCAGGCTTTCGTCGTAGCGGCGCGCCTCGAAGCCTTCGTTGTTGAAGTACTTGACGGTTTCGTAGTTGAGCAGCGAATCCACCGCCTTGGTGTGCGCGGCCGAGTCGAACTCGTTGGCCTCGCGCCGGAACTGCGTGCGCCACTCGGTCACCAACACGGTGAACAGGATGTAGAACGCCAAGGCCGCCAGCGTGATCCAGGCAAACCACGCGTCGAACTTGACGGCCAGCACGGTGAGCACCAGGGCCACTTCGACCAGCGTGGCCACCACGTTGAACAGGGTGAAGGAGATCAGCGACTCGATGCCGCGCACGCCGCGCTCGATGTCGCGCGTCATGCCGCCGGTCTGCCGCTCCAGGTGAAAGCGCAGGCTCAAGGCATGCAGGTGCTCGAAGGTCTGCAGCGCAATCGAACGCGCGGCACCCTGCGTGGCCTTGGCGAACACCAGTTCGCGCAATTCGCTGAAGATAGAGGTGGACAGGCGCAGGGCGCCGTAGGCCAGCAACAGCCCCACCGGCACCACCAGCAAGGTGGCCGGCTCGCCCAGCTTCAGGTCCATGGCATCCACCAGGGTCTTGAGCAGCACGGGCACGCCCACGTTGGCCATCTTGGCGCCCACCATGAAGACGATGGCCGCGACCACACGCCACTTGTACTGCCACAGGTAGGGCAGCAAGCGGCCGATGGTGGCCCAGTCGGAGGGAGGGGTTGCAGCGGCCAAAGCCGGTGCCTGGGCAGGGTGGGGTTCGCCGACAGGGCGCATGGGGGACAATTCCGGTTGTTGTTTTTACCGACCCGGCTGGCGCCTGGGTGGTTTTCTCGGGGCGTGCCCTGGAGTCCACCCGTGGTGTCCCCCAGCATCCGTGCCAGCCCCAACCGAGATTGTGCCCATGTCCGAGAATTTCAGCCCACCCGCCGCCCAATTGCCCACCGACAAGGAACTGGTGCTCAAGGTCATCCCCATGCCGGCGGACACCAATGGCAATGGCGACATATTCGGCGGCTGGGTCATGGCACAGGTCGACCTGGCCGGCTCCGTGCTGCCGGCGCGCTACATGCAGGGCCGCATGGCCACCGTGGCGGTCAACGAGTTCATCTTCAAGCAGCCCGTGCGCGTGGGCGACATCCTGTCGTTCTTCTCGTCGATCACGCGCGTGGGCAACACCTCGGTCACCGTGCAGGTGGAGGTATATGCCGAGCGCTTTGCCGACCAGGGGCGCTACGTCAAGGTGACGGAAGCGCGCCTGACCTACGTGGCCATCGACGACGAAGGCCGTCCGCGCCCCGTGCCGCGCCCGAAGAAGGAAGGCGAGTAGTCAGCAGACAAGAAAGACCGACCGGGCCCCGGCAGGGCACCGGTCGTCAGCGGGCGGTCGTTCAGGCCGCCAGCGCGGTCGGTTCGGCACGCACCGGCTGCTGCGCAGGCAGCGCGCTGCGCAATGCCGACGAGGCGCTGCCCGAGCCGATGCCGGATTCGATCTCGCCAGCGAGCTGGCCGCCCTCTTCCACCACCAGCTTGCCATAGCGGATCTTGCCGTTGACCTTGCCGGTGCTGTAGATCACGAGCTTCTGGCGCACCGTGAGCGTGCCGTTGAACTCGCCATGGATTTCGGCGATGTCGATCTCGGCCGAGCCGCGGAAGGCCCCGTGCTCGGAGATCTGGATCACGCGCGAGTCCATGGTGGCCTCTACCGTGCCTTCGACCACAAGGGTGTCGCAATCGGTGATTTCCACGCCCTTGAGCTTGATGTTGGGGCCCACCGTGAGCTTGCTGCCGGTGGAATCCACGGCCGACGAGGGCTTGGCCAGGGCCGGGCTGACCGGTGCCGATGCCGGCGCGGCACCGCTGGCGGACGAACTGGCCACCGGGCTGCTCAGGCCGGTGGAGTTGGAAGGACTGTGGCGGGGCTGAAACGACTCGGGTTCACGCTTGCCAAAGAAGGGGTTTTGCACGGCCATCGGTACTCCTTGAAAAGAGATTTCATCGTAGGAGTGCACCTACGCGACGGATGCGTGCATTGCGCAAGAACGGTAACCAAACGGTTCATCCGTAGCATGCGCTTGCAATGTTTGCGGGCACTCACATCCGGCGCATTACATCCTCGACGGGATATCCTGCTTTTTTTGAGCCCGCGTCAGGAAACGATGTAGGCCGCCGCCCCTGCGGACATGATCTCCCCGTTGGGCCCCTTGAACTCCATGCGCGTGGTGGCCACGCGCGAGCCCAGGCGCAGCACCTCGGCGTGCAGCGTGAAGTGGCTGCCGATGCCCGGACGCAGGTAGTCGATGCGCAGGTCGATGGTGCCAAGTTTGGCAAAGCGGTGCAGTCGCTGCTCGGGCGCTTCGTCCATGTGGCGCCCGCCGATGGCCGCCATCACGGCCAGGCCGCCCATGGCATCGAGCCCGGCGCTGATCACGCCGCCGTGCACGCGGTTGTACGCATAGTGGCCCACCAGCTCGGGCTTCATCTCGATGCGCCCCTCCACCCGGTCGGGGTGCAGGGCGGTGATCTTCAGGCCCAGCACCTGGTTGAAGACGATCTTTTCCTCGAAGATGGATTTCAGGCCGGCCACGAATTCGGGCTCGAATTCCTGCGGCAGTGCGGTGCTGGTCTTGCTCATGGTGTTCCTGTTCGGTGTCTCCGTGCGCTCTGCAATGGATAGCGGGCCATGCCATCCAAGTAAGCATTTCAGGCCATTTTCAATCAAAACTTTCCATGCCGCCCCTGGCCCGCGGTGAAGCGCTCCGCGCCCTGCAGCGCATCGGCCAAGCAGGCCCGCCCGCCCTGCCACTCCTGCAGCAGCGCCTGCGCCAGCGGCAGGCCCTCTTGTGCGAAGGCACTGGCGCGGTCGGCCCGCAGCGTGGCCTGCGGAAAGGCGGTGATCTCGTGCGCCAGCGCCAGCGCGGCCGCCAGGGCCTGGCCGGGCGGCACCACGCGGTTGCAAAGGCCCATGCGCAAGGCCTCGGGGGCCTCGACCTTGCGGCCCGTGAGGATCAGATCGAGCGCCTGCGACAGCCCGATGAGGCGCGGCAGGCGCACCGTTCCGCCGTCGATCAGCGGCACGCCGAAGCGGCGGCAGTACACGCCGAAATAGGCGCCCTCCTCCATCACACGCAGGTCGCACCACAGGGCCAGCTCCATGCCGCCGGCCACGGCCGCACCGCTGACGGCGGCCACCACGGGCTTGGACAGCTGCAGCCGGCTCGGGCCCATGGGGGCGGCGGGGTCCGGTGTACCGGCCGCATAGTCGAGCGATTGCGCCAGTGCCTTGGGCGACGTACCCTCGGCCTGCAGCCGCGCCCCCGACTGCAGGTCCCAGCCCGCGCAGAAGTGGCCACCCGCGCCATGGAACACGGCCACGTCGGCCGTGTCGTCGCGCTCGAACGCCAGGAAGGCCGCGTGCAGCGCACGGGCCGTCGCCGCATCGACCGCGTTGCGCACCTCGGGCCGGTGGAGTGTCACCAGCGTGACACGGCCTTGCTTTTCTACCTCGATGGACATGGACTCCTCCACGCGCCGCATAGGACGCAACCCTTATTGCGCGCCCCCTGGCAAAGGGACAACATGCGCGGTGCCCTGGCAGTGCCTGCACTCAGGGTTAGCCCCGAGTGCGGCAGGGGCCGCACGCAGGCACCATTATTTATGCAAAGCAATTGCTTTGTATAAATATTCCGGAGGGCCAGTGTGCAATTCGTGCAACTGTTGATCAGCGGTATCGCCCAGGGGTGCATCTACGGCCTGATCGCGCTCGGCTTCGTTCTCATCTACAAGGCCACGGAAACCGTGAGCTTCGCCCAGGGCGAGCTCATGATGCTGGGCGCCTTCTGCGGCCTGGCGCTGATGACGGTGCTCGGCTTCCCCTTCTGGGTGGCGGTGCTGGCCAGCATCGCAGCCATGGGCCTGTTCGGCACCGTGCTCGAGCGCGCGGTGATCCGCCCCATCCTGGGCCAGCCGGCCTTCTCCATCGTCATGCTGACCATCGGCATCGGCTACGTACTGCGCGGCCTGGTGACGATGATCCCCGCCATCGGCACCGAGACGCACACCCTGCCCGTGCCCTACAAGGACCTGTCGTTCAAGCTTGGCGCGCTGGTGCTCAACGCCGAGCAGCTGGCCGTGATCGGCGCCACCGGCGTGCTGTGTGCGCTGTTGTTCGCACTGTTTCGCTACAGCAAGCTCGGCATCGCCATGCAGGCCTCGTCGCAAAACCAGCTGGCGGCCTACTACATGGGCATTCCCGTGCAGCGCCTCAACGGCCTGGCCTGGGGCCTGGCCGCCGCCGTGGCG